>CAMSMU010000016.1 GCA_947061115.1 uncultured Clostridium sp.
GTGTACATTGATTTATATTTAGGAAAGTTTGGAGAACTTTCCTATAATATAAAAATAGAAAAGAGATTATTCTCTTTTCCATTTTTCTTTCTTTTTTAAAGTCCTGCTGCTGAGAATAAGAAATTACCCATATATACTTGAATACATGGAACAAGTACTACTACTGTTATGAATATGATTAATACACCAATTACTGAGTACATTATTTGTGGCAATACTTTTACTATTCTTTCTATAATTTGGTCTATATCCATATCCATATATTCAACTAGCTTTTCCATCATATTTGGTAAATCTGTTTGCATACCTATTTTAAGCATTTCTGTTATCATTGGCTCAGCTAATCCTGATTTTTCAAATGGATCAACCCATGAATCACCTATAATTATATTATTTATTGACGTTTCTATTATTGAGAGCATAACCAGATTTTTTACCACATTTTTACTAACTTCAAGTGCCTCTTGTATTCTCATACCATTTTTTAAGTTCAATACCATAGCTTTTGATAGTCTTGAAAAATCTATTGCGAATATCAATTTTCCGAATATTGGCATTCTATATTTAAAATAATCCCATCTATATTTTCCTTTAGGAGTCCTTACATATAATACAATTCCTGCTATAATTGCTAATAAAATAGCTGTTGGTATAAACCAGTTTTTTTGTACCACTGTTAAGAAATTTGAAAATGCTATTGTCATTGCTGGAAGCTGATCTGCACTTCCTACTTGTGCAAATATATCTTGTATTATTGGTACTACATACATACTACCAAAGAATAGTAATACTGATAATACTACAAATTGTGCAATATTAGGAATTAATATTTTCTTTAATTTTTTTGTTAAAGCTTCTGAAGAATCTAAATATTCTACTGCTTGTCTTAGAGATTCATCTAGAGATCCTGATAATTCCCCAACTCTAACTAGGTTTATATATATATATGGAAATATATCTGAATAATATTCCATTGTTGTATACATGTAATCTCCTGCTTCAACTCCTGCTAATATATCCTCTAATATACCTTTTAGAGTATTATTTTCTGTTGACTGTATAATTGTAGATAATGCGTGAACATTATTAAATCCAGCTTTTTTTAGAAGATATAAATTTTGTGTAAATATTACTATTTCTCTACTTGTTACTCTTTCAGTTTTTGAAAGTTTCATATTTATTTTTTCTATTGTAGAGAATTTTCTTACATTTTTTGATTTTGCCACATCTGCTGAATTTGCTAATTGCATAATTTCATCTATGTTTGTCTCATTCCTTTTCATTGTATTTTTTTTATTTTTTCCAAAACTAACTTGTGTAACATCTATTGGCATAAATCCATTTACTTTTAGCTTTTTTATAAGATTTTGTTTACTTTTATCTTGAACTCTATTTCTTACAACAATACCATTTTCATCTACTGCTCTATATATATATTCTGGCATATTCTACCTCCTTTTAATATTGTCCCATTCTCATATTATTATTTGACATTGGATCTTGTCTTTGTTGCATTTGGTCTTGTCCTTCTTTTTTTATTCTTAGTTGCATTATTGTTCTGTTTAATACTTCTAAATTCTTTTCTTCTAGTTGTGCTTTTGCTTGGTCTAAAGTTATTTCATCATCTGTAAATAGTTTCGCTAATGAATTTATTAAACCTATACTTCCATTTGCTGATGAGCTTTGTATTGCATCTTCTATTTCTGCAACACTTAGCTTTTCTTTTCTAATTAATCCTGCTATAACATTATCTACTACCATTACTTCTGGAACTAATGATAAAGTTCCTTTTTTGTTCTTTATTAATCTTTGTGATACAACTAATTTTAGTAATGACGCTATCAAGTATTTTTGTTGTGTTTGATCTCCTACATCATAAAAGTTGATCATTCTGTCTATTGTTTCTGCACATGATTTTGTATGAAGAGTACCTATTACTAAATGTCCTGATTCTGCTGTTTCAATAGCAGCATCCATTGTTTCTCTATCTCTTATCTCTCCTATGATTAAGATATCGCAGTCCTCTCTAAGTGAGTTTTTAGTACCTATGCTATATGCTGGTACATCTCCACCAACTCCTACTTCTTTTTGTATAATAATAGATTTTTTGCTTTCATGTTTATATTCTACTGGGCTTTCTAATGTTAGTATTTTTTTGTTTTCATTTTCATTAATATAGTTTATAAGAGCATTTAATGTTGTTGATTTACCTGAGTTTGTTTTTCCTGTTACTAATAACAATCCTTGTGTTTGATGTGTCATTCTTCTAACTATATCTGGAACGCCCAAATCTTCATATGTTGGTAACTCTTTCTTTATTAATCTTGATGTAATTACTGGCAGACCATCTGAATATGATATATTTACTCTTAAACGAATATCTTCAAATACTGCTGATGTATCTAATACTTTATTTTCTCTGAAGAATTTGTCCCTATCTACATTTCCCTTTAGAAAATAATCATATACTTCTAATATATCTTCCTTTGTAATTATATCTTGATCTTCAACATCTACTAAGTCTCTATTGATTCTTAGTGTTGGTTTTAATCCTGGTATAAAGTGTACATCAGATGCACCTTCCTTTTTAGCCTTTAATAAAATCGCATTTACGTCTATCATTCTCTCTTCCCCCTAATAAAATAATAACTTGCTGTTTAACTCTTCTAATGTTGTAATACCATCTATAACTTTTCTAATTCCCTCAACTACTAATGGCTTATATCCTTCTTTATAAGCTAGGTCTCTTATTTCTAATGTAGACGCATCTTTTACAATAAGGTCTTTTATGCTATCTGTTATAGTTAGTGTTTCAAATACTCCTATTCTGTCAAAGTAACCACTATTGTTACATTTTTCACATCCTACTGCATCATATGTTATACTACTATCTAAATTAAATTGAACATTATATCTTTCACCTATTTTTTGTATTATTTGTTTTTCTTCGTCTGTAAAAAATCTTTGTCTTCTACAGTCTGGGCACAATTTTCTTACTAATCTTTGTGATATACAAGTTGCAAGTGTACTTGATATATCATAATTAGAAATATTCATTTTTCTAAGTCTTGATATAACTTCTATAGCATTTAGTGTGTGTATTGTAGATAATACATAGTGTCCAGTTTGTCCTGCTTGCATTGCTATTTCTGCTGTTTCTGAGTCTCTAATTTCTCCAACTAATATAATATCTGGATCTTGTCTTAATACTGTCCTTAATGAACCTGCAAAAGTTGTCTTTGCATCTATCTCAATTTGATTTAATCCAGGTATACGGATTTCAACTGGGTCTTCAATTGTTGTTATATTTATTTCTGGTCTATCTAGATATTCTATTACACTATATAATGTTGTTGTTTTTCCTTCTCCAGTTGGTGCTGCTATAACTGTTATACTATTTCTTTTGTCAAATGCATCTTTTAATAATTTTTCATCATTTGGATATCCCAATTCAAATAAGTTCTTTATATTAGTATCCTTTTTTAAAAGTCTTAAAACAAATTTTTCTCCATGTATATTTTTTTGTGAAGAAACACGTATATTATATTCTGGATACATTATAATTCTACCATCTTGTGGCTCTTGTTTTTCTTGATGCATATTTGATATTGCTTTTAATCTACCTATTATCTGTGATTGTTTATCTTTATCTATTTTGGCAACTGTAAATAATTTTCCATCAATTCTATATCTCACTCTTACTTCTGATTCAAGTGGCTCAATGTGTATATCACTTGCCCTTTTGTTCATTCCTGTTCTTATTATATTGTCTACTATGCTGGTTCCATTTGCATCTGTGTCAATAGATTCTGTTGAGACTTTAGAAAATGATTCTAATACCTCACTTATATTTTTAGAAAATGTAACATATCTTTCCATTACATATCCCTTATTTAGCATCAATAATCTAATTGTTTCAACTTTTTGAGAATTTGTTATATCTGCAAAGCATACCCTTGCCACACCATCTTGTACATCAAAAGGAATCGCTTTTGAGTCTGCTGCAATATCTAATGATATATATTTAGTTATATCTACTCTTACATCTGCATCTGTTAAAAATATTGTCTTTTCCCCAAATATTTCTCCCATAGCATTTAAAAGCTTTCTTGGTTCAGCTAGCTTTAATTCATATAAAATATCTCCCAATTTTTCCCTTGGATGATTTCTTTGATAATCTAAAGCTATGCTTATGTCGTCTTGTCTAACAACACCTCTTCTAACTAATTCAATTCCTAAAGGTTCTTTTTGATTTGTTGCCATTTTCATTTTCCTTTCTTTTTATTACCAATATTTCAAAACATATTTTATTGTTTTTGTATAACTTGTGTTATCACTTGCACCAACATCAATTGAAATATCTAAATAATATTTATTATTAATTGATTGTACTAATCTTTGAGCAGTAAATGATTTAATATTTTTCGCTATTTTTTGTTTGTTTTTATATATACTTTTTTCATTTGTTATATATTCGTATATATCTCCATCTTCAAAAATAATTTGTATTCCATTAGTAGTATTATTTACTTTTGCATCTTTATTAGATTTTACATTTTTTATAAAATATGTGTTAAATTTATTAAATTCGCTAACATCTATACTGTTATCATTTACATACTTTAAATTTCCATAAATATAACTACTTAAATTAGCTAATATTCCCATTACTATGCTGAATATAAGAACATATATAACTAAAACAAGTAATGTAACCCCTTTTTCAGACTTCATATTTTTACCTACTCTTTAACTTTTATTTTATTAATCTGTATTTCTCTTTCTTTATTGTCAAAATTGTATTTTACATTTATTTTTATTCTTTTTACTAAATCTGTTGCACTTGTATCTGTGTCTATATATTTTTCTTGTGTAAGCACTAAATCATATTTATCTACAGGAAAATTTATTTGCGAAATTACTAGCTGTTTATAGGTTTCTAAATTTTCTGTTGTTTGATAAGTTTGCATATCTATGTCTTCACATATTTCAATTATATATCCCATTGCTTCTTCATGAATTTTTACTAATGATGATTGTTTAAATATTTGCAAATACAAAGTAAAAATTGTAGAAGTAAAGAGCATAAATATAATTGCCCCTGTTGCAACATCTATTCCCGTAGCACCTTTTTGACTATTTATTTTCTTATTCATTTTATCACCTAATAAAGTAAATATAGAGTATATGCAAATAATACAGTTAAACAATTAGCTATACATAAGTAAAAAGCTATTGGTTGGTTTTCTATATTTATTTTATATTTTTTCCCTTTATTTAAGATTTTATTAACTATTATTTTTATTCCTATAATTAATATTGTTATAATTATTGAAAATATTGTTGCAACTTCATATGTGAAAAAACACATTATTATACATACTATAAGTATACTAAGTTCATATTCGTCTTTTCCCTTTTTCTGCATTTGATATATGCTTAAGAGTAAAATAATAGCAACAATAACTAAGTATATAATAAATCTATTTGTGTTAAATTCTGCTGAAGCAAATTGATACAACATATATGATATTGAAATTGCAATTCCATATATAAGAACTCCCTTATTTATTTTGTGGCGTTCTTTATCTATTCCAGCAATAAGAAATAGAAATACTATATATAAAACTCCAAATCCGAATTCTGCAATTTGTTCAATTCGTATATTGTAAATATTAATATTTAATAGTACTGCTAATATGACAAAAGCAATTCCAGATAATATTTCTATAATAAAATATCTAGAACCTATTTTTGATTTGCAGTATCTACATTTTCCTTTAAGGAATATGTAACTAATTATTGGAAACATATCTAAGAAAGATAATTTGTGATTGCATTTTGGGCAATATGACCTTTTATGTGTAATATTTTGCTTTAGTGGTATTCTATATGTTGCAAGTGTTAGAAAGCTACCAAATAAACTTCCCATTATAAAAATTATAATATATAATAAAATATTCATTTTTTTTCCTTTTTAATTAATAAAGGTTACCTAAATACGATAATTTAGGTAACCCTCATATTTAGTACTATTATATTTAAATAATAGAGTTTTATACATTAGGCTCTGTTGGTGATACAGCAGATGGATTAGATGGTGTTCCAAAATATTGATTATATAATTCATCATATTCTGTAACTGCACTATTCATTTCGCTTGCTTCGTTTGTTTCTGCTTCTCTCCATGTATTTGCTGCATTTTTTGCTCTACTGAATAGTCCATTGTTTCCAACTGTTAAGCTTATAGCTACACCAGCTAATATTAATAGAACTATTATTGTTACTACTAATGCCACTAAAGTGATACCTCTTTCTTTCTTAAACATAATAAATTCCCTCCTTAGTAAAATTTGTATATATTTATATAAATTAATAAATATTACCAAAATTAAATTATTTTGTGCCTTTTCCAACATTTTGTGATGTATAGTAATTGTCTGTTACGTTTTTATTTACATTTGTATTAGTGTTTGTATTAGGATTTGATCCAGTATTCTGAGTGTTATCTCCTTCTGATGGTGTCACTTCTTCACTATACTCTGAAAATGGGTCAGGCTTTCCTGGATTATAACTTTGTGATTGTCTATATCTATTTAAGTCTGAATCTTGTACTGTATAATCCTGTTCTTGCATTGTAAATGTGTTATCTGTTTCTACGCTAATTTCTGATTCTATATTTTCTGGCCTTTCATATGCTGTAACTTTTGTAGGTATAATTTTATTTGATGGAATAAAATTATAAAATATTACTGTCATAATCAAAACTATAGTTATACATACTAATAATATAATAAAAATTTCTTTTACAATTGATTTCATAATGTTCTCCTATCTTACTGTATTTGTAACAGTATTGCTGTTTGGTGAATTTGTTGTATTAGTATTTGTGTTACTTGAAGTTGATGAATTATTAGTTGGAACTTGTGTTGTAGTAACTTCTTGTTTAACCTTTACATCTTTTACAGTAAATGTAGCTTCACTTTTTGTCATTTCAAAGTTGTCAATTGTGAATTCTAATGTAGAATCATTTTCTAATGAAGTTATAAAATTTGTAATTGATAAATAATTTCCAGTAACCCTAAATTTTAATGTTTTATAACTTTCAACTGTTCCACTTACTACATCAAATTGTATTATTACGCCTTCCTTAGTAGCATGATTTCCAATTCGGCTCCACAAATATTCAATCGTATAATTCTTTGTTTGTGTTGCATTTTGTAACTGGCTTTCTGTACTAAGATTAATCTTATTTAAGCATTCCTCTTTTGTTCTAATAAGTGAAGATATATCCTGTTTTAATTTTGTAAGATTACTTGCATAACTATCATTTATTGAATTAGCTTGTTCTATTTTTTTTGTTAATTCATCATTTAAATTTCCTATTTTGCTTACACCATATACTTCTAATGGACCAATACTGATACCATTTTTTATAAATAATGCTGTCATTATTATTATTAATATTAACAATATTGATATTAATAGTTTTCTCAATTTGCAATTCTCCTTCTTAATTTTATTATGGTAGGTCCCCTTCAATAACTACTACTACATATTCACCTTGCTTTGTTCCTTCTGTTGAAGATACATTTTTTAGATATCCATTATTGTTTATTTTTGCTTTAAAATATGCAAGTTGTTCATATTGTTTTGATTGTGCAGTTATAATAATGTGTTGTTTGTCATCTGATGAATTAGTATTTGTTATTTTAGTCAATTGTACACTTTTAGGTATAATGTATACTATTTGATTTAGTAATGTTGGTATTTGATTTTTTCTTGCTCTTTTTGTTGCTAATTCTGAATTTACATCTTCTAAGTTTGCAATCAAATCTTTATAATCTTGTTCTTTACTTAATACTAATCTATCATCTTCTTGTACTAATGACATTTGACTATTTGTATCTTGTATAATTTCTTGTGCATCGTTTGTTTTAGATATTATCTGTCCACCTAAAAACGATGAACATACACTATATATAACCATAATTACTATTACAGTAGTTATACACCTTACTAGCCATTTTTCACTTACTGTAAGTTCCCCTTTGAGGTTCATATCAAAACTGAAGCTTGGTCTGGATCTTCCTTTACTTTTGCCTTTTCCTAATGATTTAATATCTGAATGTAATATGGTTTCTAAGTCATCTTTCCAATTGCTTGTCCTAAAATTCAAACTCTTTAGTCCTAATTCCAATCCATCTAATGCCAATGCTATTGCACTATTTACTTCTATATAGTCTTTTATATTTATTTTATTATTGTTTTCTGCAAAAAATGGTTTTAATATTTCACATTTAGCATCTTGAAAATATTCTTGGAAATACAATTCTATATTATTTATTGAGGTTCCCAATCCTGTTAAATATATTTTATCTATTCTATTGTAGCTTTCTTTAAGTTTCTTTACTTCTTGTACTATATTAAATAATGTTGGAACAATAAGAGGTAGATATGAGTTATTTGTATCTTCTAATTCTGTTGTTTCCATTGTATATATTGTTGAATTTTTACATACCTCATATGCTTTAGAATACGAATTTTCTCTTTCATTTATTTTTTCTATAACTTCTTGCATTCCACTTTCAATTTGATCTATATTATAAACTTTTTGATTTATAATTGTTGTTACTGTAGTTTTATCTTCTATATTAACAATCATTGCATTTTCATTTCTTTTAGCTTCTACTATATTTGCAATTGAAGTTGAAAGCGGAGTAATACTTTTTACTTTTCCATTTCTTACTGATAATATTCTCTCATCTAAATCACTTTTTCCATCAAAAAAGTATATAACTTTATTTCTATCTCTATTTAATATGTCATTAACAATAATATATCTACCTTCATATGCATTAGCATTTAAATGGTTATCTGCACACATGGTTTCAAATTCTGTATTAATAGTTTTTTTAGTATCATTTTTATTTAATAATCCAAATGTGCTAAAGTATGCTACCTTTTCATTTTTCGTATTAATACATATTGGTATATTAGTGCTATCAGTTTCGTTTATAATTTGCATAATATCTTCTTGCAAATTATCATAAAACTTTAATCCAAAAGATAAGACATTTATGTCATTATTATTTTTTGAAACTTTTGCATATTTTATTACTTGATTAGTTATACTAATTCCTAATCTTTCCTGCATTTTTATTACTCCTTCTTTTGATTATATATTTTATGATTTGCATACAAAAAATAAATATTCAGTTTTATTTTTCCATTTTTAACTTCTTAATACATTTTATATTTTTTTATCGAAAAGTCAACATTTTATTGGCTAATGTAAATCAAATGTAATATTTGTAATATTTGTAATATTTTATGTATTTTTGTCATTTTTTGTTTTTTTATTTTTATATATAATAGGAAAGTTAAATTTTCCTATTATATATTCATAATATCATTATAATTATTCTGCACTTTACAAATTGTTATATATATATTGTTTTATATATTCTGCAGCTGTATCAGGTGCTACTTTTCCTGGAAGTCCTAAAGCCAATATAGCTTTTATTCCTAATTTTTTTGCTGCATTATAATCTACTCCTCCTGGAAATGATGCTAAATCTACTATTAATGTTTCAGTGTTCATTAAAATTAATACATTTTTGTTTAATATTTCTACTGGAACAGTATTGAATACTATATCCATTTTGCACATGTTTTCTTTGATATTTTCTAGTTTTATTGGATTATATCCATATGCCTGTATCCATGCTAAATCTGATTCTTTTCTAGCAACACAATAAACCTCTGCACCAATATTTTTTAATTTATTAGATAATATTTTTCCAACTCTCCCAAATCCTAATACCATTACTTTTAAGTTAGATAATGTATAGGTAGTTTCTTCCATTGCTATTTGAATTGCACCTTCTGCAGTTGGAATAGTATTAAGTATAGTTAAAGCTTCATCTTGTAATATATCTTTCCCATTTAATTCTCCTATATTACCTGCAATGAGAATTTTATTTTTTGATATTTCTTTTATTTCATCTAAAGTAATTTTTTTATCGCTAAGTGGTGTATATACATTCACATTATCCCTACTTATTGGTATTCCACTAATTATTATTTCATATTTATTATTATATAATTCATTTTTTGATTCTATTTCTTCTATGTTTTCAACCTTATTTGCATATGTCTTTACATTGTTTCCATCTTTTTTCAATTTTTTTGCAAGTAATGATATTCTTTTATCTCCTCCAATTACTAAAAAATTATATCCCATAAATACCTCCTTTGAGATATACTATGTAATAAAAAAATTTAAAGTGAATCATTTATTCACTTTAAATTTCTTGTTCTTTATCTATAAAATTATTTTCTTTTTGGTTTGTTGTTAACTTTTCAACTACTCTATATGTTTTATTAAGATGATTTATTAATTCTTCTTCCTTTATATTTATTTTACTTTGAACTCTTTTGTTCTGTTTTGTTTGCACTTTCCCAATAATTACTGTAAAATATTCATCCTTTTCCATAATCTTAATTATAGATGGATTTATTTCTAATGCTAAATTTGCATATTGAATTGCTAAATCTCTTTGCCCATTTATTAATTTTATTTTTGCTAAATAGTAATATGCTTGAGATTGTAGCTTTTCATCTTCTGATTCACTGCATTGTATAAAGTATTTTTCTGCTTCATCATATTCATTAAAAATCAAAGAAATTTGTCCCATATTAAGATTTCCAGCGTTTACTACAGAATTAATTGTAGCTGCTTTTTTATAATATTCCATAGCATTTTGGAAGTCATTTAATCTAGTATATGTCATTCCTAAAGAATAATATAATTCATATTCTCCTGGATTATAATTTAATGCTTGCTTATATATATTAATAGCTTCTTTAAACATTTCATTTGAATATAGTATATCTCCTAAAAGTAAGCTCGCTTCTAAATTTTCTGGTTTATTTTTAAGTAAATTCTCTAATATTTTTACTGCATTATCCTTTTTATCTGTTTCTTTATATATATGTGCTAATTTTAAATAATTGTTTAAATTCTTTGGCTTTAATTCAATGATTTTTTGATATAAATATTCTGACTTTTCTAATTCATTATTTTTTTCATACCATTCAGCTAAGGATTTATTAGATAAATAGCTATTTTTATATTTTTGTACATTGTTTAATAAAATTTGCTTTGCTTCTTCTTTTCTATTATTATTTTCATAATAATTTGCTTTAGTTAAACTTATTAGTTCTATTAAATTTATGTTATTATTTCTTAGTATGACACTTATTATTGGAATAACTATACTTAATAAATACATTAATGTAATAACAAACCAATTTGGCTCTATAACTAAAAATATGCAGATAAAATCTATACAAATTCCTATAAATTCTGGTATTAATGCAAATAAATAGTTTGCATTATTTTCTTTTATTAATTTTAAAAATGTAGCTATGAATATAGATAAAGCTATAATACTAAAAATAATAATATGTATCATTTTTGACCTTTCTTAATTTTTTATATTTCTAAGTATATCACATTTTTTTAAAATAAACAATATCTTCCAAAATATAGTATAAAATTATTAAATATGTGGCATTATATAAACTAGCAGATTAAACAACTTTATATTATATGAAATTTGGGAAACGCTTAAATGTTAACGGTTTAACGTCATCTTTTTTTCGTTTTCTTTGCTATACTTTTTTCGAAATTTAGTAAATTTCAAAAGGTTATTGAAAGGAGTATAGTTATGTTACTTTGCACAGCAGTAAGACAAAGAATTATTAACCTTGCCGATGAAAGAAATATCACTCTTCATAAATTATCATTAAATTCTGGTATTCCTTATTCTACTTTAAGTAGTTTTATGAACGGAAAAAGTAATAGCATTACATTAACTACTTTATTACATCTATGTGAAGGTGCTAATGTAGAATTACAAGATTTTTTCAAGGATCCTCTATTTAAAGAAGTAGAGGCTGAAGATGTAAGAACTTCATCTGAATTAAAATAATTTAATATAGAAATTATTCATTTAACGAACATTTTTATGTTCGTTTTTATATAGAAAAAAAATTACGTAGATCTAGAAAGGAAATTAATTATATGAACTTAAATATTGTATTAGTTGAGCCAGAAATTCCACAAAATACTGGAAATATAGCAAGAACTTGTGCTGCTATTGGAGCAAAACTTCATTTAGTTTATCCTTTGGGTTTTAGCATATCTGATAGAGCTGTTAAAAGATCTGGGCTTGATTATTGGGATAAATTAGATATAGAAGAACATTTATCACTAAATGATTTTTTAAATAAATATTCTCCTGAAAAACATAATATGTTCTTTGCTACTACTAAAGGGAAACATGTTTATTCAGAACCAAATTATGAAAATATGGATGAAGTTTTTGTTCTTTTTGGGAAAGAAACAAAAGGGCTTCCAGAAGATTTACTTTTAAAATATTTAGATAATACCATTCGTATACCTATGAGAAATACTCTTCGCTCTTTAAACTTATCTAATTCAGTTTGTGTTGTTGCTTATGATATTTTAAGACATCACTCTTTTACTAATTTAGAACAAATTAGTGAATATTTTTAATAAACTTGCTCTGTTTACGGTATATCGTTAACGTTTTTACATTTATTTTGTTATACTCAAAAAATATAAGGGAGGAAAGTATGCAATTATCTACTGCAATCAGGCAAAGAATAATAGAACTTAATACTGAAAATAATATAAATTTAAATACTTTGTCTACAAATGCTGGACTTACTCCATCCACTTTAGGTAGTTTTATGAGTGGTGACAGTAATGATCCTCAAATTTCTACATTATTGCATATTTGCGAAGGATATAAAATATCTTTACGAGACTTTTTCGATTCTCCTTTTTTTGATAATGTTATTTCTGAAAAAGATAATGAATTAATAAAGTAATTGTTGACAATTTATTTTTGTTATTGTATAATAAGTATTGCTAAAAGTTATGGCGAAGTAGCTCAGCTGGCTAGAGCGTTCGGTTCATACCCGAAAGGTCGTGAGTTCGATCCTCTCCTTCGCTACCAAATAAAAAGTTGCTCTTGAAAACGGGCATTTTTTTAATTCCATTTGACAAAAATAAAAAAAATGTTATTATATATTTACATTAAAAAATGTGTCATTGGTCGTAACGAAACATATATTTAACTAGTATGTGTACTGTAAACAATGCACATACTATTTTTTATTCAATTTTTTCCAATTTGTGCAAATTGTATTATTAGTATAGTTTAACTTTTTCTTTTAGCTTATTATAAACATGTTCCATCATCCATTCTTCACTTACACTTTTTTCTAAATCGTCTATATTAATCCATTTTACTCCACTATTTTCATCTTCCTTTATTTTTAGCACTTCATTTTCATCTACTTCTAATAAATAAGTTATATTCAAATGCACATGTGAAGATACGTATTTTCCTCTTTTTACATGTCCATTAACACATATAACTTCTAATGAAAATATATTATCATTTAATACTTTTACGTTTTTGGCTCCTGTTTCTTCCTTTAATTCTCTAATAGCTGTTTCTAATAAATTTTCATCACCATCTGCATGACCTCCTGTCCATGCCCATGATTTATATATATTATGATATATCATTAATACTTTTGTTTTGTCTTTATTAACAGCCCATGATGATGCAGTTAAATGTCCAAATTCATTTTCTCTAGTAAATATATTGTCAAATGTATTCATGTATCTTAATATTATTTGTTTATCTCTTTCTTCTTGTTCATTATATGGTTTATATTTTTTTATTTGCTCAATTAGTTCCATATTTAACTCCTAAATTTTATCTTATATATTTATACTATAAATTTATTATTTTTCATAGTCTTTTTTTACATTCTGATTACTTTTTCTTACTTCTAATATATATCCTGTAATAGAGCATATTAATAATATACTTTCTAATATAATTCCAAATATAGACATTATATATATGTTATGGTAATTATTATTAATCGTTTATATTTTAGGGTTAAAAGCTAACAAAAAAAGATATTAGATTCTTAATCTAATATCTTTCTTTACTATTGATCTTTTTCTTTATTTTCACTTTTTAATGTTACCCAAATCACAGTAGCTATATACGCCATTATTGCTATTGGCATTGTTAAATTATTTATTGGTATTCTTATTAATGCATATATGCTATAAATTATTCCTTCTACTCCTACTAATTTAAGCAATAATTCTAATATTTCTTTTACTCCTCTAAATCTTATTGAGTAATATACAACTATTAACCCTGTTGTTATTATTATAGGTATAATATATGGAATTACAATATCTCGTAATTTCACATTTGAGTTATAGAATATAGTTAAATCATCTTTAGTTAATTCTAATTTATATTTTTCATTTATCTTGCTTAACAATTCTTCTAATTGTTCATCAGATGCACTTGATACTTTTATTGAAACTGATTCATCATATACTTCAACTTTTTGTATTAATATAGATTCATCTTTCCATATTTCTTTTACTATATTTTTTATATCTTTACTTTCATATTCTTTTTTTAAGTCTATAGTAATTGATGTTCCCCCTAAATATTCAGCGCCAACATTTAGTCCTATAATACCAGTTGTAATAATAGATGCTATAAATATAATTACTAATATTATACATATTATTTTATTTTTCTTATTCATGTGGTTCTCCTTATTTTTTCATATTTATTATAAATAGTTGTGTTATTATAGAATTATATATAATACTAACAATTAATCCCCAAAACATAACCATTCCTAAACTAAATATTGACATCCAACCTGCAAAACAACATACTACTGACAATATAAATACTGGTATTGTTGTTAATACAAATTTCTTTAAAGATACGACATATGATTTTTTCGCGTCATTCTTCTCATTTTCTAAGTACATTATATTAAATATATGATTAATAAAGTATACAACACCTATTCCAAATATACCTTCTAATGATAGAACTACATTTGTATATCTTAAAATCAAAAGATATAATGCTATGAAACCTATTTCACTTATAGATATTGCTAGACCTTTAGTTTTATACTTTATTATAGTTACTATAAAGATTATACATGCAATTGCTATTCCTATATATATAATTGTATTTATATTACTTTGTTCTATTGGTGTAGAAATGTACAAATTACCTGTTACTTTATATTTTAATGGTAGTGGTTCATTTTCTAATATTGCTGCTAAACTTTCAGCTTGATATTTTATTATTTTTAAGTCTGACTCTTCAGAACCATTTCCAAAAGATAGTGATAGGATTCCATTATCTATTATTTCAGAAAATGTTGTTGTCATCATACTTGTCCCATCAATATTTAAGCTTACTTCTTTTGCTTTTTCTTCTGTTGATGTTTCTTCTGTGTTATTTCCATCTTCTGTTTGAACTGTATTTTCTTCTGATGTTTCATTTTGAGTAGTTTCATTAGCTACTGTTTCATTTGATATAACATTTTGATAATTTTTCGTTATATCTTTAAATTTCTTTGTTCCTTTAGAATTAAAATTTATATTCATACTAATAGATTTTGATGACATATATGAAGATTCTACAGTTTGTGTTTTTACACTTTTAATATCATCATTATTCATAAGAATCTCACCTGTAGAATTATCTTTTATATCAAAATTACCTTGTTGAGTAATATCTGCTAATATATACTCTGTTTGGTTATTTTCAGGTATTGTTATTTCAATTTGACCTGTACTTTCATCACATCTAACAGTATAATCTGTTATTTTCATTGTTGCTAATCTTTTCTTTATAATACTAGCAGATTTTACAAAATTATCATATATTTTTTCTTCTTCTGTATTTTCATCATTATCTACTTCTAAAATAACTTTTCTGTATCCTAATAAATCTGTTCCTAAAGTATATTCTGGTATTTTATCTACCATTTCATTTCTGTTTTGATAAAATATACCTATAAAAGAAATAATGCTAATTAGTGTAATTATTAGTACTATTAATACAATATTTAATTTTTTTTGTGCTTTCATTTTTTTATCCTTTCATTATTGTAACTTTATTATTTATGGAAATTAACTCCTATAATTCCTCCTACCATGCCAGCTAATATTGATACTATTATCATAATTACTGATTGAAGATTCATTTGAAATCCTGAGACTAATATACTTGATAATAAATATATTGTAATCATATATATAGCTCCTACTAAAGCTCCATTTAATATTCCATTTTTATTAATATTTATAGCACTAATTATACTTCCTACAAGTATGCTTAATGCTGATATTATTATAACTGCTGTAGTTATGATACTTTCTGGTATGTTTGTATATGTTAATACAATTGATATAATAAGTAAAAATATTATACTAATTACAATAGATATAATGCTTCCAATTAATACTTTTATACCATTTCCTTTAAAACCAATTTTATTATTTTCTGTTTTTTCCATATGTACCCTTCCTTTCTACTGTAAATATATGTGAATGGTACATATTTTATTACTTTATGAAAATTTGTTTCTATTTATTTTTTATATCTCTATCATCTATTCCTGCAACTGCCCATTTTTCAATTGAGATTTTTACATTATCTGGATTTGTAGATAATATAATTCTATCTTCTAGTATTTCTTCTATTGTTCCAGAAAGTCCACTATATGTTATTATTTTATCACCTTTTTTTAGTTCATCTTGCATTTTTTTAATTTCTTTTTCTTGTTTCTTCTTAGGTAATATTGATAGATAGTATAACAATAATAATAGTACTACTGTTACTATTGTAAATATTATTTGATTATAATCCATTATAGCTCCTTTTTTATATTATTAGTTAAGTTATCCAAACTTTCCTAAATATTTTACCTATATGTTTGGTATATTATTTACTGTGTTATTATTAATTGTATTTACTGTATTTGTTGTTCCATTATTCGTAGTGTTTCTATTTGTACTGTTTTGTGTATTTCCAGATTGTTGTTGATATACAAAGTCTACTAAATCTATTATTTGATTTTGTACTGATGCATAGTATGTTGTTTCTCCTTGTGAAGTTATTGAGTATATATTATCTATTACTATATTTATAAATGCACTACCGTCTGATCTTATAAGTCCATATTTTTTAATTTTAGAATTTCCATTTACTTCGTCTTTTTCTACAACAATTCCATTTAGTTCTGGAATTACTGTTACATCTGCATATCTAGTGTCTTTTGAAGTATCTGCTTTACATCCAAATCCATCATATTCTAAAGGTGTTATTTGGTTACCATTAATATCTATAAGTCCCCATAGATTATTTCTTTTTACTGGTATACAATTATCAAATAATATATATTTATTTGTAACATTACTATCAACTATAGTATTAGGCATACCTATTTGATCATATTCTTGATATACAATAATCTTTCCATTTCTATTTACTACACCTTGTTTATTATTACTTGTTACCAAATATAATCCTAAGTTTTTATCAATCTCTTTTATATCATCATATTCTAGCCTTACTTTAGTAACTCCATCACTTCCTATTATTCCTACTTTTGCATTTGCCCCTGATGTTTTTACAATAAAATCATTACTTCCTTCAATGAACTCAATACCTGCATATCTTATTCCTATAATTGGATTTGTTGGATCATCCATCATTATTACACCATATAATTTGGTTTGAGCATCTCTTACTATCATCATATTATGTAATAATGCTTTTTGATTGTTAAAAAGTACTGATTCTGAAAAATCATTAGTATCAGATGTTACCGCTGAATTTTCTATATTTTTTGAATAATAATCTGCTAAATAGTTTATTGTATATATTGATATGCTATTATTATCAGCATCTTGACTAAACAAAACATTAAATGCTCTAGATAATCCCTCTGTTGATATATATAAATTTGTACCTGATGGTTTTATTGTTTCATCAATGTTAAATGTTTGACCTTCATTGTTGCTAGTATTTAGTGCATTATATTTATATATTTTTGAAGAGTTGCTTTCAAATGATACTATTTCTTTTGAATTATTTATATAACATTTTGTTGTATCTTCTGTATATTGTCCATATCCTCCATTATATACTCTATATCCTAATAATGGTGCAACTTCTTTTATTGATATATATACATTTTCTCCTTCATATAAAAATAAGTTATCTGCATATTTAGATTGCTTTTCTCCATCAATATAAAATTTAAATTGATTTTTTGTTAAACTTTGAATATATATCCAAATTCCTATTGCTGATAATAATAGTAATATTATTAATACTATTACTATTATAAACCACAATTTGATTTTAGTAACTTTTTTGTTATTTTCTGGAATATTATTTACTAATTCCATATTATTCCTCCTCTTTTGTGTATCCATATTTATGGTAAAACTCATTTACAAAATTTAATAAATTATCATTTTCAATTTCAATTCTAACTCTTTCCATTAAATTAGTCAAGAATTTTATGTTATGAATCGATAATAATCTATCTCCTAATATCTCATTACATTTTACTAAATGTCTTAAGTATGCTCTTGTGTAATTTTTACAAGTATAACAATCACATTCAGGGTCTAATGGTGAAAAGTCTTCTGCATATGTTGCATTTCTTACTACTACTTTTCCATGTGATGTCATTGCAGTCCCATTCCTTGCAATTCTTGTTGGTAGTACACAATCACACATATCAATACCTGATAATGCTGCTTCTAGCAAATAATCTGGTGTTCCAACTCCCATTAAATATCTTGGTTTATCAGTTGGCATGAGTGGGGTTGTATATTTAAGCAGTTTTATAAATTCCTCTTTTGGTTCTCCAACACTTATACCACCTATTGCATATCCTGGAAAGTCTAATTCAATTAGATCTTCTGCTGATTTTTTTCTTAAATCCTCATAAAATCCACCTTGTATTATTCCAAATAAAGCCTGATCTGTTTTATGTGCAACTTTACACCTTTTAGCCCATCTTGTTGTTCTTTCCATAGAATTTTTTGTATATTCATATGTAGATGGATATGGGCAACATTCATCAAATGCCATAATTATGTCTGCGCCTAAATCTTCTTCTATTTCCATTACTTTTTCTGGTGAGAAAAAATGTTTACTTCCATCTAAATGTGATTTAAATTCTACACCATCTTCAGTTATAGTTCTTAAATCACTTAATGAAAATACTTGAAATCCACCACAATCAGTAAGTATAGGTCTATCCCATCTCATAAAATTATGAAGCCCTCCAGCTTTTCTTACTAACTTACTACCTGGCCTTAAGTATAAATGATATGTATTAGATAATATTATTTGTGCTCCATTTTCTTTTAGTTCTTCTACTGTCATTGATTTTACAGTAGCTTGTGTTCCTACTGGCATAAAAATTGGTGTTTGTATATCTCCATGGGGAGTATGTATTACTCCTCTTCTTGCTCCTGTTTGTTTATCTTTATGTAATAGTTCATAACTAATAGATTGTCCCATTTCTACCTCTTTCTTATTTATTGTTCTAGTCCATTATCTTCAATTTCTGTGCTTTTTTCTTCATTTTGGGTTACTTCTGATGATTTTTCTAGTTCATATTTTGTATTCACATCTACCTTTATGCTTTCTAAAAAATCATTTTCTTTATCTTTACTCGCCATAGCTGTTTCTGTATCCATAGCTCTTACTTCTGCTAAAGCTTTATTTTGAGCTTCTAATCCAAATAGCTTTTCAATTTCATCATCACTGATATTAGGTGTCCTATAAGTACTAAAATAATCTTTTACTGTATCTCCCATCTTAGCTCAATTAAATGTTGTATTAATGTACTCTTTGGCTTTATATTCTCTATCATTAGCTTTATCAGAATTTAGCATAGTAATTTTACCATCTTTATATATTCCAATTCCTGGGTTGGTTGGATCTAGTACTAAAGTTATATTATATTTTACTATATCAACCATAGTTATCATATGATTTCCCATTGCAATGCTTACTATCTCTGTTGAATCCTCATTTGCTTGTTGCTCTTGATCAGTTACTGTATTATTTGTTTCTATAACATTTCTTTTTATATCTGCTATTTGATACTCTCCACTTTCACTCATATATACAGCCATAGTTCTAGCATTATATTCTGGATTAATAGCATTTAATTTTTTTGCAACATCACTTGCCATATTACGGCAAACTCCATAGCCTTCCTCTGTTGCTAAATCTAATTCCAAAAAACCTTTTATGTCTTTTTCAGGATTAGCATATCCTTTTATGTTTTTCCACATATCGTCCATTGTTTTCATAAAAATTTGAGTATCACTTAAATTCATTGAATTAATCTTATCAGCATATTCAGAATTTTTTTCATTATATTCTTCAATTTCACTCTCATATTTAATAGCATTATTTCCTATTATTACATCATTTTTTATATTTCCTACTGCTGATAAAGCTAATGCTGAAAAAGCAAAATCAAATCCAATAACTTTGGCTGTATATAATAATTTTTGTTTCATTCTCCAAAGATTTGCTTTTATTGTTCCTTTTTCTTGTTTTATTTCATTATACATGCTCTTTATTAGTAATTTGTTGTATTCGCTTTCACCATACTTGTTATAAATATCCTCGTATCTACCTTCTTTTTTTAACTTTTTCAAATCTTCATCATAATATTTATCTGAAGCATATTTTTTATATGCTTTTCTTCCAAACTCTCTGTAAATTTCATCATATTGTTCATTTTTTGCTAGTTCTTTTATTCTTTTCTTTGAAGTACTATCCATACTTTTTCTCCTATGAATTATTTTTATACCTTTAATGTATAAACATTGCATCTCCAAAACTGAAAAATCTATATTTTTCTTTTACCGCTTCTTCATATGCCTTTAAAACATAATCTTTATCTGCAAAGGCTGATACAAGCATTAATAATGTTGATTCTGGTAAATGAAAATTAGTTATTAGTCCATCTATACATTTGAACTTATATCCAGGATATATGTATATTCCTGTCTCTCCTTCTTCAGATTTTACCATTCCTTTTTCATCTGCTATAGTTTCTAATGTTCTACATGATGTTGTTCCTACAGCTATAACTCTATTCTCATTTAACTTAGCGTTATTTATTTTTTTCGCATCATCTTCTTTTAAGCAGTAATGTTCTACATGCATATGATGATCTTCTATATTTTTTTCTTTGACTGGCCTGAATGTTCCTATTCCTACATGTAATGTAACATTAGCAATTGTAATACCCTTTTCTTCTATTTTCTTTAATAATTCATCAGTAAAATGCAAACCTGCTGTTGGAGCTGCTGCTGAACCTTTATATTTAGCATAAACTGTTTGATATCTTTCCTTTTCTTTTAACTCTTCATGTATATATGGTGGTAGTGGCATAAGTCCTATTTGGTCTAATATTTCATTGAATATACCATTATACTTAAATTCTACTTTTCTTGTTCCATCTTCTGATACGTCTAATATCTCTGCTTTTAATGTTCCATCTCCAAATATTACTTTACTACCAATATGTAATTTGTTGCCAGGCCTTACCATAGCTTCCCATATGTCACCTTCTATATTTTTTAGAAGTACAAATTCTACATTAGCACCTGTTTCTTTTTTTCCATATAGTCTTGCTGGTATTACTTTAGTATTATTTCTAACTAAACAATCTCCTGGTTTTAAGTAATCTATTATATCCTTAAAAATCTTATGTTCTATTGTTTTATTTTCTCTATTTAAAACCATAAGTCTTGATGTATCTCTATTCTTTATTGGTACTTGTGCTATTAATTCTTCTGGCAGATTATAATTAAATTCGCTTAATTCCATACTTACTATCATTCCCTTCTATAGGACAGCCTCAGTTGGAAAAGAATTAAATTTTGGCTAGGAAAACAAGTTTGAAATTTATGAGGCGTACTTAACTGTACGTTGATTAAATTTCAAATGTAGTTTGACAACGTCAAAATTGTAATTATTTTTCAACTTTATTAACTATTTTTAGTTTACAATATTCAATTTATATATAATAATAAAAGAAGATTAAGGAACCACAATTTGTGGCTATCCAGTTTAGAATTTATGACACATTTCTAAACCATCAAAGCAGGAAATGTGTCTTTATTTTATTTTTTCCTTAGCTTAATACAGATTTACAACGTGGGCATAGTCCATCTTCAGTATGTTCATCATACATCCAACATCTTTCGCATTTTTCTCCATCTGCATGCTCAACTTTAACTCCAAGTTTTATTTCTTGTTTTCTTTTATCTTCTTGTATATTCATTCCAGATACAATAAGAACTTCTTTTATT
Source organism: uncultured Clostridium sp. (assembly GCA_947061115.1). Lineage (GTDB taxonomy): Bacteria > Bacillota > Clostridia > TANB77 > CAG-508 > CAG-793. Next base: position 22,319 of record CAMSMU010000016.1, read on the forward strand.
AGTTTTTCATTATTCTTTAAGAATGTATATTCTTCATTTTCTGCATAAATAGTAACTTTTGCATCTAATGAATTTCCTATTATTTTATTTGCTCTTGCTATTTCTAATTCTTTTGAAACTATATCTTTTATTTTTATAATTTCTTTCCATTTATCTTCTAATTCTTTATTATCCCATTTATCATTTAGTTTTGGATATGATGTAAGCATTGGGCTTTCTACATCTTCTTCTTTTGTATGCCTCATTGATTTCCATATTTCTTCTGCTGTAAAACATGTCATTGGAGTTAATATTTTAACTAAAGCATCTAAAATATAGTACATTGTTGTTTGTGCTGCTCTTCTTTCTATAGAATCATCCTTTTCTGTATATAATCTATCTTTTATTATATCTAAGTAAAAACTACTCATGTCTATAACACAAAATTGATTTATGTCATGGTAACAATTTCCGAAATTATATTCATCATAATCTTTTGTGCAGTCTTTAATTAATTTGTTAAGTCTTGTTAAAGCCCATTTATCTATTTCTTGTAATTTTTCATATTCTACAGGGTTTTCTGGATCATAGTCGTAAGTGTTACCTAAAATGTATCTTGCTGTATTTCTTATTTTTCTATATACATCAGATATTCCCTTTAATATGTCGTCAGATAAGCTTACATCCATAGAGTAATCTGAAGATAATACCCATAGTCTTAATATATCTGCTCCATATTTATTTGAAATGTCTATTGGAGATATTCCATTTCCTAAGCTTTTTGACATTTTCTTTCCTTGTCCATCTACAACAAATCCACAGCATAATACTTCTTTATATGGTGCTATTTTATTTACAGCTACTGAAGTTAAAAGTGATGATTGGAACCATCCTCTATATTGGTCATTTCCCTCTAAATAAAGATCTGCTGGATAATCAAGTCCTCTTTCTTTTAAAACACTTTGATGAGTAGATCCTGAGTCAAACCATACATCCATTATGTCTGTTTCTTTTTTAAATTCTGATGATCCACATTTTGGACATTTTGCGCCATTTGGTAATAGGTCTTTTTCATCCATGTCCCACCATGCATTTGTTCCTTTTTCTTTTACTATTTCTTTTATTTTGTTAATTGATTCTTCTGTTACATATGGTTCATTACAGTGTTTGCAGTAGAATATTGGAAGTGGTACACCCCAAGTACGTTGTCTTGATATACACCAATCATTTCTTCCTTTTATCATTTCAGACATTCTTTCTTCTCCCCAATCCGGATGCCATTTAACAGTTTTAATTGCCTCTAATACATCTTTTCTGAAACCGTCTATAGATGCAAACCATTGTGGTGTTGCTCTGAATATTATTGGTTTTTTACATCTCCAACAATGTGGATATGAGTGACTTATTTGAACAGTTTTTAAAAGATAACCATTCTCTTCTAACCATTTTGTTATTTCTTTATTTGATTTTGCATAGAACATTCCTGCAAAAGGTCCTGCTTCTTCAGTTTGTTTTCCTTTGTCATCTATTGCAACTTTCATTTCTAAATTGTCTTTTAATCCTTGTAAATAGTCCTCTTTACCATATGCAGGTGCTGTATGTACAGCTCCAGTTCCTTCTGTTAGTTCAACATTTACAGTAGTTTCACTTCCCATTACTACTTTAGAAGTTCTATCTAAAAATGGATGCTTACATAGTACTCCTTCTAGATTACTTCCTTTGAAAGTTTTTACTATCTTATATTCTTCTATTTCAGCAATTTTCATTACTTTTTCTACTAATTCTGTTGCTATAATTAAGTTTTCTTTTCCTATATTTACTATACTATATTCAAAATCTGCTCCTATTGTTATTCCCATATTTCCTGGTAGAGTCCATGGTGTTGTTGTCCAAATTACTATAAATGTATTTTCCACGTTAAATAAACCTTTAGAATCTTCTACTGGAAATTTAACATATATTGATTCACCAGTTATATCTTTATATTCTATCTCTGCTTCTGCTAAAGCTGTTTCACAATCTGTACACCAATATACTGGTTTTAATCCTTTATAAATATATCCTTTTTTGTACATATCGCCCAAAACGCCTATTTGTCTAGCTTCTAATTTAGGATCATATGTTATATATGGATTGTCCCATTCTCCAAGAACTCCTAATCTTTTAAAACCTTCTGTTTGAATGTCTTTGTACTTTTCTGTGAAATCTCTACAAGTATCTCTAAATTTTGTTACTGGTATTTTGTTTCTATCTAAACCTAATTTTTCTATTGCCTTTTTTTCTGTTGGCATACCATGTGTATCGTATCCTGGTACATATGGAGAATAATACCCTTGCATAGATTTATATCTTACAATAGTATCTTTTAAAACTTTATTTAAGGCATGACCCGCATGAATCTCACCATTTGCATAAGGTGGTCCATCATGTAATACAAAATGTTTATGACCTTCATTTTTCTTTAACACCTTTTTGTATAATCCATTTTCATATACGGATTCCAATATTCCAGGTTCTTTTTCAGGTAAATTTCCTCTCATAGGAAATTCTGTTTTTGGTAAATTTAAAGTTGTACTAAAATCTTTCTTATCTTCACTCATTTTAATCCCCCTTTATTTTGTGATAAGAACAAAGCGGACCCTTCTTATGTCAGGCTATTAAAATTATTTTTAGGTCCACATAATTTGTTCGCGTGCCAAATTTTATTATATAAAATTTGTGTACATTAATTATATATAGGAAAGTTTAGAGAACTTTCCTATTGTAATCAAAAAAGACTAACATCCATATAGGACGAAAGTCTTTCCGCGTTACCACCTAATTTAAAAGATTATTTTAAATCTTTTCTCTCATTTATCTTTTAACGCAAGATTTACGTCTTAAACTAATTGCTATGCTTTCATTTAAGCAACATATAAGTGATAATAAGTAAATAGTTTCATACTAGCATTGCACCACCACTAGCTCTCTTTAAAGTCTTTTTTACTTACCTTGTCTTATATATAGTCTTTAAATATGATGTAGTTATTTTATACTGTTTTTAGTTAAAAGTCAATAGTTTTAACTACATTTATTATCCTTATTTTATATATATAGGGTACTTCTCATCCCTATTCCAACACTAGAATAATTCTTAGTTCGGTTAATACGCATTGATGCTGGATAACCTAAAGCATCACCATTGTAAAAGCCCCCGACGATAAACACAAGGATTACTGCTATCACTTGCGATTTCCATTATCCATTCATATACATTCCCTCCCATATCATAAATATTTTTAATTTGATAATATCCTGTACTCTTTAAGTTTCCATTTCCCAAATAATTATCTCCAACGCTTTCTACTGCATATGTTCCTCCTATAAATTGAAGTGCTGTATCCCATGCATAACTACTACATAATTTACTCTTCCCATTATACATCTTTTCTGCTATTTCTTTTGCTTCGTTCCTTGTTATATAATTGTATGCATTTAATCCTGATTTGATTTTTCCTGGTTCTGTTATTGCTATATGGGATGTTCTTTTTGTATCACATCCCACTTCATATCTACCTATATAATATCCTCCATATTTTTCTATACTTTGTCTTTCTTCTTCTGACATTGCTTCATGAAAATAATATGATGTTTTATCTACTCTTTGTATTTTATAACTTCCTCTATATCTTTACTATTCAACTTTGTTTGTCTATATTGCCATCCGCTTCTTGTGAAAGCATATCTATCATATTTTAATTTTCCATTATCTTTGTTCTCTTCTGTTTCAATTTCACAAGGTATCCATACAAATTGGTTTCCAACTGTATCATTATTATTTGCTTTTGCATCTTCTATTACTATTCCTTCTTCTACTGTTACATCTGGGTTTACTACTTTAAATCCTGCTGGTATTACAATTTTATTTCCATTTTTATCTACAGTTTCTGTATTAGTTTTTTCATCTCCTGTTATTTCATCTATTTTAATTTCTTCTTTTTCTACATCTTTATCTAATCCAATATTATTTAACATTTCTCCATAAGTATTTGTAAAGTTTTTAATTTTACTCTGTTCATCTAATTCTGCGTTTTTCCATATACCTACTGCATTTTTTGCTCTACTAAATAATCCATTATTAGCTATGCTTAAATTTATTGCTATTCCTGCTAAGATTAATAATACTATTATTGTTATAACTAACACTATTAATGTTATTCCAGATTGAAATTTATAATCTTTCATGCAGATTAATTGATAATTACCTACTATTTTACCCTCTTTTGTTTTTTTATTATTACTTCTAAATTTT
>CAMSMU010000017.1 GCA_947061115.1 uncultured Clostridium sp.
TTATACAATTACAAATATCTTTGTACATTTACATTGATATTTTGCATGGCACACCCCTTGCTTGATCTTCTGTACTAACACGAATATAAATTCCTGCCTTTTTTGTTTCTCCATTCATTCTATAAATATTCCTCCTTCCAAATTGCTAAGACTGTTAAGGCTTTGCCTGTTACAGTCTTAGTATGCTTTCGCACATGAATAGAAAGGCAACTAAAAAAGTGCCACATAGCATAGGTTTGGCTATTAGCACTTTAGAGTTTTATATTTATTATTAACTATCTCTATAATTCTCTTAAAAAACACAAATAAACAAATATAGTATAATTTTTTAAAACTCTAAAATGTTTTGCCGTTTTCTCCTATGATATGTATTCTTGTAACTTGGACATTGGATACTTTGTCCTTAAATCTGTTACGTAGAAGTAATCATGTTCATTAAAGAATAACAATAATTTGTTATTTATGATTACTCTATGGGGCTCTACATACGCTAAATTCGTATGTTCAATTATTCTTAAACACCCGATCAATGATTTCGGGTTGTTGTTTAATGGAGTTTATACGACACGCCCACTTGATTTTAGAGTGTAATTCATCACTCATATTGATTTGTTTTTTAATAATATGTAACATAATATCACAAAAACCTCCTTTTTTCAATAGTTTTAGTCAAAAAAAGTCCAACTCCTAAGAGTTGGAATAAGATTTTTGTGTTCATTAAATTTTTTATAGTCTTAAAATTAAGTTATATCAAGACTTTCAAAAAGTTCGACGAAAATTATCTGTGGTGCTGATGGTGGGACTCGAACCCACATGGTTTCCCGCAGCATTTTGAGTGCTGTGCGTATACCAATTTCGCCACATCAGCATATTTGTAATTACTACTTTATTAATATAACAGATATGCATTAATTTTTCAAGTATTTTATATGTTTTTTATCATAAAAATACCTTATATAATTTAGTTTTTTACTAAATTGTACATAAGGTATTTTTTACATATAACTTTTATATTTAAAATTTAATAAAACTTTATTTTAAATTTTAATAATATTTATTAATATCTATTTTTCTACTACTTTATAATCTTTCGCATTTTGCATATTTTCCCATATACTTCCGTTTATTTCTATTATTTCATTAGGTTCTAACTTTTCTATATGTACTGTTATTTTACCTAATGCTTCTTGCTTATCATCTAGAAAACTAATTTCAAAATATCTATTTTCTTTTGTTTCTTTAGAAGTATTTCTTATGCACGCTTTAAAACTTGTGGTCTCCCTTTCTACTAACATATTTGCATTAAAAATTTCATAACCTTCTATTTTTTTTATTTCTAACATTTTATTTTCTGATTGTTGTGCAATTTGAGTGTTGTTTTGTGTTTCGTTCTTTTTATTTCTTAATGATATATTTATAAAAAATGCAATTATAACAACTATTATTAATATCAATATTACTATTGTTTTTTTGTTCATATTTTCTCCTTTATATTCTTATTTTGTTATTAGTATTCCCCCATATTTTCGTTGGACATGATCTCGCCACAAATTCCACACATGCCACCCATATTACTATGTGGTTCTTCTAGTCCACAAACTGGACACATATGTGAGTAAGATCCATTTGGCATAAATGAGTGTGAACATTCTAAACCACATCTAGAACATTTACCATTGCTCCACATATCATGCGGACATTCTGCTCCACATTCCAAGCATCTTCCATCCCCTGTAGAATAATTATGAGGTCCAGAATAGCCACAATTAGTGCATATATGATACTCTCCACCAGAGGACATACTGTAATCCCACATGTGTGATGTACAGGTATATCCACACACCCAACAAGTTCCAGTCATACTATCAAAATCATGCTTGTAGGTTGTATCACATAATCTGCATCTATGTCCCATTCCCATATAATCTTCTTCCCAATCATGAGATTCGATCAAACCACAATTTGTACATCTGTGTCTATCTTCTACCTCTTCAACAAATGAATGGTTACACGAATTTCCACATTTTCTACAATAAGCATTTTGACCAGTTATGGAACCAGAATATTCCCACTCATGTTGTTCATGCATACCACACCAGCAACTATGTTCGTCACTATTTTCATAGTTCCATGTATGTTCATGAGTTGCCATGCAAGTATTGCAATATGCTCGATCTGAATCGTTATAGTCTTGTTCCCAATAATGCTCTCCATATCTTCCACATATTTTACAAGTATGTGTAGTTGATGTTATATCCCAATCATGTGACTGTGAATAATTACATACTGAACAGCGATGTTCACTTTCACTATAATCTTCCATTGTATGTGCTTCTGTATATCCGCATTTTGTACATTTATGTTCTTCTTCTGTTGCTGTCATGTTCACATGTAAACATTTAATTGTATTTATTGTAAGTGAAGTTTCTACATAGTCTTTTGTATTGTTATTGTACAATCTTCCATATATGATTGTATTTTCTGTTACTTTTATTTCTTCTGTATATTTTGTCCAATTGTTACCATCTATTTTATATTGTAGCTCGTATCCTTCAAATACTTCGGTTGATTCTATTTTTACTTTTACATATGTATCTGTTGTTTCTGTTGGTGTAATAGTTATATTTGATGACTTTGGAGCTCTTTGCAATACATATTCTCCACCTTTTTGTATCACTATTTCTCCATTAATAACTGCTTTTACATATAAATAATAGTTTCCACTTTCTGTTTCTCCTGGATTATATGCAGTTCCTTTTAATGTATTACCTTCTTTAGTGACTGATATTTCTTGTGCTAAAGTTGCAAAATTTTCTGGTAATTTATTTTCTTCTATATTATCTTTTGACCACATTACTTCAACTTTGCTACTTTCTATTGCTAATTTACTTTGCACTGTTATATTTACTTCTTGCTTCCTTGATGCTGTTAAATCTTTATCTGGACTTAATATTACCGTTATCTCATTTTTTATTGTAGTATCTTCATCTTTTAATTCTTCTAAATTGCCATCTTTATCTACTTTGTATTTTTTGTATTTTGTTATTATGATCCACCCATTTGTACCATCTTCTTGCAAAGTATATTCATCTTCTTTTAGATAATTTTTTAATGAGCTGTTTAACAAATCTGTGGTTGTTATACTACCTCTTCCTTCTATTCTTACATCAAATATTGCCATTTTTACCTTTTCATCTAATTCAGCAGAATGAGTTAATTCTACAGATGTTGTTGCTCTTTTTATTAATCCATCGTCGCCTAATAATAGCTTTATTGCTATTGATGCTAGTATTAATAGTACGATTATTGTTACTACTAATGCTATTAATGTTATTCCTTTAGACGCTTGATAGTCGCTCCTACAATTGTTTTTCATATTTTTTACCATATATTTATTCTCCTTTGTTTTGCAATTATTATTGGTTTCATTGTTAAATTTATTATTTTTTATATTATCTTATTATTTAGGCGATTGATAATCGCCCCTACGATCCTTTGGATCAAAATCCATTATTATCACGCAAAAAAACTATGTCTCTTAGATTCTTCTAATAAGACATAGTTTTCTATGTTTATGTAATTTTATTTCATTATACCTTACGATATATATATATATATACAGTATCAAGTGTTTTAGCGTTTTTCATTTATCTTTTTTCCTTTTTTATTTTTATTTATTGTATCATATGTTTTATATTTTTTCTATATTATTATTCATAGCCAGGTTTTTTCAATAATTTAAACATATTTGTCTTATATTTTTCTACCCCTGGCTGATTAAATGGATTTACTTCTAGCAATTCTGCTGACATTGCACATGCTTTTTCAAAAAAGTATATTAATTGTCCTATTGTTTCTTCATTTAATTCGTCTACATGAATTATTATATTTGGCACATCTCCTTCGACATGTGCATCTATTGTACCTTGCATTGCCATTTTATTTACATAGCTTAATTTTTTGTCTGAAAGATAATTTAAATTATCTAAATTATCTTCATCATAATTTATTGTTATATCTTTTTTTACATTTTCTATATCTATTACTGTTTCAAATAATATTCTTCTTCCTTCTTGTATATACTGTCCTAATGAATGTAAATCTGTTGTGAATTCTGCTCCTACTGGAAATAAACCTTTTCCATCCTTTCCTTCACTTTCTCCATATAATTGCTTCCACCACTCTATAAAATAATGCATTTTAGGTTCATATGACACTAACATTTCTATTGATTTTTCTTGTTCATATAATAAATTTCTTACTACTGCATATTTATAGCATTCATTATATACTAAAGAACTATCTGAATATCTATCTTCTGCCATTCTTGCTCCATCCATTATTTTGTCTATATCTATACCACTTGCTGCAATAGGAAGCAAGCCAACAGCTGTTAGTACTGAAAATCTTCCTCCCACATTATCTGGTATTACAAATGTTTCATATCCTTCTGTATAGGCTAATTGCTTTAATGCTCCTTTTTCAATATCTGTTGTTACGTATATCCTTTTTCTTGCCTCTTCAATTCCATATTTTCCTTCTAATATTTCTCTAAATATTCTAAATGCTATTGCTGGCTCTGTTGTTGTTCCTGATTTAGATATTACATTGATACTAAAATCTTTTCCCTCTAATACTTCTATTAAGTCGTTAATATAATCTGAACTTAAGTTATTTCCAACAAATACTATATGTGGTTTATCTCCTTTTATTTCTTTAAATGAACTACTTAATGAATCTATGACAGCCCTTGCTCCTAAATATGATCCTCCTATTCCTATAACTAATAGAAAGTCTGAATCTTTTCTTATCTTAGTTGCACATTTTTTTATTCTTTTAAATTCGATTCTGTCATAATTTGTAGGTAATTTAAGCCAACCTACAAATTGTTTTTTGTCTTCTGTTTTTTCTAATAGTTCATCATGTATTTCTTTTACTACATCTGCATGCTTTAGTATATCAAAACTGTCAATTTTTGATTTTTTAAAATCCACTTTTATTCTTGACATCTTTTTCCTCCTTATATTTGTTATTATGCCTTATCTTCCGGCCACCGCCGCCACCGGCCTCCACCGCCGGCCACCGCCGCCTGAGAATCCTCCTCCTCCACCTGTTCCAGATGAGAATGATGATGACATTGAATTACTTATTGTATTAAAACTATTATTAAAGTTTGTATGTGTATATAAATACATATTTGGGTATAGAGCATAATCTAGTTCATTATAGTTTGGATATGCTACTTTTAACTGTTTTATAACCTTCTCAGATATTCCAAATGCTGTTGCATATACTAAGTATTTTTCCCATAAAGCTAAATCTGGCAATTCTTTTTCTTTTAATAGTGAAAAGTCTTCCATATATTTTTTAAAAGCTTTCCACTTATCCTGTTCATCTATACCCTGTTGTGTATATACACTTATTTTATTTCTTGCTACATTTTCAGTTACAACATCTATAATTATTAAAGCAATCATTGCAATTATAACAAAATATGGTATCCCGATACTTTCTATAGTTGAAGTAATTATTCCTATATTAGCAACAAAGAAGAATATAAAGAATGTAACAAATGTACTTAAGCAACCACTTAAAAATAATGTTCCCCTCTTTTTTATTCCTTCTGTATCTAGTATATTTTTACTAATTAAGTTTGATTTTATGTATGAATCAATAGAGGCTTTTAATGAAACTACTTTTGATGAATAACTTTGTATATATTTTTTTAGATCTTTCATTGTAATTGATGAATCATTTTGATATATTCCATCTTTATTTTTTCTTTTTTTAGCACATGCTCCTTTTATAAAATCAAATACCAATATTTCGTCTTTTTTGTTTGTTATATCAATAATATTATCACATATTATTTCAATTCTTTCGTCTTTGCTTCCATTTTCATTTGTAATTTCTTCTATTCTTATTGCTTTTTTTAATGATAGATTTAATAAAGTAGCTGAAAATATTTTTCCTATATCATTATTATCCAATCCATTATAATTATTTTTTAATATATATGTAGCTTCTGTAGGTGTTGCATCTTCTCTTGGTAATTCTCTATAATAGTCATGATGAACTGTAGGTAGTACTCTTTTTGTTTTCCTCATAATTAATATATTTCTTACTAAAAAATATATTAGTAGCCCAAATATAACTACACAAATTACTGTAATCACAAGTATTTTTCTCATTCTAGTATCGTTAGCTTCTTGTGCCCATTCAGTTTCTGCCTTTATTATTCTATCTAATTTACTTGTACTGTATGTTCTAGTAGAATTAAGGATTGTACCTTTTGGCATTGCAATTCTAACTTCTAACATTTTATTTGATACATGATTATTTACATTAAATTCTACTGTATCATTACTTATCTTATCTATTGTTCCATTTAAGTCTGGTGTATGTCCCCATACTCTTAAATCTTCTATATTTTCTACTTCTTTAGGTAATTTAATTTTTCCAGTTATTTTCTTTGCAGGTATTTCAAAATCTGATCCTAAAAATTGCCAATATAGTTCACTACAATCCTCATATATGCCAATAGCACCTTCAATATGATAACTTATTTTGTATTTTTCTGTTCCTGAAGAATTTTCATACCCTGTTCCCCATGCAACTTCATATTCATTTCCTCTCTTTAGGAAATAATACTGATTTGTTGGAACATGGTAATAATACATATTTGCATCTTTAAAAGCTATTTCTTCTCCAGTTTGTGTAATTTTGCTTACTTTCTCATTTGAAATACTTGTATATTTATTTGTATCTATTTTGAATGTTTTAAATAATGTATTAGTATCACTTATATTTATATCCCATATTTCTGTAACATCCATTGAACCATCTGAATTTATTTTTACATCAAAATTTAAATTTTTTAATTTTAAGCTACTATCTGCTTTTACAAAATTAAAAGTAGATAATACCATAAATATGCAAAATAATAAAACTGACAGCTTACCTATCTTTTTCATATTTTATTTTTACCCCTTTTATAATAATATTTTTTTCATTATATATTATTAACTTTTTTTTTGCAATAGAAATTTAATTACGTTTTTATTAAATTACAAGCCTTTTAGTGGAGCGTAAATTTTTGTTATTAACTCTTATATGATTCTTTAATGATAAAATAAATAATATATTTTTTATCTTATACAATTCTTGAATTTTATTTAAATATGTTATATAATATATACACCATAAATTTGAAAGGAGATAATCTATGACATCAGAAGAAGCTTTAGCAGTAAAGTTGCACAGCGAACACTGCAATTGTTCCTTTAATCATCGGAAAGGAGTGTGTGGGTGCGGTTTTAAAGTAAAACTCAAGAAAGAAGATTGGTTTACTTTACCGAAAAACAAGTATTACCTCATCTTGGCGAGAAGATGCCTTCAGGTTATGAAGGATACACAGTATTCTGAAGATGAGGTATTGGAGTTTACACATCTCTATCTCTCTGGTAAGAGATTGTCTATCCCATACAATGTTCATCAGTATTTTATGGGTTATTAAAAAGGTCCCCTCTGAGGGACCCATTTTTTATATTATAGGAAAGTTCTTCAAACTTTCCTAAATATATATAATTTTTATTTCATAGCTTCTTCAACAGCAACTGCAACAGATACTGTACATCCTACCATTGGGTTATTTCCCATTCCTATTAATCCCATCATTTCAACATGTGCTGGAACTGATGAAGATCCTGCGAATTGTGCATCTGAATGCATTCTTCCCATTGTGTCTGTCATTCCATATGATGCTGGTCCTGCTGCCATATTATCTGGATGAAGTGTTCTTCCTGTTCCTCCTCCTGATGCTACTGAGAAGTATTTCTTGTCTGCTTCATATCTTTCTTTTTTATATGTCCCTGCAACTGGATGTTGGAATCTAGTAGGGTTTGTTGAATTTCCTGTTATTGAAACATCAACATCTTCTAGCCACATTATCGCTACACCTTCCCTAACATCATTTGCACCATAACATTTAACTTTTGCTCTTTCTCCTTTTGAATATGGTATTTCTTCAACTACTTTTACTTTTCCTGTGAAGAAGTCAAATTCTGTTTTTACATATGTAAATCCATTTATTCTTGATATTACCTGTGCTGCATCTTTTCCTAATCCATTTAGTATAACTCTTAATGGTTCTTTTCTTACTTTATTTGCTGATTTTGCAATTCCTATTGCTCCTTCTGCTGCTGCAAAAGATTCGTGTCCAGCTAAGAATGCAAAACATTTTGTATCTTCTGATAAAAGCATTGATGCTAAATTTCCATGTCCTAATCCAACTTTTCTATCATCTGCAACTGATCCAGGTATACAGAATGCTTGTAATCCTTCTCCAATTGCTTTTGCAGCTTCTGCTGCTTTTGTACAACCTTTTTTTACTGCAATTGCTGCACCTAATGTATATGCCCAACAAGCGTTTTCAAAGCATATTGGTTGAACACCTTTTGTGATATCATATGGATTAAATCCTTTTTCTTTACAAATATTTAAAGCATCTTCAAAATCTTTTATTCCGTATTTCTCCATTACTGGTTTTATCTGATCTATTCTTCTTTCATAACTTTCAAATGTTACTGCCATTTTTTTATTCCTCCTAATTTTTATTATTACATTGTTTAAAATTAATCAAAATTTTACTCTTTTCTTGGGTCAATTTTCTTAACTGCTTCATCAAATCTTCCATATGTACCAGATGCTTTTTCAATTGCTTCCATTGGTTCTATTCCCTTTTTGATGTTTTCCATCATTTTGCCCATATGAACATATTTATATCCAATTATTTGATCTTCTTCATCTAGTCCTAATTCTACAATATAGCCTTCTGTTAAATTTAAGTATCTAGGTCCTTTTAATTTACTTGAATAAATTGTACCTACTTGTGATATATGTCCTTTTCCTAAATCTTCAAGTCCTGCTCCTACTGGAAGCCCTCCTTCTGAAAAAGCTGTTTGTGTTCTTCCATATACTATTTGTAAAAATAATTCTCTCATTGCTGTGTTTATAGCATCACATACTAAATCTGTATTTAATGCTTCTAATATTGTTTTTCCTGTTAAAATTTCTCCTGCCATAGCTGCTGAATGTGTCATACCAGAACATCCTATTGTTTCAACTAATGCTTCTTGAATGATACCTTCCTTTACATTTAAAGTTAATTTACATGCTCCTTGTTGTGGTGCACACCAACCAATACCATGTGTTAATCCTGATATATCTTTTATTTCTTTTGCTTTTATCCATTTTCCTTCTTCAGGAATTGGTGCAGCGCCATGGTCTACGCCTTTTTTTACTACACACATATCTTCTACTTCTTTTGAATAATTCATTTTTTACCTCATTCCTTTCTTTTTACTACTTTTTGAAATTAACATTTCAATATTTGATTTTTTATTTCATTTGTTTTTTCTAAACTTTGGTTATTTAAGTTTTTCATTGTTTCTTTTGTTTTATTTATGTATATACCTTCTGTATAAATATATGTATTTTTATTATATTCTTGATCATAATATTTTATAAATTCTTGATCCTTTTTGCTGAAACTTTCTATTGGTGCATTCAAATATTTATACTTCCAGTAAATATGTCTTTGTTCGTCTGTATATAAATTACTATAATTATATTCGGCTGTAAACAAACAATTCGCAATACTAATTGTAATATTAGTCCATTTTTTTATTGCTAAATTGTGTAGTTGTTTAATTTTATTATATAATTCTTTGAGTACTGCATTATACTGTTCTTCATCAATTCCAAATTTTGATGCTATTTCATAGCAATTTATAGGATTTGCTTTTAGTATTGTTTTTTTAGGAAAATAGTAAAAATACATTTCTCCTTTTTCATTTACAACAGATGCATACAAGTATAATCTTTCCCATTTTTCTGGTATTAACTTAAATAATATATTTTGAATTTCTTTATATAACTCTCTTACTATTTTTTCTGTCAAAAGTCCATTACCTCCATGTAATTATCTTATAATTAGACTTTCTCCTGTCATTTCTTCTGGCTTTTTTATATTCATTATATCTAGCATTGTTGGTGTTAAATCTGCTAACTTACCATCTTTTAGTTTTACATTTTCCATTCCAAATAATATTAATGGTACTGGATTTGTTGTATGTGATGTAAATGGTTCTCCTGTTTTATAGTCTATCATTTGTTCTGCATTTCCATGATCTGCTGTTATTAATGATATTCCATTATGTTTTTCTAAAGCATTTATAATTTTTCCAACACATTCATCTACTGCTTCTATTGCTTTTATAGCAGCATCTAAATTTCCTGTATGTCCTACCATATCTGGATTTGCAAAATTTAGTATAATAGTATCATATTTTTCTTCTTCTATTGCATTTACTACTTTTTCTGTTACTTCATAAGCACTCATTTCTGGTTTCATGTCATATGTGTCTACTTTTGGAGATGGTACTAATATTCTATCTTCTCCCGCAAATGGTTCCTCTTTTCCTCCATTAAAGAAAAATGTAACATGCGCATACTTTTCTGTTTCAGCTATTCTAAGTTGTGTTAATCCCAAATTGCTTACATATTCACCATATGTGTTTTTTAAGTCTTCTGGCTTAAAGGCTACATGTACATTTGGCATTGTACTATCATAATCTGTCATTGTAACATAGTATAAATTCATTTTTTTTGTTTCAAATCCATCAAATTGATCATCTACTAAACTTCTTGTAATTTCTCTCGCTCTATCAGGTCTAAAGTTATAAAATATTACTGAATCATTATCTTCTATTTTTGCTCCTGATCCTATTATCGCTGGTACAACAAATTCATCAAAAACTTCTTTTTGATAAGAGCTTTCTATTGCTTCTATTGCAGTTTGATAATTTTCACCTTCTCCATTTACTAATGCATCATAGCATTTTTTAACTCTATCCCATCTTTTATCTCTATCCATTGCATAATATCTACCTGATATTGTTGCTATTTTTCCAATACCTTTTTCTTGCATTTTCTCTTCTAATTTTTGGATATAGCCTTCTCCTGATGCTGGAAGAGTGTCTCTTCCATCTAAAAAGCAATGTACATATACATTTTCAAAATCTTTTCTTTTTGCTAGTTCTAACAATCCATATAAATGTCTTTCATGACTATGAACTCCTCCATCTGATAAAAGTCCCATTATATGAAGCTTTGAATTGTTTTTCTTGCAATTTTCTATTGCATCTGAAAATTCTTTTATACTAAAGAAATCTCCATCTTCTATAGATTTTGTAATTCTTGTTAATTCTTGATATACAATTCTTCCTGCTCCTATATTTGTATGACCAACTTCTGAATTTCCCATTTGTCCTTCTGGCAATCCAACATATGGTCCACTTGCATATACTTCTGAAGTTGGACATGTCATCATTAGTTTATCAATATTAGGCTTATTTGCCATCATTACTGCATTTGATTGTTTATTTAAATTTTTTCCAAATCCATCTAATATCATTAGCATTGTTACATTTTTACTCATTTATATTTCCTTTCTATAATGTATCAATAATTTACTATTTTGCTAAAACTATCTGGCTTTAGGCTTGCACCTCCAACTAATCCTCCATCAATATCTGACATTTCAAATAATTCTTTTGCATTTTCTGGTTTTACACTTCCTCCATATAATATTATTACATTTTCAGAAATTTCTTTACCATAAGTATCTTGTATTTTATTTCTTATTTGTTTTATACTTTCATTTGCTTCAAGGTATGTTGCTGTTTTGCCTGTTCCTATTGCCCAAATAGGTTCATATGCTACTATTGTATTCATTACTTCATCTGCTGTCAAGTCTTTAAATGCTTTTTCTATTTGATTTGTTATTATTTCTTTAGCTTTTCCTGCATCTCTTTGTTCTAAAGTTTCACCTACACAAACTATTGGTTTTAAACCTTCTTTTAGAGATGCTTTAAGCTTTAAGTTTACTATTTCATCTGTTTCTGCAAAATATTGTCTTCTTTCTGAATGCCCTATTATTACATATTCTACATTTATACATTTTAACATTTTAGGTGATACTTCTCCTGTATATGCACCTGACTCTTCATAAAACACATTTTGTGCTCCTATATGAATATTCGTTTCTTGCACTGCTAAAAGTGAATAAAATAAATCTGTATATGGTACACATAGTATCACTTCTGCATTAGAATCTTTTACTAAAGGTTCTAATGCTGTTATATATTCTAATGCTTGATCTGGAAGCATATTCATCTTCCAATTTCCTGCAATTACTTTTTTTCTCATACTTACTATCATTCCTTTCTATAGGAATAAATCCAGTTGGAAAAGAATTAAATTTTGACTGGGAAAACAAGTTTAAAATTTATAAGGCGTACTTAACTGTACGTTGAATAAATTTCAAATGTAGTTGATAGGTGTCAAAATTGTAATTATTTTTCAACTTCACTCCTTATTTATAATTTATAGCTTCTATACCTGGCAATACTTTTCCTTCAATAAATTCTAATGATGCACTACCACCTGTAGAAATATGTGTAAATTTATCTGCTAATCCTGCTTTTGTTATAGCTGCTGCTGAATCTCCTCCACCAACAATTTTAACAGCATCAATATCTGCTAATACTTTTGCTATTGTATTTGTACCAATAGCAAATTGGTCAAATTCAAATAAACCAAGTGGTCCCATCCAAATAACAGTTTTAGCTTTTTTTAATTCCTCTGAATATATTTTTATTGTTTCTTCTCCTATGTCAAATCCTTCCCATCCATCTGGAATTTCTGTATATTTAACATTTTTGCTTTCTGTGTTTGGATCAAATTCTTTTCCAATTTTATTATCAACAGGAAGTAATAGTTTAACGCCTTTTTCTTTTGCTTTTTCCATTATTTTTCTTGCTAAACCTAATTTATCTAATTCGCAAAATGAATTTCCTACTTCATATCCCATTGACTTAAAGAATGTATATGCCATAGCACCACCAATTAGTAATACATCTACTTTTTCAAGTAAAGCTTCTATTGGCCCAATTTTGTCTGAAACTTTTTTTCCTCCTACTATAGCCATAAATGGTCTTTCTGGATTGTTTAGCCCATCTCCTAATGCTTTTAATTCTTTTTCAATTAAAAATCCACAAGCTGATGGTAAAAATTTAGTTACACCAACTGTTGATGAATGTGCTCTATGTGCACTACCAAATGCATCATTTACATATATATCTGCAAGGTCAGCTAAACCTTTACTAAATTCATCATTGTTTTCTTCTTCTCTTTTATCAAATCTAACATTTTCAAGTAATACTACATCTCCATTTTCCATATTACTTGTAAGTTCTTTTGCTGATTCTCCTATAGTATCACTTGCCATTTTAACTTCTTTTCCTAATTGAGCTGATAATTCTTTTGCAACTGGTTCTAATGAGTATTCTTTTTTTACTTCTCCCTTTGGTCTTCCTAAATGTGAGCATAATATTAATTTTGAATTATTTTCTAATAAATATTTTATTGTAGGAAGTGATGCCAATATTCTTGTTTTGTCTGTTATATTTCTATTTTCATCAAGAGGCACATTGAAGTCACATCTTAATAAAACTTTTTTTCCATTTACATCTATATCTTTTATTGTTATTTTATTCATAATTACACCTTTCTTCAATTAAACTATTAATTGATTTATCAATTATTGTTATACGCAATTAAGCCAAAAGGAAAATACCCTTTGGCTTAATTAAAACTTTATCCTCTACTTGACATATATTCTGCTAAGTCAACTAATTTGTTTGCATATCCCCATTCATTATCATACCATGCAACCAATTTTACAAATGTATCTGTTAATTGAATACCTGCTTTTGCATCAAATATTGATGTATGCATATCACTTATAAAATCTGAAGATACTACATCTTCGTCTACATATTCAACTATTCCTTTCATTGATCCTTCTGCTGCATCTTTCATAACCCTGCATATTTCTTCATATGTTGTAGCTTTTTCTAGATTACAAGTTAAATCTACTACTGATACATCTAATGTTGGTACTCTAAATGACATACCTGTTAATTTTCCATTTAGTGATGGTATAACTTTTCCAACTGCTTTTGCTGCACCTGTTGATGATGGTATTATATTACCAGATGCTGCTCTTCCGCCTCTCCAATCTTTTTTAGATGCTCCATCAACTGTTTTTTGTGTTGCAGTTGTACTATGAACTGTTGTCATTAATCCTTCTTTTATTCCAAAATTATCATTAATTACTTTTGCAAGTGGTGCTAAACAGTTAGTTGTACATGATGCATTTGATACAATATTCATACTTGGATCATAAGTTTCATGATTTACACCCATAACAAACATTGGAGCATCTTTTGATGGTGCACTAATTAATACCTTTTTTGCTCCTGCTTCTAAATGTGCTCCTGCTTTTTCTGTTGTTGTGAATGCTCCTGAACATTCTAATACATAATCTACACCAATTTCTCCCCATGGAATATTATGTGGATCCATTTCATTGTATACCTTTATTTCTTTTCCATTTACTGTTAATGTATTTCCTTCTCCTTTTATATCTCCATTAAATCTACCATGTATCGTATCATATTTTACCATATAAGCCATATAATCTGATTCTATAAATGGATCATTTATAGCTACTACCTCTACATTTTCTTTTCCTAAGGCTGCTTGAAATGCAAGTTTTCCTATTCTTCCAAAGCCATTGATTCCTATTTTAATTGACATAATAAAACCTCCTTTAACTTTATGTCTTTTAAGACAACATCATTTTATAACAAAAAAGAACACTTTTCAAGTGTTCTTGATTTATTATTTTCAATATTTTTCTATTTATTCAAAAATATAGGAAAACAGATAATTTAAGTATAAAATTATCTTTATATATTAGCATTTTTTATAATGAAATATTTACTTCTTTTAATTCATCTGATTGATTAAATCTATTTGGTCTTAAATGAAAACCATTATCAAAATATATTTCTTGAGTCCAAAAGTTACGAACTTCACTAAATATTTTCTCTTGTTTAGGTGTTAACTCTACTACTACATCTTGAAATAAGAAGTTTTTAAAACTTGTCCAAGGACTTACTGTTGCTGGAACTTTTGTATAACCAGAATTTCTTTCATTCTCTTCCATATTTATATCCTCCTTTGTTAGTATATAATTAATATACTACAAGTTTTTCTCTTTAGCAAGTATTTTTTTATGTTTTTATATTACATTTTTATTACAAAATATATTTCTTATTTATATATATTTCTTTGTATGTTAATATATAAGTATATTTTGAAAGGAGTAATTTTATGACACCTCATAACGAAGCTAAAAAAGAAGATATTGCGGATATTGTTTTAATGCCTGGAGATCCACTTAGAGCAAAATATATTGCTGATAACTTTATGCAAGATGTAAAACTTGTAAATTCTATTAGAAATATGTTTGCTTACACAGGATATTATAATAGCAAAAGAATTACTGTATTTGCATCTGGAATGGGAATGCCTAGTATGGGTATTTATGCTTACGAACTTTATAAATTTTATGATGTTAAATATATTATTAGATTAGGATCTTGTGGAGCTTACTTACCTACTTTAAATTTATTTGATACTATTTTAGTAGATAATAGCTATACTGAAGGAAATTTTTCTTTTGGATTAGAAGGAGTTCATTGTAATTTAGCACATGCAGATGATTTTCTGAATAATGTAATTGAAGATACTGCAAAAAATAAAAATATTAGTTTAATAAAAGGAAATGTCATATGTTCTGAAGTTTTTGATTACTATGTTAAAGATTTAAATGTATTGTTGAAAAGACTACCTGATAATTTTAATATTATTGGTGCTGAAATGGAATCTTTTGCATTATTTTATTTAGCTAAATATTTTGACAGGAAAGCTGCTTGTCTGCTTACTGTAGTTGATTCTCATTATAAAAAAGAAGAAGCATCTGCTGAATTAAGACAAACTTCATTAAACAATATGATTGAACTTGCTTTAAATGCTTGTTTAGATAAGAGATTATAATAATTAATAACTATCATTATTTTAGGTTCTCCTTGTTAAATTTCTCATTTAACAAGGAGATTTTATTTAGTTTTATTCTTATTTTTTTATTAAATAATAATTGGCTTCATATTCTTTTGCTTTGCATTCTAGTAATAGTTCGTATTTGGTTGTTCCTGTCTTTTCCATTACTTGATTTAATACTTTTTCTATATCTAAGTAATTTTTTATACAAATTATAAATTCATCTTCTATATTTCTGTTTTCTAAAACCTCTATTTGTTTATCATTTAATATCAGAGATTCCTTATATCTATAGAATTCTGGTAAGTTTTTTAAATGGTTATACTGATTTGAGCCTACATATATAAATTGATATTCTTTATAATCATCTGCTAATTTTACACATTCTTTGTATCCTGTATATAAATATTCTGGATTATTTACTTTCATTCCATATAAACTTATACTGATAATTACTAATATTTCAATTATATATGTTACTTTGTTTGATATTTTTATATCCCTAATGTAATAATCTACTAGCATTACAATTCCTAATGCTATAATTGGCAATACTGGAAATATATACCTTTGATCTAAATATGGTGCATTTTTAGATATTATCAAATAGTAAGTTATTAATGGCAATAATATTATTAAGCATTCAACTATTCTTTTATCTTTTCTATTTTTTATTATATAATAACCTACTCCTACTGTAATAAATATAAGTATAATGTATCCCAAAATACTGTTTATGGAAAATTCCATAAATGTTTTTTCTATAAAGAATTGCAATCTTTCTAAATAATTAGTTTGTAATGCTTTTACACCTCTATATGAAAAAAATATATGATATATACTTGCTGGAAATATTAATAATCCGAATTATTGCAAATTTTATATTATTCTTGATCCATTTTTTCTTTTCTTTCAAATGTATTAAAAGTACTAAAAATACAGCTAATACAAATATGCAAAAATAATATTGTGTCAAAAAACCTAATATTGTAGTAATTTGAAGATTTCTTATATTTTCTTTATTTAATCCATTTCTACTTATTTTTATAGCTGTATACAAATATAAAATGGTCCAGAATGTAAGCATCATATACATTCTCTGAAACATTACAGTAGATATTGCACCAATGCTTAAGCCATACAATATTAATGTGCAAATTGCTAACTTTTCTTTTTTATACAATTTAAAAATTTTACAAGTTACTATACAGGTTAGTATAAAAAATATAATATTTATTGTAAATACTATGTATTTACTAAAGGTTCCTAAAAAAATTGATGATACAAAATGTACTAATATATAAAATAATGGTGGATGAACATCTCTTGACTGATTATATATTACTGATATATAGTTCAATATATCGTTTTGAGATACTGTAAGATAATTTTTTGCATCTTCTTTCGTTTTCCAAACAGGACTTGTGCATTCCCACTCTTTATTATAGGCTTCAAAAAATTTATCAGTATTCCCCATGTAGTAAACTATATTTGAAATCCAATTATCTTTTAATACATACTTGATAAGTACCTGATTTACTATATCCATATTTCCATATGGCTGATAAACATTATCAAATGCATAATTTGATGATCCATATGAAAATATTTCATCTTCATGAAAGCCTTCCTTTTTGGTTTCATAATAAAACATAAATATTGTTAAAATAATAATTACTATGGTTGTTATTATATTCCATTTATTTTTATAATCTATCATATTATTTCCTTTTGTATTTTTCCTTATATTATAATAAAAATAACATAATTACAATATATATAAGCGAACTTTTATTAAGTTCGCTTTAATTTATTCCTATCTTCTCCTTAAGCATCTGCAAAATTGCCTTTGGCAATTACAAATTCTACATGCCTCAGTATCTGGATCATCGTTATCTTCATTATTATTGCATCTACAACAATTATTATTGCATCCACAACTACCATTGTTATTATCATTGTTATCGATTAAATTTATTTGTATAGTTCTATTAGATATTCTTGATATTAAACAAACTATATATGCAGTTATTAATGCTAAAATGCTATATATAATTGCTAATACTAAGAAATTTACTCCATATACTGTAAATGTTACAATTAAGAATATTGCTAGTATAATTGCTGATACTAAAAAGGGATTGTTAAATATTTTCTGAAGCGCTATTGAAAATATTATTGTTGCTATAGGAAATATAAATAAAAATAGTATTAAATTCATATTATCCCCTTTAATATTTTATGTATACTAGTTAATTATGTTACACTGTATGCTGATTTTCATAATAAACTTTTACTAAATAAAGTCCATATGGAGGAAGTGTTTTCCCAGCTTGTATTCTATTTTTTTCAAGCAGTATTCTTTCCATATCTTTTGGCTTAATTTTTCCCTGTCCTACTTCTATTAAAGTTCCTGCTATTATTCTAACCATATTATATAAAAATCCATTTCCAGTTAATTCAATAATAATTATATCTTCATCTCTAATTACTTTTGCATCATATATTGTCCTTATACTACTCTTACTACTTGTTCCACTTGCTTTAAAAGATTTAAAGTCATGTTCTCCTATTAAAAATTTTACTGCTTCATTCATTTTTTTATCGTCTAATTTTTCTGGAAAGTGATATTGAAGATTTCTATATACTGCTGTTCCTTGTTCTGAATTATTTATTACATATTGGTATATTTTCTTTTTGCATGCATATCTACTATGAAAATTTTCTTCAACTTCCTCAGCACATTTTATTCTTATTGATTTTTTTAGTTTTGAATTTAATGCATATGGTATTTTTTCTATTGGTATATCTTTTTCTAATTTAAAGTTTGCAATTTGTCCTTTAGCATGAACTCCTGCATCTGTTCTCCCTGATGCAATTAACTCTACTTTTTCTCCTGTAATATCTTCTATTGCTTTTTCTATTTCACCTTGAATATTTAACTTGTTTGGTTGTTTCTGCCAGCCATTAAAGTCTTTTCCATCATATTCTATTGTTAGTTTAATGTTTCGCATTATTACTCTCCGTTCACTTTTAAGATTCCTATTTTAAATTTTATTTTTGTGTTTTAAATAACTGTACAGCCGTAGTACAGCCATGCAAGTTATTTTTCTTATATTTTTGATTTTCCCAATTAAAAGCATCATTTAATCCTATTCTATATACTTTTATAGTATAGTCGTTTAATACCTTCATTATTATTTTATCACAAAAATTAAGGTTCTTTCCTATTTTATTTAAAATTCTTTGTTTTTTATCATTTTCTCTCATAAATATCCCTCCTATTTGAATGATATTTAGAGATATCTCTTATTCTATTTTACCATATTTTGTAATATAAAATAACTATTCTAGGTGTTAGGTATTATCTTCTGTTTTCATTGATATTACTTGCTTACAAAATTCGACAATATTCGACTTTTATTTTAAATCTTTTACCAAATCATCAATATACTCTGCCTCTTTATTTTCTGACACAATAATACAATTATCAATATATTTTTCTCTTTCTTCTAGATATAATCTTAATCCATCATAATCTTTTCTTTCCATATACCATTTAACTTTCTTTATAATTTCTGTACATAATTTTAATTCTTCCATATCCATCACCAATAAAATTATAGCAAAAATAACTTAACCCTGCAATAGTTATAATAAATGTACCTTAAAGTGAAAAGAGTTAAAATATAGATGCGTTCATTATAAAATAGATGTCAGAAAGGATGGTGAGAAACTTGATATATGTAAGAATAAAAGAAATACTAAAAGAAGAAAAGAAAAGTAAATATTGGTTTGTAAAACAAATGGAAGGAGGTTATCAAGCGCTCAGTCACTCAATGGATAATGAAACATCTGGTATTCATTTTGAAACATTAGAAAAAGCCTGTAATGTTTTAAATCGTGAACCTGGGGAAATTTTAGTATATAAAAGAAAGAAGGAAAAGTCTAGAAAATGAGTAAATTAATGAAACAATATAATGAACTAAAAAAAGAAGATGCATCTTCCATTTATTTGTTTAGAGTGGGTATTTTCTATAACATTTTAAATGAAGATGCAAAGTTAATCAATGAGAAATTGGGACTTAAAATAACCGACTTGGGACCTTCTATCTTCAAGTGTGGTTTTCCTGTTTCTCAATTAGATAAATATATCATACTACTAAATAAATTAAAAATAAAGTATAAAGTAATAGATAATTTACCTAATTCAAATGTAAATGATTATATGAAAAATATCGAAATTAAAAAAATTTTAAATAAAATTACTGATTTAGATATGAATAATACAACATTTCAGCAAGCATTTAATACTTTGTTAGATATTCAAAATAAATTAAAGAACATTAAATAGAGGAGATTTTTTCTCCTCTATTTTAAATCTTAAGAACTTGTCCAGGATAAATTGTATAAGGTGATTTAATACCATTTTTAGAAGCTATTGTTTTCCAATTAACTCCTACTTTTGTTCCAATTCCTGATAGTGTATCTCCAGATTTCACAGTATATGTTTTACTAGAAGATGTAGAAACACCCATTTTTTTATTTACTATTGATTGTATTGTGTCATAATTATATCCTGCTGCTTCTAATTTTTGCTTTCTAGTTGCTCCAGTATTCCATTTACCAGCAATAACCTCATTAGCAATTTCTTCATTAGATTTTTTATTAGTTACTCCAGATAATTCATTAACTCTAGTTTGTACTGCATTATAATCATATCCTTCTGCAGTTAATCTATTTTTTCTATCATCACCATTGCCCCAATCACCAGCTAGAACTTCTTTGGCTAATTGTTCTATTGTTTTTCTAGTTGATGTATTTGTTGATGATGAATTGTTATTAATTATTGATGGATAATTTTTAAAAGACTCATTCATGTCTACATTTCCAGATATCCCATTTACTTTACCACTAGAGGTATATTGCCAGATTCCATATGTATTATGGTCAAATTTTGATGAAGCTGATGAATTCCACCAAGCCATCCATTTATCAAATCTATTAAGTTTTGAAGAATTTAATTTCGTATCAAACCATGACTTTGATGCATAAATTGCTGCATAATATCCGGCTTCTTCAAACATCAAACATTCCTTTTCGCAAATAGAAACAAGAACATCGTTTGATGGCATGCCATGTTTAGATTTATATTTGTCTGCATCCTCCATATCAATAATTACAGGAAATTTGATTTTTTCCTTATAAGGTGCTAATGTTTTAATAACTAAATTAGCTTCATTTACTGCATTATTAACATTTAATGCGTAAGAATATGTATAAACACCAAAAGGTATTCCTACTCTAATACATTCTTCTATATTTCTTATTGCTTTTGAATCTATGGCACTTTGTCCATAACTAATTCTTATTATTGCAAACTCTATACCTGACGCTTTTACTGCGTCCCAATTAATATTACCCTGATGGGCAGACACGTCTATACCTTTCATTATTCTTCACCTCCAAATTCATTTTCATTTCTTTGGATTTCTCCATTTCCTAAAATTTCATTTTCATCCATTGAAGATTCCACCTTTCTTATAAAAAATAATGCTCGTCTTTTATAAAAAGTTGAGCATAAAAAATACTGGAAGATTTTTTGTTTTTCTCCCAGTATTTTATAAACACAAGAATTAATTTCTTGTATTAATTATTTGTTTTTTGCATCATACGCTACAACTGCTGTTCCAACACCACCAACAGCTGTAATAACTGCTGTGATTATGCTATTTGCATCTAAATTTTCAATATGTATTAAGCATCCAATTATAGAAGCAATTGCAATAATTATAATGTTTTGAATTGTTATAGGCATTGTATAATTCCAACCAAAGTGCTTTGAAACTTTACCTGCAATATAAGTGAATAATGTTGTAACTACATATACTAAAAATTGAATAGTCATATTATTTTTCCTCCTTTCTTTCTAAATCTTCAATTCTATGATTGGCAACTTTCATTTGTTCTTCTAAAACTGGTACTCTTTGAGCAAAATTATTATGTGCTCTTACTTCTCTTGTTAATTCTTCAATTTTAGTGTCTGTAACTGCTTGCTGTGTACTAAGAGTGCCTTCTATCTTTTTATTACTTGATATATTTGAAAAAACTACTCCAATTAGAGATAGTCCACCAGTTATAATACATCCTATTATTGTTTCCATTTTACTCCTCCTTTTTGTCTTTTGTTGGCCATACTACATTGTATGGAAATCCCTCTTGCTTTGTAACATCTCTCAATTCTTGTCTATACTTTGCCATTTTTCCATTACATACATCAGAAAATCCTTTAAAGAATTGTTTTAAACTAGATATTATATTAGTCATAGATAAGTCAGATGGTAATTTTAGGCCTAATCTATCAATACACATTTCTTTATCTGTTTCAGCAAGTAGTTCATTTCGTTTTGCTCTTACTTCTGCTGCTAACTGTTCATATTCCTCTTTTTTTGCAGTTTCTAACCATTTATCATAGTTATTTTCAATTTGTTCTGATAGATTTTCTCTAAAATTTGCATTAATTTTATACATATCATATGTATATTTTATTAATTTTTCTTCACTATCTAGTTGTGAGCTCTCTACTTTTTGAATATTGTCAAAAAAAAGAACGGTACATTTTCCGTTCTCAATCTCATTTATTTCAAATTTATTTGGCCTTTTTGAACTTTCTATTTGCATAACTAACCACTCCTTTTAATTCATTTATATTTATATATGGTTTTATATATCTTTGTGTAAAATTGTAACTATTGCAATGTTTAAGCCAACCATAATAACTTATCATTGCTGATGCATCTGTAAGTGTTATTTTCTTTTTTTTATATATTCTTTTGGCTCTCCTTTTTATCCTTAAGAAATTTCCCCTTCTTAATGTTGTATAACCTCTATAAAATCGGTATCCTATAAAATCCACTGGTCTACTATCTACTTTAAATAATTGCCAGTTTTCCTTTAATGTAAGTTTTTCTTTTTTTAAATATTCTTCTATTTTTTCTTTTACTTTTCTTAATTCTTTTTTATTTCTATGAAAAAGAAGCATATCATCCATATATCTCAAATAATATGGGACCTTTAATTCTTCTTTTATATAATGATCTAAATTTTGCAAATAAAAATTAGCGAACCATTGACTTGTATAATTACCAATAGGAAGACCCGTTTCGCTACTATCTATAATTTTATCTATTAAATCTAATGTATCTCTATCCTTAATAATTCTTAAAAATTTTCTTTTCATAGTTTCTTTATCTATTGAAGGATAGAATTTTTTCACATCTAGTTTGAGTGCATATTTAGTATTCTTTCTGTCTCTAACTAGTATCTTTTTTATGTATTTTGCTCCATAATGAATTCCTCGTTCTGGAATAGATGCACATGTATAGTCATATAGTCCTTTTTCTATTATTGGTTGTATTTGTTGCATTAATGCCCAATGAATAATTTGATCTGGATAGAATTGTGGCTTATAAATTATTCTTTCCTTTTTCCTTACTCCATCATGTATTAACATTTTCATATATGGACTTGGTTTATAAGTTTTGTTTATAAGCATATTATATATTTCATTAACATAGAAATTTATATCATCTAATATTTTAATAACACTTTTTCTGTTCTTTTTTCCTTTTGAGGCATTTAGAATAGCTTGTCTTATATTTTCTTTCTTAGTTATTTTTTCGTATATATTACCTACTCTTTTCATGTTTTTCTCCTGGTTTTCTTATTTTTGTCTATCGGCTTTTCACTTAAAAGAAGCTACTAAGTCAATCCAGTTTCGACATTATTTTTAGCAAGTGCTATGGAAAATGATGTGTAATATAATTTAAAAATAAGTAGGCGAGCCCCGTAATTCCAGTTCGAATTGCTAGAAGCATTGTTCAAATTCCAATAGAAGAACCCATCATTAGCACCATTGTTGAAGTTACCCCCAACGAACGCTAAAAGTCAAAACGTACAATTACAGGATCGCACACATCAAATCCCCTTCAGATATTATATATACTATTTATTAATAATTTAACTATTCTACATTTAAGTTATTTTAATGGAGGCTGGCCGCCCCCAAACCCCCGCTTTTTACTGGTATTTAAGAAGGCGAGCCCCGCAAGCCCAGTGCGAATTGCTAGAAGCAGAGTTCAAAGCCCAATAGAAGAACCCATCACCAGCACCATAGTGGAAGGAACCCCCAACGAACGCTATTTTATTTCCGGTACCACACCAATAGTAATCACAAGTTCCAGTTCCACTACTTCCATTTGCCTCAATAGGTAATGCAACTTCTGGATTATTTTCATCATAACCTAATTTACTTGTATATACCTCTGATGTTTGTAAGTTTGTATATCCTATTTCTTTATATGGTGATGTAAATTTATCAGATGCATACTGTGTTGGATCATCACAAATATATGCTACATAATCTTTTATATTAAGACCATCTATTGCTGTAAACATATTAGAAAATATATTTTCAATACCTCTATATATCATAGAATGGCATCCGTCATTATTTAATGTACCAGATTTCATACCTAACTCATCACATTGTCCTGACTTTTGGCCTATTCCCCATATATGATTAGTAATTGCAATATTTACTGCTGCGCCATCAAAATACACTGCTTTTCCTGTAACACTTCCATTAGAGTAATCTTCAATATTAGTAATTGTTCTTTCTGATGCAACTGCATTATTCCATGCATCACTAGTTCCAATTGATATATTTCTTCCAACATACATATTGTTTGAATTTGCAACAATAATTCTATTAACATTATTTTCAGCTAGTAATGCTTTTTGATTAAACCATTCAGATACTCCTCTACCTAGTTTACTTTGAGAATTATAATCTGCAAACTCTACTAAATACAATAATTGCAATATAAAGTATCTAGTATCCATTTGACAAAATCCATCTCCAACTCCCGTTGCTAATGTTCTAAATGCTGCAATTGTTTTATTATATGCTGGTATTGTTCCACTATAACTATGTGCTTTTCCATCTGCATCTACACTTATACCATATCTACCTACTGAGAATTCTTTACTATGTTTATATCCTGCTCTATTGTAATCAGATATATAGATATATTCATAGTCTCCTTTAACTTCTCTTTTATACCAAAATTCTGGTATTCTTGTAAGAACTTCTCCATTAGAACCATCAAATGCAAAACCCGGTTCTCCATAATATGCTGTTATTTTTTTATTGGTAGTATCATAATTGTAAGTAATGATATCAGACCATGGATATAAGTTATCAAAATCATTTTGAACTTCATCTCCATTTTTTGTAGCATTTGCTACAAGTCCAATATTGTCACAAATCCTTTCCCATTTTGAAACAACATTATCTACTATTTTTCTTCTTATACCATAATTTTTGCCTACGAATTCTCTTGCTTCTGTTATTGCCTCTTGCAATTGTTTTTCAGTAACATAAATCTCACTAGAATCTAGTGTTATTGTTACATTACTTGCATTATCCACAACTACATTTATTTTGATGTGTTTTTCTATTTTTTCAGCGATTGAATTATTTATATATTCTGCTGTATTTCCAGCATTTGCATAAGCATATAAAACTTTTGACTTTGTATCTGGATCTATTGCAAACAATCCAATTTCTCTAAAATAAAAAGCATTTTTTGCATCTGTATTCTTAAAAATAAAAGATACACTTGCTTGTGTATCCTTTGTTATTTCTACTTTTGAAATTTCGCATTCTAAAACTTTCGTTGTTAAGGATGTTTTATCTGCAGCATTTCCAGTTAATGTTCCACTACCTATCTCTGCATGGTCAAATTCTATTTTTTTACCTTGCAATGTTTTTGCTGCAAGTAAGGCTCCTTGTTTTGTAATATATACTTTTTCAAAACCCATTATTTTTATACCTCCTCAATTACTATATAATCTTGATTGACTATATTTAATCCAATATTATTATTTTGATTTAGTGTAATATCTTCCTGTTTTTTATCTGTTGATACACTTAAATCTATATAATCTTGCCTAGAAACCTTTGAACCAGTTTCTGTATTTAAATTTAGAGTATTTTCTTCTATTTTCAAATCTGTATTTGATTCCAAATTTACATACTCTTTATTTATAACACTTAATCCAGTATTATTATCTTGGTTTAGTGTTACATTTTCTTTTCTTTCAAATGCTACAGCATTTAAAACTATATAATCTTGCCTTGATATTGTTGCTCCTATAAATTCATTTAATTCTGTTTCTAGTTCATAATCTAATTTTATATTTGCAGGTATTTGTTTGATTAAATTACTTTTCAACATTTCTGCTGCTTCAGTATATGCCAGATTTATTGTTATATATAATTCATAATCTTTTGCTACTAATTTATAATTATTTTCTCCAATTGATTCATTTAATGTGTTTATCAACCATTTTAATGTATATGGTACTCTGTTATTTATTTTAAATAAAATATTCATTCTTCTTGCTTCTATTGTCTCTGCTTTGTTTGTTATTCC
>CAMSMU010000018.1 GCA_947061115.1 uncultured Clostridium sp.
TTTTAAAAAATTTTTTTAATTTTTATTTTTTTATTTTTAAAAAATTTTTTTAATTTTTATTTTTTTATTTTTTAAAAAATTTTTTTAATTTTTATTTTTTTATTTTTAAAAAATTTTTTTAATTCTTATTTTTTATTTTTTAAAAATTTTTTTAATTCCTATTTTTTATTTTTTAAAAATTTTTTTAATCATTATTTTTTATTTTTAAAATTTTTCATTTTTATTTTTTTATTTATAATTTTATTTTTGTTTTTCATTTTTTAATTTTATTATTTTGATTTTTTAATTAATATTTTTTGTTTTCAATTTTATATATTTTTATATATTATTTATTAATAAATTTTTTTATTTTCTTTTATTCCTCAAATTATAAAATTATTTCTTACTTAATTTATTATTATTTTTTATAAAATATTTTTTTTATTTAATTTTAAATTATAATTTATTTTTTTATACATTTATTTATTAAATTTTTATAATTTATGCTGTATTTTTTACTATTATTTATTTAAATATAATTAAATTAAAAATTGCCAATATGTCAATTTATTTAAATTCTATAAATTTTCGACTATTTTTGTCACTTATATTTTAATAATTATTTTTTTAAAATTTTATATTATCTCTCTATATATAATTTTATTTTGTCATTTATCTTACTTTATATATCGTACTTTCCGCAAGCCTTTCTTGGATTTTGCTATATAAAATATATATTACTAAAACTTTGTCAATTTAACAATTTTATTTAATTTAATTGTTTTTTATTATAAATTTATATATTTTTTTCTTATATTTTTAATTTTTCATATGTCTTTTTGCCAAATTTAAAATTAAAATTATAATTTTTAATATAAAAAAATATAATTTTAATTTTTTTATTAATTTTTATCTTTATTTTATTATCTTTTTTATAGTTTTGTTTCCATATTTTTACATAGTTTTTTATTTATATTCTTTATTATTTATTTTTATTTTATAAAATTATTAATTCCTATGTTAATTTTTTTCTTATTTATTTTAATTATAATATTTTTAACAATATTTTTATTTATTTACTTTTAATTTTTTTATTTCTATTATAATTTTATCTTTTAATTATTATTTTATTTAATTAATTTATGAATTTATTTTTTATTTTTATTATTTTTATTAAATTAATATTTTATTATTTATTTTTTTATTATTTTTATTAAATTAATATTTTATTTTTGTTTAATTAAATTTTATCTTTTATATTTAATTATATTTTAATTTTTCTACTTTATAAAAATAAAAAAATAATATATAATATTAAAAATATTGAAAGGATATTTTATATGTTAAAAATAAATATTATATGTATTGGAAAAATAAAAGAATTATTTTTAAGAGATGCAATTAATGAATATGAAAAAAGATTATCTAAATTTTGTATTTTAAATATTATTCAATTACCAGATAAAAAAATACCAGACAAAATAAATGATTCTATAATAGATCAAATTAAAAATTCTGAAAGTCTAGAAATAATATCTCATTTGCCTAAAAATTCTTATAATATATGTCTCGATTTAAATGGTAAAGAATATTCTTCAGAAAAATTTGCTGATAAAATTACTAATATTTCTTTATCTAATAGTTCCATAAATTTTATTATAGGAGGTTCTTTAGGGTTTAATAATACTATTCGTAATATATCTAATGAATCGATATGCTTTTCAAAAATGACATTTCCTCACCAATTAATAAGATTATTTCTATTAGAACAAATCTATAGAGCGTTTAAAATTAATAATGGTGAGGCATATCATAAATAAATATATAGGAGTTTGTAGAGGAAATATATTTTAAGCTTTAATTGGGGGGCTTTAAAATAGAAATTTAACTTTTTGAATAAAAAATTACAAAAAATTGTACAAGGAATAATCTTTATTTTTCCTCTACAAAATTAAAAACTGATTTTTTTTATTATTTTCTTTGCTAATATTTTTGATATAATCTTTTTGGTTATATAAAATATTGAAATAAATAATATGAAATAAATTATCATTATTGACTTCCTTTAAATTACAATTATATGTTACTACGTTTTTCTTGATATGTCAACAAAAATCGTTCGTCAAAAACTTACAAATTTCGACAATTATTTTTATTTATCTACTTATTATATATATGAAAAAAATATTATTGCTGAAATAATACTTGCCAAATCTGCTAATATTGCTGGTATCACAACTTTCCTACTATCTTTTACTTTCACTTGACTCATATATAATGCTATTACATAAAATGTTGTCTCTGATGATCCCATAATGGTAGCTGCTAGCATTCCTATTTTGCTATCTACACCAAATCTGCTCATAATATCTGTAGCAAACGCTATAGCTCCGCTTCCTGATATAGGTTTTATTATTGCAAGTGGTAAAATTTGAGTAGGTATATTAAATAAGTTTGTAATTTTAGATATATTTAATATAATAAAATCTATTAATCCTGATTCTCTAAACATTCCAATAGCAATAAATATTCCTATTAATGTAGGAAATAATTTAAATGTTATTTTTATTCCTTCTTTTGCTCCATCAATAAATATATCATATACTTTTTTTCCTTCTTTTAATCCTGTAAAAATGATAATTGATATGATAAATGGAATTATAATAGCAGATATCACTTGTTTTTACTCCTTGATATTAAAATTTTGGTAGATATAATACCTACTGTAGTTCCTATAATTGTAGAAATCCAAATTGGTATTATTATATTTGTAGGACTTGCAGACTTAAGCGATGTTCTTATGGCAATTACTGTTGTTGGTATAATTTGAAGAGATGTTGTATTTAAAACAATTAACATCATCATAGAGTCACTTAATCTTTTCTTATTTTCATTAGTTTCTTGCAAATCCTGCATAGCTTTAATTCCAGCTGGAGTAGCAGCATTCCCTAATCCTAAAATATTTGAAATTGTATTTATAGATATATTCTCCATGGCTTCTTTACTTGCATCTGGAAATAGCCATTTTAATAATGGTCTTAATATTTTAGTAAGTTTTTTCATAATAGAAGTGTGCTTTATAATTTCCATTAATCCACACCATAAGCACATTGTGCCAATTAGTGTCATAGATAAATTTACTGCACTTTCTAATGATGAAAATATTGAATTGTTAACTTTCTCTATATTTCCACTAAAAATTGAATATGAAAATGATAATATAATAATAATTGGCCATATATAATTAAGCATAATCCCCCTCTAATAATTTATATTTAAATATTTTATCTTTTATACTAGCTTTTTAATTAAATATATGATACAATAATCCAAAATATAATTGGGAGGAAAAAATATATGAAATCAACTGGAATACTAAGAAAAATTGACGAACTTGGTAGATTTGTAATACCAATGGAAATAAGAAATAAACTAGAAATTTCTACTAATGATTCACTAGAAATTTATGTAGAAGGAACATCTATTGTACTAAAAAAACATCAACCTGATTGTGTATTTTGTGGAAGTTCAAAAAATGTTACTCCTTATAAAGGAAAAAATATTTGTGAAAAATGTTTGAATGAAATGAAAAATATCTAAGACTTATATATATAATAGAAAATTTAAATTTTTTTACTATAAATATACCAACATTTTATTAAATAAAATGTTGGTATATTTCATTTTTTGTAACGCCTTTATCTTTGGCAATTTTTTTAATTATTTCTTTTTTTTCTAGTCCTTGATCTTCATATAATTTATAATGTTCCTCTAAAGACATATTATCAAATACCTTTTTTTCTTCTATCTTCTCTCCTTCTATTAATATTATATATTCTCCTTTTGGTATGTCTATATTTTCTATAATATTTGAAACTTTGCCTCTTATAAATTTTTCGTGTATTTTTGTAATCTCTTTAGCAACTACTATATTTCTATCCCCCAATATCTTCAGTATATCCTTTAATGTATCTATTAATCTATGTGGTGCTTCATATAAAATTACTGTTTTTTCATCTTTTTTTATTTCCTCAAATTTATTTTTCCTTAATTTCTTATTTAATGGTAAAAATGCATAAAATGAAAACTCTTTTGTATCTAATCCTGATGCAATAAGTGCATTTATTAATGCACATGCCCCTGGTATTGGTATAACTTGTATGTCATTATCTATTGCTTGTTTTACAACCTCTTCTCCTGGATCTGAAATTGCTGGTGTACCAGCATCTGTCACTATTGCTATATTTTCCCCATTTTTTAATTTTTCTATTATTACATCTTTTTTTATTTCCTCATTGTGCCTATGATAACTAATTAATGGTTTAGAAATTTCTAAATGATTTAATAATTTTAATGTTTGCCTTGTATCTTCTGCTGCAATTAAAGCTACTTCTTTTAATATATTAATTGCCCTTAATGTAATATCTTCTAAGTTTCCTATTGGTGTTGCTACTAAATATAATTTACCTTTTTCCATTTATTTTTCCTCTTTATAAATATTTAAAATTTCTTCTGTATAAGATCCATTTTCTTCATATATTATAAGTGGTTTTTCTACTTTTAAAAATGATTTTGCATTTTTCACTGCTTTTATTAATATTAAATTTGCATCTTTTTTCATATTTGGATACACAAATCTTAATCTTTTTGGCTCTAATTTATATTTCCTAAGTGATTGTAATATTTCATCAAGTCTTTCTGGTCTATGTACCATATATATACTACCTTTGTCCTTCAATAATTTACTTGCTATTTGTATCCATTTATCTAATACTACTGTAGTTTCATGTCTTGATATAATATTATTATCATTTTTACTAACAAGTCCTGTTCCTTGTTTTTTATATGGTGGATTTGTAATTACATAATCAAAATTATTATCATTAAAACAAGATATATCATCATTTATAATCTCTATTGTATCATTTAATTTATTAAGCATTATACTTTTTTTTGCCATTTCTGCTACATCTTTTTGAATTTCTATTCCTATTATCTTTGATGCTTCTACCTTCTTACTTAAAAGAATTGGCAAAATACCTGTACCTGTTCCTAAATCTACTATTTTCTTATTTTTTTTCATATCTCTTGCAAATTCAGTTAAAAGTATACTATCTATTCCAAAACAAAATCCATCTGTATTTTGTATTATTTTTAATCCTTTATATTGTAAATCATCTATTCTTTCCATAATAATAAAATTATACCATAAAACAAAACATATTACTACTATTTTCTAACAAATGCCTCTTTCATATTTGAACTTTCTTCTCCATTTATTAAAAACTTTACACTACTTACTTCTTTAAATTCTGTTAATGAATCTACAATAGAATAAATAGCATTTGTTCCACTCATATTTAAAAATTCACTAGACAAATCTATATTTACACATTCTCCTATAAGTTCTACTTTATTTACCTTTGTCCCTGCTGGAATTGGAGTTTGCATATTTTTACTTTGAGGTCCACTTATTAATAAATTAACTATATATAAATATGGTGTATCCAAAAGTTCCTTTGCATCAATTTTTCTATTTTCCTTTACTAATTCCATACTTTGGTTATCTTCAAAGTATAAAGAAATATTAGTTTGTCTCATTTGTTCATCTGAAATTTCCTCTTCTGGTTGTATTGTAGCCTCATTATTCACATTTTCTACATTTTCTGTGGATACATTGCAAATAATAAAAATTGCTACTGTTAATATAATAGCTATAATTAAAATTATTTTAAAAATCCTATTCATAATTTCCTCCTTAAAAAATAATATGAAACATGTCTTATTTTTATAACAATATGGCTAAGATTACCTCTTTTATTTTATTGACAAATCCATGTTTTCAGAGTAAAATATACTTTATAAGGAGACTTAAAATATGAATAAAATTTTACATGTTGGTCTTGACGTTGGTTCTACAACTGTAAAAATTGTAGTAATGGATGAAGATCTAAATATTATATATGAAAATTATCAAAGACACTTTTCTGATACAAAAAATACTGTATGCAATGTGTTAGAAAATTTGTCTTTAAATTATACAGAATATAGCTATACAATAGCATTAACAGGATCTGGAGCAATGTCTGCTGCTAAATTTTTGGATTTACCTTTTATTCAAGAAGTAGTTGCTTGTAAACGTGCAGTTCAAAAATATATACCTAAAACAGATGTTGTTATAGAATTAGGTGGTGAAGATGCAAAAATAGTTTACTTTGGTAAATCTATTGAACAACGTATGAATGGCACTTGTGCTGGTGGAACTGGTGCATTTATAGATCAGATGGCATCTTTATTAAATACAGATTCTAATGGCTTAAATGAGCTTTCTAAAAATCATAAAATGATTTATCCTATTGCATCACGTTGTGGGGTTTTTGCAAAAACTGATGTACAACCTCTATTAAATGAAGGGGCTGATAAAGAAGATATTGCAGCATCTATTTTTCAAGCTGTTGTAAATCAGACTATTAGTGGTCTTGCTTGTGGTAGACCAATTAGAGGTAATGTTGCTTTTTTGGGTGGACCTTTAAATTATTTATCTGAACTAAGACAAAGATTTATAGATACTCTAAATTTGACTGATGATACTACTATTATTCCTGAAAATGCACATTTATTAGTTGCTAGAGGCGCTGCTTTAGACTCATTAGAAACAAAGTCTATTTCAAATGAAAAATTAAAGTCTAAAATAACTATGTTAAAATCTTCACATGATACTACTTCTATGCCTATAGATCCTCTTTTTGTTACTAATGAAGATTATAAAGCTTTTAAGGATAGACATGATAAAGCAAAAGTTGAAAAAGGAGATTTAACTACTTTTGAAGGAGACTGCTTCATTGGTATTGATGCTGGCTCTACTACTACTAAATTGGTTGTAACAGATATAAATGATAAACTTTTATATTCTTTATATCGTAGTAATGAAGGTAACCCTTTAAAAAGCGTTATAAACATGTTAAAAGACTTATATAAAATACTTCCTAAAAAAGCAAGAATTAGATATAGTGGTGTTACTGGATATGGTGAAAAACTAATAAAAACAGCTATAAATGTAGATTTAAATGAAATTGAAACTATTGCTCACTATACAGCTGCAAAAACATTTATGCCTGATGTTACCAGTATTGTTGATATTGGTGGACAAGATATGAAATATATAAAAATAAAAGACGGAACAATTAACAACATAATGCTAAATGAGGCTTGTTCTTCTGGTTGTGGATCTTTTATTGAAACATTTGCAAAAAGTTTAAATTTATCTATAGAAGATTTTGTTAATGAGGCATTGGAAGCTAGAGCTCCTGTTGACTTAGGTTCTAGATGTACTGTATTTATGAACTCTAAAATTAAACAAGCCCAAAAAGAAGGCTCTACAGTTGGAGATATATCTGCTGGACTTTCTTATTCTGTTATAAAAAATGCTATACAAAAAGTTATGAAAGTTAGAGATATAAATTCTTTAGGAAAACACATTGTTGTTCAAGGTGGTACTTTCTATAATGATGCTGTTCTTCGTGCATTTGAATTAATTGTTGGCAAAAATGTTGTTAGACCTGATATTGCTGGACTTATGGGTGCATATGGGGCCTCTATACTTGCAAGAAAACAATTTGAATCTAATTTAGATATGGAATATGACTCTACAATATCTAATTTAAAAGATTTAGATAACTTAAAAATAGAAACATCTCATATTCGTTGT
Source organism: uncultured Clostridium sp. (assembly GCA_947061115.1). Lineage (GTDB taxonomy): Bacteria > Bacillota > Clostridia > TANB77 > CAG-508 > CAG-793. Next base: position 7,688 of record CAMSMU010000018.1, read on the forward strand.
AATGGTTGTGAAAATCATTGTTTACTTACAATTAATAAATTTAATAATGGTCAAAAACATATTTCTGGTAATAGATGTGAAAAAGGAGAAGGAATTGTAACTGGTAAAAAGGATTTACCAAATATTTATAAATATAAATTTGAAAAATTATTTAATTATAAACCTTTAGATGAAAAAGAAGCTACAAGAGGTACTATTGGTATTCCACGTGTTTTAAACATGTATGAAGATTATCCTTTTTGGTTCACATTTTTAACTAATTTAGGTTTTAGAGTTATATTATCTGAAAAAAGTAATAGGAAAACTTATGAAAAAGGTATGGAATCTATGCCTTCTGAATCCGTTTGTTATCCTGCTAAACTATCTCATGGACATATTATGAGTCTTATTAATCAAGGTATTAAGACTATATTCTATCCATGTATTCCATATTCAAGAAAAGAATATAAAAAAGCAGATAATCATTATAACTGTCCTATTGTCATATCTTATTCAGAGGTACTAAAGAACAATATTCCTGAAATAAAGGAAAAAAATATTAAGTTTTTAAATCCATTTTTACCTTTTGAACAAAAAAATTTAGTAGAAACTATTATGTCCCTTCCAGAATTTGAGGAATATAATTTTACTAGGAAAGAATTAACAAATGCAGCAAAATTGGCAGAAAAAGAATATTTAAACTTTAAAGAAGATGTACAAAGGGAAGGTCAAAAAGCACTTGATTATATGAAAGAAAATAATGTTCATGGAATAGTGCTAGCTGGTAGACCATATCATGTTGACCCTGAAATTAATCATGGTATAGACACCTTAATTACAAGCTTAGGACTATGCGTTCTTTCTGAAGATAGTATATCAAATAAGGCAGAGGTAAAAAGACCTATAAGAGTTGTAGATCAATGGGTATACCATGCTCGTCTTTATGCTGCTGCAGACTTTGTTGGAAAACATGATAATTTAGAATTAGTCCAGCTAAATTCTTTTGGATGCGGTGTTGATGCTGTAACAACAGATCAAGTTGAGGAAATCCTATCAAGTTTTGATAAAATGTATACTCTAATCAAAATAGATGAAGTAAATAATTTGGGAGCTGTTAGAATTCGTATTCGTTCACTTTTAGCTAGTATAAATAAGAGAATTGATAGAAAGAATTCTAAAGATATAAGTCATGGTGATTATAAAATTACTAAAAAGATCTTTACTAAAGATATGCGTAAGGATTATACAATATTAATACCTCAAATGGCACCAATTCATTTTGAACTACTTGAATCAGCAGTGGCTGCATGTGGATATAATGTGCATTTATTAAGAGAATGTACTCCTCATACTGTTGAAGTAGGTTTAAAATATGTTAATAATGATGCTTGTTATCCTTCTATACTTACAACTGGACAAATGATTGAAGCTCTTCAGTCTGGAGATTATGACTTAAATAAAACTGCTCTTATTATGTCTCAAACTGGTGGTGGATGTAGAGCTACTAATTATATTGGTTTTATTAGAAAAGCTTTAAAAGATGCTGGTTTTGCCAATATTCCTGTTATATCATTTAATGTTGTCGGTATGGAAAAAATGCCTGGATTTAAATTAACACCTAAATTAGTAGAAAATTTAGTAAAATGTGTTATTTATGGAGATATTCTTCAAAAATTATTAACTAAAAATAGAGCATATGAGGTGCATAAAGGCGAATCTAAAGCATTATTCGATAAATGGATGGAAAAATGCAAAAAATTAGTTGCAAATTCCTCTATGAGAGAATTTAAACAAAATATTTATGCAATGGTGAATGATTTTGAGAAAATTGAACTAGATACTACTATTGAAAAACCTAAAGTCGGTATAGTTGGAGAAGTATTAATTAAATATCAACCATTTGGAAATAATTTTGTTGCAGATAAATTAGAGGCAGAGGGTGCAGAAGTCATTCTTCCAGATTTTATGGGATTTATTAAATTCATTGCTACTCATAAAATAACATTTAATGAATTAATAAAAATAGATTCTACTAAAGCAAAAATATTCAAATTAGCAATAAAATTAATTGATCTATTAGAAAAAGATGAGGTAATCGCATTATCTAATTCTAAAAAAGGATATTTGCTTCCTTGTAATATATTTGAATTAGAAAAAAATGTTAAAGATATACTTTCTATAGGAAATCAGACAGGTGAAGGTTGGTTTTTAACTGCTGAAATGGTAGAATATATTGAACATGGAATACCTAATATTGTATGTGTTCAACCTTTTGCCTGCCTACCAAATCATGTTGTTGGTAAAGGTGTTATAAAAACAATAAGAGATACCTATCCTGAAGCTAATATTTCAGCGATAGATTATGATCCTGGTGCAAGTGAAGCAAATCAAACTAACCGTATTAAACTTCTTATGGCAGTTGCAAAGGATAATTTAAAGAATAAAAATAATGAAAAAACTGCTGTATTAAAAGAAAATATCAAAAAGGATTCAAAGGACAAAATAACTAAATAAAGGAGGCTTTACAATGAATTTAATGCCTAAAGAAAGCTATAGTAATATATCTGATATAAGTTTAGATTACTTAATTAATGATATAAAAATAAAAGGCTTAATATTTGACTTTGATGGTACTTTACGTAGAAATAAAATTGTATCCCCTGATACTATAAATTTTTTACTTAAAGCTAAAGAAAAAGGCTTAGTTTTGTCAATATTGAGTAATAACCCTTACGTTAGTAAAACTATATTACAGGAAATTAATATTCCATCAACAAAAAAATTTGCTTGTAAACCTCTAAAAAAACCATTTTTAGATATGGCAAAAGTAATGGATTTAGACCCTGAAGAAATTGCAGTTATAGGGAATAATATAATTTCAGATATATGGGGTGCAAATAGAGCTAATATGTATTCTATATATATTCATAATCTAAACAGCTATAGATCTAAAAAGAAAATAGAAGATAAATTGCGAGATTTAGGAATAAAACCCGTAAAATAAAAAAATTATATATTTTATAATGTTAAACGCCCAAAAGAAAAATTCTTTTGGGCGTTTATACATATTGCTAAATTTGAGGTTCTATTATTTTTTCCATGACCTCATCATAAAACTTAGCCTGTTTGCGAGTTACTTCTTTATTACTATTCACTGCATTGTCAAAATCTGAACTTCCAATAACAAAAGAGTAGCTTTTCTGATATTTAATTTTTTCCCCGCTACTCTTTGAGAAAAGAATACCTTTCTCCATAGTAACTCTCCTTTCTTGATTGTAAAAGATAATATCGATATTTTACTTAAGAATTATAACATATATAGGCAGCTTTTTCAATGGTAATAACAAGTGAAAACACACAAAAACACTATATAATAGTGTTTTTTTTTGGCGGAGAAAGAGGGATTCGAACCCTCGCGGCCCTCACGAACCCTAACGCGTTAGCAGTGCGTCCTCTTCGACCAGCTTGAGTATTTCTCCATATATTATATAAAAATGGCGCAGAGGGTGGGATTCGAACCCACGGTAGGCTATAAACCTACGCCAATTTTCAAGACTGGTGCCATAAACCAACTCGACCACCTCTGCATAACCGTGTTACAGTTTCCCGTAACAGTATTTATAATAACACATTTAAGGCTTATATGTCAATAGATATTGTTATAAAATTTTCTACCCTATTTTCTCCAAAAAATCTATAATTATAAGTAATTATAGATTTATTTATTTATTGCTATTTGTACTGCTTCAAATTCTTCATCAGATAATTTCATTCTTGATTTTCCTTTTACTATTTCCTTTGCATAAATATTAGAATTATCTTGCCCATATATAGAGTTCAGTACTATTCCATTGTTTTCTCTATCTAGTAGTGCTATAGAAAAACTTAATTCATTTTTTGTATTTCCAAAGGCATTATACTTATATAACCCTATTTTCTTTATACAATGTGATAATTCATTGTTTATATTATTACATACTTGTATTATTTGATCATCTCTTTTATTTAACTTATCTACTTGCATAATATATTCACTTAGCATTTTAGAGAAATCTTTGCCTTCCCCTAATTTTTTCATAGTTTTCTCATATTTATTATGAATTATTAGAGATATACATATACTAATTAAAGAAATAATAGATGATATCACAGATATAATTAATAATGTGTTTTCCATTTAAGCTCCTTCCATAAACTTAGTCATTTTTTATTAATTCTAACAATCTTTCTAATTCATCATTAGATGTATATTGAATAACAATTTTTCCACTATTAGTACCTGCATTTAATTTAACTTTTGTACCGAAAAAACTTTGAAAGCTATCTTCTATATCTCTATATACTGCCTCATATCTAGCATTTTTCTTAGTAATTTTCTTTTTATTTTTTACTGTTCTTTCAATATCCCTTACTGTTTGTCCCTTCTCTATAATCCTCAAAGCCATTTCATATTGTTTATCTAAATCTTCGATTGAAAGTAATGTTCTACAATGTCCTTCTGTTAATTTTCCTTCAGCAGCAAGCTCTATAACTCTTCTATCTAAATTTAATATTCTAAGAGTATTAGTAACATTTGTTCTGCTAATTCCTAATTTATCTGCTAAATCTTGTTGTTTTAAATTATAATTATCTATAAGTTCTTTATATCCTAAAGCTTTTTCTATTGGATTTAGGTTTTCTCTTTGTATATTTTCTATTAATGATATTTCTTTATTTTGTTGTTCATTTTCATCTCTAATAATACAAGGAACTTCTTTAAGACCTGCTATTTTTGCAGCTCTCCATCTTCTTTCCCCTGCTATAATTCTATAAAATCCATCTTTCTTTTCTACAATAATTGGTTGTATAATGCCATACGTTTTTATTGATTGAGCTAATTCGTTTAAAGCTTCTTGATCAAATTTCTTTCTAGCTTGATTAACATTTGGCTCTATCTCTACTATTTTTATATTTTTTACAGTTTCACTTTTTTCTTCAGTTTGTTTCATTTCTTTTAATACTGAGCTTTCTGCAAATAATGCATCTAACCCCCTACCTAATCCTGTGTTCTTTGCCATAATATTCTCCTTTATTTATTCTTTTTTAAAAATTCTTTTACAAATTTATCATAACTTCTTGCTCCTTTGGATAAAGGATCGTAAATAACTATTGGTAATCCATAGCTTGGAGCCTCACTTAGTCTAACATTTCTAGGTATAACTGTTTCAAATACTTTATTTTCAAAGTATTTATTAATTTCTACTACAACTTGATTAGATAATTTAGTTCTTTGGTCATACATTGTTAATAGGGCACCTTCAATTATTAAGCTTCTATTATAGTATTTTTTTACTAATTCTATTGTTTTTAAAAGCTCTCCTACTCCTTCTAATGCAAAATATTCACATTGAACAGGTATAAGTACACTATCAGATGCACTTAATGCATTTAAAGTAATTAATCCTAATGATGGTGGACAATCAATAATAATGTAATCATAATAATCCTTTACTTTGTCTAGTTTATCTTTAAGTCTATACTCTCTACCTACTGCTGAAACTAATTCTACTTCTGCTCCTGCCAAACTTGTGTTTGCAGGACAAATATCTAAGCTTTTTAATTCCATTTTTTGTATGACATTAGGAATCTCAACTTCATTAATAAGTACATCATAAGTAGAAAAGCCTGTATCTTTGCTAATACCTAAGCCACTTGTGGCATTTCCTTGAGGGTCAGCATCTACTAATAAAACTTTTTTGTTCTTTTTAGCAAGCATTGCACTTATATTTATTGAAGTAGTAGTTTTTCCAACTCCTCCTTTTTGATTTGCAACAGATATTATTTTACCCAATTTTGTCCCTCCATTTCTATAATATGATATAAAAAAAACTTTAATATGTCAATAAATATTATGGTTTTATTTAAAATTTTAGTAACTATTGTGGTATATGACTAGAATGCTAAATTAGTAGATAATTGGGCGAATAATATTAGCCCCTACGCTGATTTGCTATTATTTTAATATGATATTCTAGTAAAATACTTCTAAATAGTTACAAATTTTACTTATCTTGCTTTTTAATATATATTTATTTAATAGGATCTTTCGCTGGTATTCCGGCTTTTCTAGGATATTTTAATTTTGTATGTGTAATTTTTTCAATAACAATTATATTTCTTTCATAATCTGAATTAGGTAAAATTATATTATCTATTTTTACAACTTTTCCTCCTAATTCTCTAATTGCTTTTTGTGATTCTTTTAGTTCTTCCTCTATTTCTGAACCTTTCATACAAATGCATTTTCCACCAACTTTTACAAAAGGAAGCATATATTCTACTAATGTACTTAAATTAGCTACTGCTCTAGATGTGCAAATATCATAGCTTTCTCTATGTTTTTTTTGCATAGCTAGTTCTTCTGCTCTAAAATGCATAGCATCAATATTATTTAACTCTAATTTTTGAATTATATTTTTTAAAAAATTAACCCTTTTATTTAAAGAATCTACTAAAGTTAAGTTAATATTTTCATTTACAATTTTTATTGGTATTCCTGGAAATCCTGCTCCTGTACCAATATCAATAATGGACTCTTTATTTTTAATGTATTTCAAAATAGTAAGTGAATCTACAAAATGCTTTAAAATAACGTCATTTTCCTCTATAATAGCTGTTAAATTCATCTTCTCATTCCAATCAATAAGTTCCTTCATATATAGAAAGAATTTGTCAGCTATTTCACTACTTATTTTTATATCTATTTTATTCAAATTATCTATTAATTTATCATTAAATTCCATCTTACTTAATTCCTTTTCTTGTTTCTAAATATATTAATAGTACAGATATATCAGCGGGTGAAACGCCTGATATTCTTGAAGCCTGACCCACTGAAACAGGTTTTATTTTGTTTAATTTTTGTCTTGCTTCTAATCTTAATCCTTTTATTTCTTCATAGTCTATATCTTCTGATAATTTTTTCTTTTCAAGTTTTTTAAATTTTTCTACTTGTTCTTTTTCTAAATTAATATATCCCTCATATTTTATTTGTATTTCTGCTTCTTCTGCTTCTAATTTAGTTAGATTTGGTCTGTTTTTATCTATTTCACATACTGAATTATAGCTTATTTCTGGTCTTTTTAATAAATCTGATAATTTTATTCCTGTTGTAATTTCACTTGTATTAAGTTTTCTTAAAAGCTCGTTTACTTCTTTTGTAGGCTTAATAACTGTATTATTTAATCTTTCTATTTCTTTGTTAAGATTTTTTCTTTTTTCTAAAAACTTATTATATCTATCCTCTGAAATAAGCCCTATATCATGCCCTATCTCTGTTAATCTTAAGTCTGCATTGTCTTGCCTTAAAAGGAGTCTATATTCTGCTCTAGATGTCATCATTCTATAGGGTTCATTTGTTCCTTTAGTAACTATATCATCTATTAACACACCTATATAAGCTTGTGATCTATCTAATATAATTGGATCTTTTCCTTTTATTTTTAAACTAGCATTAATACCTGCCATTAGCCCTTGTGCAGCCGCTTCTTCATATCCAGATGTTCCATTTATTTGTCCAGCAAAAAACATTCCTTTTATCCTTTTATGTTCTAAAGAAAGTTTTAGTTCTTGTGGATCAATACAATCATATTCTATAGCATACGCTGGTCTTGTAAACTCAACATTTTCCATTCCTGCTATAGTTCTATACATAGCTATTTGTACGTCCTCTGGAAGTGATGAACTCATACCTTGAACATACATTTCATCTGTACCTTCTCCTATTGGTTCTATAAAAATTTGATGCCTCTTTTTATCTGCAAATCTTACTACTTTATCTTCTATAGATGGACAATATCTGGGTCCTGTTCCATGTATTTTTCCTGAATATAAAGGAGATCTATCTAAATTTTTTCTTATAATATCATGTGTATTCTCATTAGTATAAGTTAAATAACAGTCCATTTGCTCTTTTTTATTATATATTGTATTTTCTAATGAGAAATTTTCTATTTCTTCATCCCCTTTTTGAACTTCCATTTTAGAAAAATCCAAACTTCTTCTATTTACCCTTGCTGGTGTTCCAGTTTTAAATCTTGTTATTTTTATTCCCATATTTTTTAAAACTTCTGACAATTTATCAGCTGCAGCTACTCCATCTGGACCACTAGAATATGATACCTCTCCAATATGAATAGATCCTTTTAAATATGTTCCTGTAGCTAATATAACTGACTTAACATTGTATTTTGCTCCTATATTTGTTTCTATTGACTCTACTTCATTATCTTTTAAATTAATATTAACTATTTCTGCCTGTTTTAGATAAAGATTTTCTTGCTTTTCCAAAGTTTTTTTCATTTCTTCTTGATATCTTTTTCTATCTGCTTGTGCTCTTAATGAGTAAACAGCAGGTCCTTTAGATGTATTTAACATTTTTAATTGTAAATAAGTTTTATCTGTGTTTTTAGCCATTTCTCCACCTAAACAGTCTATTTCTCTAACTATGTGCCCTTTAGAACTACCACCTATGTGAGGATTACAAGGCATATTAGCAACTGCTTCTAAGCTTATTGAAAATACTAAGGTTTTCATTCCCATTCTAGCACAAGCAAGTCCTGCTTCACATCCAGCATGTCCTGCACCAATTACTGCTACATCATATTCTCCTGCATTATACATTTCTACCTCCATTGTTTATACTTATATTTCTTGTTTTTTATGAAACGCGAACATCTCTCTTTTTATATTTTAGTTTATATTTCAGCACTTGTTTGCAATTATAATTATATTTTATTTTATAATATTTTATTTTGTTCGGTTTTACTTTCCTAAGCAAAATTTAGAAAATATTTCATTTATTATATCTTCTGAAACATTATCTCCTGTAATTTCTCCTAAATCTTCCAAAGCTTGTTTTATATATATTGTTATTATATCTAAAGGCATTTGCTCCTTTATGGTTTTTATTGCATTTTTTATACTCTCTTTGGCCTTTTTTATTTGATTTTTATGCCTTTCATTTGTAATTAGTAATTCATTACTATTCGATATCTCATTAAATTCAAATAATTCAGAAATTTTATCATATAAATTGTCTAATCCTTCACCATTAATTGCGGATATTCTTACTACTGGCTTATATAAACTATTAATTAATTCTTCATTATTCTTATTTTCTTCCTTTAAATCGCTTTTATTTAATACTATTATAGCTGTTTTGTATTTTATAATATCTAATATGTTTTTATCATCTTCATCTATCTTAGTTGAATTATCTATAATTGCTATAATTAAATCTGCTGAAGATGCTATTTTCTTGCTCTTTTCTACTCCTATTTTTTCAATAGCATTATCTGTATCTCTTATTCCTGCTGTATCAATAATTTTAAGAGCTATTCCATTTATATTTATATATTCTTCTATTGTATCCCTTGTAGTACCTGCAATATCACTAACAATAGCTCTTTCTTCTTTTAACAGAGCATTTAACAAAGATGATTTTCCTGCATTTGGTTTTCCTAAAATCACTGTTTTTAGTCCATCCCTAAGTATTTTTCCTCTTTCAAAACTATCCTCTAATTTTATTAAATCCCCTTTTATTTCCTCTAAACCATCTATTGCTTCACTATTTGTAACTTCTTCTACATCATACTCTGGATAATCTATAGTCACTTCTATATTAACCATAATATCTATTATTTTCTGTTTTATTTGATTTATTTTGTTAGATAATTCTCCTTGAAGTTGATTTACAGACTCCTTTGCTTCTTTATCTGTTTTTGCATTTATAAGTTCAATGATACTCTCTGCTTGACTTAAATCTATCCTTCCATTTAAAAAAGCTCTTTTTGTAAATTCTCCTGGCTCTGCTAATTTAGCTCCATTATTAATACATAGTTCTAAAATCTTTTTCTCAACAATAATTCCACCATGTGAACTTATTTCACACATGTTTTCTGTTGTATAACTTTTAGGAGATATAAAATATGAAACTAATACTTCATCTATTACTTCATTATTTGTTGGATTAACGATTTGTCCATATTTAATGTTATATCCCTTTATTTCCTTATTTTTATTTTTGGGCTTAAATATCTTTTCTACTATGTTAAAACTGTCCTTACCAGATATTCTTATTATTCCAATTCCTCCACTTCCTGATGCTGTGGATATCGCTACTATTGTTTCTTCCATATTTTTACATCCTTTACAATAAAGAAGTCAAAGTAAGAATACTTATTTCTAAGTAAATTCTCGAACTTTGACTTCGATTTTTTATTTTATTTTTTTCTCAACTACTATTTTTCTTCTAGGTTCTTCACCTATACTATATGTTGTAACATAGTCGCTATCCTGTAGTTCCGTATGTATTATCTTCCTTTCATATGATGTCATTGGCTCTAAAATAATTTTTCTACCATTTCTTTTTATTGTTCTTTCTAACTTTCTTGCTAATTGTTTTAATGTTTCTTCTCTTTTTTCTTTATATCCACCTATATCAATTAAAATCCTTACTCTATTTTCTACATTTTTATTTCCAATTGCTGAAAGTAGGTTTTGTAAAGCATTTATTGTTTCTCCCCTATATCCTATTAAACTTTTAGAATTATTTCCTAATATAGTAACTTGTAATGTGTCTTTTTCCTGGTTTATTTCGTATTCTATTTCTTTAATTTCCTTTATAAAATCATTTAAGAAATTTTCTATATTTTCTTTGCATTTCTTTATATCTTTTTCACTTACTGGTCTTATTTTCTTCTCTTTTACTACATTTGCGACTTTAACATCATTTTTTAATGTCATTTCTACTTTTACTACCCTTGGATCTAGAATACTATAAAAACTCCTTTTATCTTCATTTTCTAGTATTTTTATATCTACATCTTCTTTTCTACATTTTAACTGTTTTAAACCTTTTTCTATTGCTTCTGTAGATGTTTTTCCTTCAACTATTATTTGTTTTTCCATTTATGCCTCCTTTTTATCTTCTTTTATTACAAATTTATTTAATAAAAATCTTTCACCTAATTGTAGTATATTTTTTACTAACCAATACAAAGATAATCCTAAAGGTGCTATTAAAGCAATAGCTATAGACATAATTGGCATCATGTAATTCATACTATTTGTCATTTGTTGCATACTTTCTAACTGTTCTTCTACATTGCCATCATCAGAGGCATTTTGTTTTTCTTCTTTTTTCTTTTCTTTTTCTGCCTTTTCTTTCTCTCTTTGCTCTTTTGTTTTACTCATATTCATTGTTATTCTTATATTAACAAATGTAGTAACAACATAAAGTATAGGAATAACTAATACTTTTATATCTGTAAAGTTTTGCATTGGTACTTTACTTAAGTCTAATCCTAAAAAGTTCATATTTATATATACATTTTCATCTTCTGCTGCTTTCTTTTCTATAATTTTTATTTCTGGATAAGAAGATGACTCTCCACTCTCTGTTATTTCCTGTCTATATCTCTCTATTGTACTTGTATCTACTTTCTTCATATATGTAAGAGGTCTACTTACTAAATAAAATACTGATAAAAATAATATAAGTTGTATTATTGAACTTAAACATCCAGAAAAAGGACTTACTTTTTCCCTTTTATATAGCCCCATAACCTCCTGATTTAGTAATTCTGGATTATTTGCATATTTTACTTGTAATTTTTTCATTTGAGCTTGAACTTTAGCAGACTTTTTCATAGATTTTTGCTGTTTTATTGAAAGTGGTAATAATATAACTTGTAATATTACTGAAAATAATATTATTGCCCATCCAAAGTTTTGTAACCATAAATATAAAAAATTTAATACATAACCAAAAAGGTTTGATACAAATCCCATTTATATTCTCCTTTCATTCTAATGGATCATAGCCTCCTTTTGAAAAAGGATTACATTTTAATAATCTTTTTACTCCTAAAAAAATCCCTTTTATACATCCATATTTTTCTATTGCCTGAAGCATATACTCTGAGCAAGTTGGATAATACTTGCAATGAATACCAATACTACTAAACATAGGTGAAATCCACTTTTTATATAATATAATTAATTTTATAAATATCTTTTTCATTCTTTTATACCAGATTTTAAAAATATTTTATTCATATCTTCTGATATTATAAAATAAGATAAATCGCTTATTGAGGCTTTTTTATTCCAAATAATTACTATATCATGTCCTTCTTTTGCCCCTTTTATATTTTCTTGATAAACTGCTCTTATTACTCTTTTTATTCTATTTCTTTTATATGCCTTACATAATTTTGAACTAAGGGCTATTCCTAACCTATTCTTATTAAACTTATTATTTAATATATATATTATTATCTGTTTTCCTATGTAATACTTTCCCCTATTAAAAACATTTTTAAATTCATAATTTAGTTTTAAAGTGTTTATTTTTTTCATATTTATTCCCTTTTTACAGTACTTTTAATTAATTACTTATACTATAAAAAAGGTCACAATGATTGTGACCTTAGCCAAACTTAAGCACTTAATTTTTTTCTTCCTTTAGCACGTCTTGCTTTTAATACGTTTCTACCTTGTCTTGTAGACATTCTCTTTAAAAATCCATGTTCTTTCTTTTCTTGTCTCTTTTTAGGTTGATATGTTCTTTTCATTATATATTGCACCTCCTATATCTATTGCATTATATTATCTCAATCGTATTTTCTATTATAACTCTTAAATAATAATTATGTCAATACATTTAGATCAAATATTTTTATATTTTATTATATTTTTACTTGACTATTTACTACAATTTTTGATATTATTATATAAATTATCACACAAAAGAAAATGTTATTTAAGAGCCTCTCTACAATTTATTTGTGGATATTAAATAACTTTTTTATTTTATGTAAATTTGACAATTAAGGGGTTAATATAAATGACAGATAATTTAAATGAATTATGGAGTAAAGTAAAAGACTTACTTAAAGAAGAAACAACGGTAATAACATATCAAACATGGATTCAACCATTAGAATTAAAAAGCATTAATAATAATGTTGTTACTTTAGTTGCATCTAATCCTTTTCAAAAAGATACTATAGAATCAAGATATTTAGATTTATTAACAAATACATTTAATTTTGCTACAAACAAAAAATGTAATATCCTTATAAAATTAAAAAGTGAAGAAGAAAATGATATAATAATAAATAGCTATGTAGGAAATAATAAATCATTATTAAATTCAGGTTTAAATCAAAAATATACTTTTGATACATTTGTAGTTGGTAGTAATAATAAATTTGCTCATGCTGCTGCAATGGGTGTAGCAGACAATCCTGGATCAAAATATAACCCATTTTTTATATATGGTGGTGTTGGATTAGGAAAAACTCACTTAATGCATTCTATTGGAAATCAGATTTTAATGAATAATCCAACTTCAAATATTTTATATGTAACATCTGAAACATTTACAAATCAGCTAATTAATGCATTAAGAGATCAAGCTACAGAAAAATTTAGAGAAAAATATAGAAATATAGATGTTTTATTAATTGATGATATTCAATTCATAGCAAATAAAAAAAGTACCCAAGAAGAGTTTTTTCATACTTTTAATACATTATATGAATCTGGAAAACAAATTGTATTATCTAGTGATAAGCCACCTAAAGATATTGAACTTTTAGAAGATAGACTTAAATCTAGATTTGATTGGGGATTAATTGCAGATATTTCAAATCCAGATTTTGAAACAAGACTTGCTATCCTTAGAAAGAAAACTCAATTAGATAATATAATAATTGATGATGAAATTTTATCCACAATTGCAACTAGAGTTGATACAAATATTAGGGAATTAGAAGGAACATTAAATAAACTAATTGCAAAGGCATCTTTAACAAGTAGTCCAATAACAATGGAAATGACTGAAAAAGCAATAAATGATATTGTAGTAAAACAAGATAAAGTAATTTCTTCAGAATATATACAAGATGTTGTTGGAAAATATTTTAGTATTTCTCCTTCAGAATTAAGAGGATCTAAAAGATCAAATGATGTAACATTTCCTAGACAAATTGCAATGTACCTTTGTAGAAATGTTGCTCAAATGTCATTACCTCAAATCGGCAATGATTTTGGAAAAAGAGATCATACAACAGTAATGCATGCTTGCAATAAAATAGAAAATGAAATAAAAACAAATTCTAATACAAAACTAATTGTGGAAAGTGTGAAAAAAATATTAATTTCTAATAATTAACTAAAAATACGACAAAACTTTCAATTTTTAAAATTTATGTTTGGAAAAACATTGTTTGATATCTTTATAGTGTAACTATAAGTAGATATACACTTTAAAAGTTATCCACAGGTATATTGTTAATATCCTGTTAATAAATTGTTGAAAACTAAAAATGTGGATAAGTTTTTGAATTGTGTGGAAATATATAAAAGTTATCCACAAGGTTATCAACACCTGTTTCCGTAAGGAAATAAGCACTTAATTTAGTTTTCAACATTATCCACATACACTACTATTACTACTACTATAATATATATTTTATATAAAAGAAGGAGAAAAATCTATGAAATTTATTTGTGAAAAAGAAAAAATAATGAAATCTCTTAATTCCGTAACAAAAGCTGTTGCGATAAGAACAACTATGCCTATATTAGAAGGTATATTAATTCAAACTAATGAAAATGATATAAAATTAACATGTTATGATTTAGAATTAGGAATTGAATATATAATTAAAGATTGTAATATTAAAGAACATGGTGCTACAGTCGTAAATGCAATAATGTTTAGTGATATAATTAGAAAATTACCTGATACAGAAATAAAAATAGAAGTGAATGAAAATAATTTATTAGTAATAGAATGTGAAGGTTCTTTATATAAATTAGCAACAATGAATCCAGAAGAATTTCCAGAGTTACCAGAAATAAATGTTGAAAATTCAATAGATATAGAACAAAATTCATTAAAGGACATGATAAGAAAAACTATATTTTCAATAAGTACAGAGGAAAATAGACCAATATTTACAGGATGTTTATTTGAAATAAAAAATAATAAATTAAATGTAGTAGCTGTTGATGGTTTTAGATTAGCATGGAAGAGTAAATTTTTACAAAATAAGACAAGAGATTTTTCAGTAGTTATTCCAGGAAGAACATTAATAGAGATAAATAAAATATTAAGTGATTCATTTGATAATATAAAAATAGGAACAACAAAAAATCAAGCATTATTTGAAATGGAAGATTGCAAAATAGTTACTAGATTATTAGAAGGAGAATTTTTAAATTACTCAAGTGTATTACCAAAAAAATGGGAAACAAGAATAAGAGTTAATAAAAATGCATTATTAAATTGTTTTGAAAGAATTAGTTTAATTTCTGCATCAAGTATAGAAAAAGAAAAGAAATATCCTGTAAAAATGACAGTAGATGTTGGAAGAATAACAATTTCTTGCACAAATCAAACAGGAGATGCAAAAGAAGAATTATATTTAACAACAGAAGGTCAAAATTTAGAAGCAGGATTTAATCCAAAATATTTCTTAGAAGCATTAAGATCAATAGAGGATGATGAAATATTTATAGAATTAGGAACAAGTATATCTCCATGCATAATAAAAAGTGTAGAAGAAACAGGAGATTATACATATATGATATTACCAATACGTTTAAAAAATGATTAATCCACAATTTATATATAATATGTGGATTAAACTGGAGAGAAAATGTATATTAAAGAAATAAAACTCAACAATTTTAGAAATTATGAAGAACAAAAAATAGAATTTATTAATAATATAAATATTTTTTATGGAGATAATGCACAAGGAAAAACAAATCTTTTAGAAGGAATTTCTTTATGTGGTTTTGGAAAATCTTTTAGAACAAATAAAGATAAAGAATTAATAAATAAAGAAAAAAATTTTTTAAAAGTAGAAGCAAGTTTTGAAAAAAAAGATAGGGAAGGAAAAATAAAGGTAGAAATATCAGATAAAAAAAAGGTTTATTTGAATGATATAAAATTAAATAAACTTAGTAAGATATTAGGAAATATAAATTTAGTAATATTTACTCCAGATGATATTAATTTACTAAAAAATGGTCCTAATAATAGAAGAAAATTTTTAGATATGATGATTGGACAGCTAAGACCAGCATATATATTAAATTTAAATTATTATTTAAAAACATTAGAGCAAAGAAATAATTTTTTAAAAAATAAAATAAGAAATAATGAAATGTTAGATATTTGGGATCAAAAACTATCAGAATATGGAGAAAAAATATATTTATACAGGCAGGAATATATAGATAAAATAAAAACA
>CAMSMU010000019.1 GCA_947061115.1 uncultured Clostridium sp.
TCTACTTATTTCTTTTGCTCCTTTTGCTGACATTCTCGACATTACAAGTGCTAAAAATATAATTACAAATATTTTTGAGAATTCAGCTGGTTGAAGTGAAATTGATCCAAATGTGTACCAACTGGTTGCACCATTTATTGGTTTTGTAAATAATACACCTACTAAAAGTACTATCATTACTGCATATATTATTGGTGATATTTTTGCAATTGTGTCATAATCTAGTAATGTAAATACTATTATAAATGGTATACTAATTGATATCCATAAAATCTGTTTTTTAAATTCATCATATTCTGCATTTTGTGTCGCAGAAAATAAAGCAATGAGCCCTATTATTACTAATAGGACTGTACATACTAAAATTGACCATTCTATATTTTTGGATAATTTCTTTTTCATCTTTCCTCTATCTCTTTTTATTAGACTTTTTTGCTTTTGATTTTTTTGAATTTGGTTTTCTATTTTCTACTTTAACAAATTCTTTTTTATTATTATTTGGTTTTCTGTCTAAATTTTTATGCTCTTCTTTATTACCATTTTTATCATCTTTTTTTGGTTCTTCTTTTTTATTGTTATTATTTTCAATTTTTTCTTCTTTTACTTTGTCTGACTTTTTCTCTTCTTGATTTTCTTTTTTAGTAGCTTCTTTTCTCTCTTCTTTACTATTACTTTCCTCTTTTTCAGTATTTTTTGCTTTTTTATTATTATTTGTTTTTGTATCGTTTTTTATACTGATTATAGGAATATTGGCATAAAGTGCTGGTGCTCCTGTTGTTCCATCACTGTTTTGCTTATTAGTTAATCTAACATCTATCTCTTTTTCATCTATGTCTATGTATCTTTTTATTACATCAATTATTTCTTGTCTCATCATATCTAAGAAATCTGCTGATACATTTGCTCTATCTTGCATTAATACTAAATGCAATCTTTCCTTTGCCTCATCTTTATTCTTTTTATTTTCTTCTTCTTTACCTTTTTTATTTAGTTTTTTAAAAAATCCTATAATGTTTTCAAACATCATTTATTCCTCCATTGCATTATTTTTTAAATGTTTTTTTCAATTTATCCCAAAAACTTTCTTTTTTTCTTCCTGGAATTGTTACTTCAACATTCTCTCCTAATATTCTTCTTGCTACTTCTATATATGCTTTTCCTGATGGAGCTTTTTTATTAGATACTGCTGGTTCTCCTTTATTTGTTTGTGTTATTATATATTCGTCTTCTGGAACGACTCCAATTAAATCTATTGATAATAGATCTAATATATCTTCTACATCCATCATTTCGCCTCTTTTAACCATATCTGGTCTTAATCTGTTTATTACTAATTCTGGATTTCTTATTTCTGATGCTTCTAATAATCCTATTATTCTATCTGCATCACGAATTGAAGATATTTCTGCATTTGTTACAACAATAGCTCTATCTGCACCTGCAATTGCATTTTTAAAACCTTGTTCAATACCTGCTGGACAATCTACCAAAATATAATCAAATTCTTCTTTTAATTTTGTTGTTAAATCCCTCATTTGCTCTTCATTTACTGCACTTTTATCTCTTGTTTGAGCTGCTGGTAATAAAAATAAATCTGTAAAACGTTTATCTTTAATAAGAGCTTGTCTTAATTTACATTTGCCTTCAACAACATCTACTATGTCATATACTATTCTATTTTCTAGTCCCATAACAACATCAAGATTTCTTAAACCTATATCTGTATCCACAAGTACAACCTTTTTGTTTCTCAAAGCCAATGCTGAACCTAAGTTTGCAGTTGTTGTTGTCTTTCCAACTCCACCTTTTCCTGATGTTATGACTATTACTTCACCCATAACTTTCCTCCTTGCATCTTCTTAACATCTATATTATATTTTCATTTTTGTTAAAAGTCAATGAATATATTACAAAAATGTAAAAAATTTGAAATATTTTTAACAAATCTGTAAATGAGTCTTTTTTATATGTATTATATATAAATTTTTGTGGTTATTATAGAACAAATTAATCCTTTTTTGTAATACTATTTAACTTTATTTATTATAATTTGATTATCTTAGAAAAGCTACAAATTAGTTTGTATGCCTTTTTATCTAACTTATGTATTAATCGTTTCATTCAAATAATAGCACAAAAAAACCATATTTGATATATGGTTTCTTTATTGTCTATATTAAAACTACTCTTCTGTAGCTTCTATATTTTCTTCTTCATTTTCTTCTTCATTTTCGCTTCCAGATACTACTTCTAAATTAGATATAGAAACTTCATAAGCAACTTTTGGTTCAACAGTTCCATCTTCATGTTTTTTCTCATAACTTCTTGATTGAACTCTTCCTATTACTTTAACTTCTGTACCTACTTCCATTTTTGAACAAAATCTTGCATTTCTTCCCCATGTTATACAAGGAATATAGTCTGATTTGTTATATGCTCTATTTACTGCTAAAAGTATATCTGCTATTTCTCTTCCAAACGGAGTTTGTCTATATATAGGTAATTTACAAACATAACCTACTAAAACAACCTCATTTGATA
Source organism: uncultured Clostridium sp. (assembly GCA_947061115.1). Lineage (GTDB taxonomy): Bacteria > Bacillota > Clostridia > TANB77 > CAG-508 > CAG-793. Next base: position 2,542 of record CAMSMU010000019.1, read on the forward strand.
CCAATTCTTTACTTGCTACTATTTCTTCTTGATTTTCTAAAAACTCAATATCTTTTGCAAATACTGTTAATATTAGTCTATTTCTTTCATTCTCGTAACTATTATATGATCTGAATTGTCCTATTATTTTAATATTTCTTCCAACTACTAATTCATTTTCTTTAAATAGTCTTTCAGATATTGTTATTGGAATTACATCTGCATTTCCACTTAAACGTGGTACGCTTAATGCAAAAGTATAAAATTTTTCTCCATATATTTCGTGACTAAACTTTTTTTCTTCTGTTATTTTACCAACCAATGTTAAATGGTTATTATCAGCAAAATTTGTTTCCAATTTAATTTCCTCCTTAATTATTCTTGTGTACCTTATTATTTAATTGCTTATGCACTATACCTTATTATACAACACTTTTCTTTATTTGTCTACATAAAAAGTTGATTTTCTTTTATTTTTGTAACATTTTTGTAATATTGGTATTGTTTTCCATAAGAATATTCTTTTCTGATTGTTCACTATATATATTATATTCATTTTGATTTATATTATTTGCAATTATTGAATTTGTTGAAGTTTCTAATAACTTTTCATTTCTATTTGTTATTGCTATTGCCATTACAAATAGCACTACTACTGTACCTAATGAAACTAAATATGCACATATTTTTTCTTTATTGAATACCAAAAACATAAAAAAGTACCTCCATTAAAATGTATATTCATTTTAATTAGAGATATTACTTTATTTTATATTCCGTTTTGTTTCTTTATCAAATTCATGTCCGCAATTTAAGCATTTTGATTTCGTTTTATTTATAATATTATTTTTTGATTTTATTTTGTCTTTTCCTATTAGGTTTTGTTTTGTAACTTTTGTGGTTTTTAATATATTCTCTGAATTAATTACAACCGTTGAGTTCCATTTTTTGCAATAGCTACATATCCTTTGGTGGCAATCTATACCATATAGTACTAATATAAATATTAAAGATATAGGTATTAATAATATATGATTTGATGTTGGTATATATATTAATGATAATATTATTTCGGTAGCAATAGGAATTCTATATAATATCCAAGTTTTTATATTTGTTTCTTTTTCATTTTTTTGAATTTCTTCTTTGTTTATTTCTTTTTCTTTTATTTTATTTATATCTATTTTTGATTTTGGCATAAGTTCTCCTTTTAATTTGAAAATGATTTAAAATCTATTTCATTATATTTATTTCCAAATGTTTCTATATTTAATATTCTCAGTTCTGCATTTTCATTTGATTTTGAAAATGAAATTTTAATATAGTCATTTGGTAGTATATCTTCTATTAGTTCTCCCCATTCAAATATGCATATACCTTTTGAAAAGTATTCCTCTCCGCCTATATTTTCAAATTCATATATATCTCCTAATCTATAAAGATCAAAATGATATATACTAATTTGATCGTTTTTATATTCATTTACTATTGTGAATGTTGGACTTGATATTTCATTTTGCAAATTAAATCTATTAAGTAGTCCTTCTACAAATTTTGTTTTTCCAGCTCCTAATTCTCCTGATAATACAATTACATCACCTTTAGTTAATATTTGTGCTAAGTTATTTGCAAATTGTTTTGTTTTATATTCATTTTCACATATAATTTCAGTCATGACTTCTCTCCATTATTTATTAAATCTGTTTTTTGATGCAGATATAATCTTTTTCCATGGCATTTTTAGTAAAACACCTTCTATTATACATACTGCTAGTAATATCATTACAAATTGTGGTATTGTAAAATATATTAATTTATCGCTTTCTTTAATTTCTTCTTGTTCTTTTATTTCTTCTACTTTTTCTTCCTTATATGCCTTAATTGTATATGTTATATTATTATCATCTTTTGACATAGTTATTTTTATAATGTTTTCTCCCGCATTTAAATTTTCTGGTTTTTCTATTTTAACAAACTCATTATATTTTCCCGCTTCTGTAATTATATTAATATCTTCTACATCATTTGAAATATTACAAGAATATTCATATACGTCTATATTAAATGTTGGTGTATATTCTATTTCTTCTGTTTCTTCATTTGTCTTTATTCCTCTTATTAAAAGTGAATTAATACCAAATTGTGGTTCTGCTTCTTCTTCAATTATTGTTTCTACTACATTTTGTGTTTTTGTTTTATCTGTATTTGTTTTATTACTTGCTGGCGTTTTCGTAGATGAATTTCGATTTGAGTTAGAATTCCCACCATTATTTTGAGAAGGCTCAATTTTCTGTGGAGGTGTTTGTACTGGTGCTGGTTTTTCTTTTACAGTTATTGTTACTGAACTACTACCTGTTACTTCTTTTGGGGTTTCATCTGTTGTTACCACATCAACAGCTGTTACTGTTATTGTTGTTGTTCCAGCAGCTTTAGCACTTAATGATATTGTTTTAGAATTATAATCTATAAATTCACTAGCTGGAACACTGACGACATTTGAATTTGAAGAAACTATTTTTACTCTTCCTCCTATTCCATTTCCAATTGTTAAATTTATACTTGTTCCTACTTCTGGATTTTTGTTATTGACACTTACAGAAAGTCCAGCTGCATTAGACCTTGTTGATATTATCAATATTCCTATTATTAAAATTATTGAATATCTAAATAAATTTTTCATTATATCCCCCTTATCTTATAGATATTTTCTTTACATCAAGTATATCATTTTTTATAAGCATATAGTCTAATGATGATATTTTTCCATCTTTATTAACATCTGCTACATCTTTTTCAATGGTTCCTGTTATGTCTTTTACTTCCATTATTTTATTTTTTATTAGCATATAATCCATAGCAGATATTTTGCCATCTCCATTAATATCTCCATAAAGCTTGCATATGTATGTTTGTACCACTTCATTTTCTCTTAATATTTCTACTCTTGTATTAGTTCCAATTATTTTGTCTGTATTAACTTTTACTTTCAAATTTCCTGATACTTTAATATTTTTTTCAAAACTATTTTTTAATGTTTCTCTTTCAAAATTAGATATAACTCCATCTTTTTCTTTATAATTTATTATTTCTATTTTTTCTCCTTCTCTAAGTTTATTTACCTTTAATGTAATTGTATCTTTTCTATTATATTTTTCTAAGGATACAGTTATATTTGCTGTTCCTTCTTTTACTCCCTTTACTAATCCATTTTGATCTACTATTGCTATACTTTCATCCGAAGACTTCCAACTAATTGATGAGTCTGTTACTTGTGTATCTGTATAAAATTGCATTGTACCATTTACTAACATACTGCTATTACCATTTTGTATAGAAATATCTATATCTTTTACTGTTACATTTAGTCTTGATAATACTCTATCATTTCCATCTGCTATAGCGGTTATTACTGTTTTTCCTGCTCCTATTGCAGTAATATTACCATTTTGATCTACTACTGCTACTTTAGAATTACTAGATGTCCAATTTATTTTTTTATTCTGAGCTGTTGTTGGGTTTACACTAACATTTATTTTTCTTTCTTCTCCAACAATCATATCAATATTTTTCGCATTTAATATAACTTCAGATACTACATCTTTTTTCAATTTTAATCCATAATGATCTACAATTGCTTTTCCATCGGCTTCTGCTAATTGTTTTAGTTTTGCATCTGTATTTATAAATTTTACATCTTCTCCTTTTATAAAACAATGTTCTACCAATATAGATGTAATTCCCACTCCCTTTGTAATGTCTAAGCCTCTATCTTCACTATTGCCTTTCATTGCATATCTTATTATTCCATAATAATCTGCTTTTGAACCATCTGAATATTCCCACTTTGGTCCTTCATCATTACATAATTTTGTTTTTACTCCTCTATTATATATTCCTAATTTAGATAAATTACTTAATATTAAATTCCCAACTTCTGTAGATTCCTCATTATATTTATAACAAGATTTATTATTTGTAACAAACACTTCTGCACCATGAAGTTCATTTGATGTTGATGAATTAAAGTGTAGACACATAAGTAAGTCAGCATTATTATTTCTTGCTACCATACCTCTATCTACTATTGACATTTCAGTATTATTATCTAATCCATTATGTGTCATTATGATTTGAACCCCATAATAATCTTCTAAATATTCTTTTAAATATCTTGATGTTTTTAATGTAATATCTTTTTCTAATACACCATCATCATAATTAATAGCTCCTGTTTCATATCCTCCATGTCCAGGATCAATTACAATTTTCATTGTTTTTATACTTTCTGCATTTATTGGTTTAATTCCTAATGTTACATAAATTAAAATTAATATTATAATACTAGATATTATTTTTCTTTTCATCTCATCCCTCTAAGTACATTTTATATTATTAATGTTATTTTTACAATATTATTTGTAAAAAAATGAAATTTGGATATTATTCCAAATTTCATCATCTTCTTTTTTAATACATTGCTGGTATTCCTGCATCTGGTGCTTCTCCACAATGGCAATCTTTCCTTTCTGGTATATCTGTTACTATGCTTTCTGTTGTTAATATCATTGATGCTATTGATTCAGCATTTTGAAGTGCACTTCTTGAAACTTTTGTTGGATCTACTATTCCTGCTTTTTTCATGTCTACATATTTTTCACATTTAGCATCAAATCCAACTCCTTCTTTTTCTGCTTTTACTTTTTCAAGTATTACAGCTGGTTCTAGTCCTGCATTTATTGCTATTTGTCTAACTGGTTCTTCTAATGCTCTTAGTATTATCTTTCCACCTATTTTTTGGTCTCCATTTAATTTTTCTACTGCTTTTGTAACTTCTGAAATTATATTTATATATGCTGTTCCTCCACCTGCTACAATTCCTTCTTCAACTGCTGCTTTTGTTGCAGATAATGCATCTTCAATTCTTAGTTTTTTATCTTTCATTTCTACTTCTGTTGCTGCTCCAACTCCTATCACTGCAACTCCTCCAGCAAGTTTTGCTAATCTTTCTTGTAATTTTTCTTTTTCGTATTCACTTTTTTCTTCTTGTAACCCTCTTCTTATTTGTCCTACTCTATCTGCTATTTGTTGTTTATCTCCACTTCCATCTACTATTATTGTTTTATCTTTTTCTACTTTTATTTGTTTTGCTCTACCTAATTGAGTTATTTCTGTGTCTTTTAATTCTAATCCTAAATCTGATGTTATAACTTCTCCTCCTGTAAGTACAGCTATATCTTGTAACATATCTTTTCTTTTATCTCCATATCCTGGTGCTTTTACTGCTACTACATTTAATACTCCTCTTAATTTATTTAATATTAATGTAGATAATGCCTCTCCTTCGATATCATCACATATAATCACTAATTTTCCAGACATTTTCATAACATTTTCAAGTAATGGTAATATTTCAGCAATATTATCTATCTTTTTATCTGTTATTAATATATATGGACTATCTATATCTGCAATCATTTTTTCTGTATCTGTTACCATATATGGAGATACATATCCTTTATCGAATTGCATACCTTCTACTACATTTAGTTCTGTATTAGATGTTTTTGATTCTTCTATTGTTATAACTCCATTAGTTGTAACCTTTTCCATTGCATCTGCAATTAATGTTCCTATTTCTTCACTATCTGCTGATATGCTTGCTACTCTTGCTATGTCATCTTTTCCATTTACAGGTACACTTATTTTCTTTAAGCTTTCAACTGCTGCTTGTGTAGTTTTGTCCATTCCTCTTTTAATTGCCATTGGATCTCCACCTGCTGCAACATTTTTTACACCTTCTCTTACCATGCTTTGTGCTAAAACTGTAGCTGTTGTTGTTCCATCTCCTGCAACATCATTTGTTTTTTCTGAAACTTGTTTTACAAGTTGAGCTCCCATATTTTCAAATTTGTCTTCTAATTCAATTTCTTTAGCAATAGTTACACCATCATTTGTAATTAGAGGTGCTCCAAAGCTTTTGTCTAAAACAACATTTCTTCCTTTTGGTCCTAATGTAACCTTTACTGTGTCTGCTAATTTATTGACACCATTTAATAATTTTTTTCTAGCATCTTCGCTATATTTTATATCTTTAGCCATAATATCTCCTCTCTTATTATTAATTACTAAACTTTTTTAGCAAATTTATCTCACAAACAAAAATACTATCTTTATCATTAGTCTACTAAAGCTAATATATCCCCTTGTTTTACTATGATATATTCTTCTCCTTCGTATTTTATTTCTGTTCCTGAGTATTTATTTATTACTACTTTGTCTCCTTTTTTTACTTGCATTTCTACAGTTTCGCCATCTACTTTTCCGCCTGGTCCTACTGCTATTACTTCTGCAATTTGTGGTTTTTCCTTACTTCCACTTGATAAAATAATTCCACTTTTAGTTGTTTCTTCTGCTTCAAGCATTTTTACAACTACTCTGTCTGCCAATGGTTTTAACATATGAATTACCTCCTTAATTTTATCATATATTTTATGCTAATTTTTTCCTTTTAGCACTCTTTATTAATGACTGCTAATACTTTATATCTTTTTTTAGCAATTGTCAATAGAGATTGCTAATTTTCACAAAAAGTTCACAAATATATTGTATTTTTTATGTGAACTATGATATAATTATTATGATACTATTAACTTGTAAGCATGGGCAACTTACATTTTTCTCTTATAGGAGGAAAATATGAACATAAAAAAAGATGACGAATTTTTAATTTGCGGTATACGGTATAAAGCCATAGTAGTATGTGAAGATAGAGTAGTTTTCTCTGCTTTCCCTAATGACTTTGATAAACCTGTAACAATTGAAAGATGCAATGATAAAAAACATAAAACTAAATAATGTTAAAACAAAAAGGCAGGCTGCCCACCTGCCATTTTTTATATTATAGGAAAGTTTTACAAACTTTCCTGTATATAAATTAATGTACACAAATTTTATTATATAAAATTTGGCACGTGAACAAATTATGCGGACCTAAAAATAATTTTAATCGTCTGACATAAGAAGAATTCCGCTTTGTTCTTCTAGAAAAGTTTTCTTTATTATTCAGCAATCTTTTTTACAAACTCTGCAAATAATGGTTGTGCTTTATCTGGTCTTGATTTGAATTCTGGATGAAATTGCCCTGCAACAAAGAATTTATGATTTTCTATTTCTACTATTTCTACTAAATTACCATCTGGTGATGTTCCTGCTATTTTTAGTCCATTTTTCTCCATCATTTCTCTATAATCATTATTATATTCGTATCTATGTCTATGTCTTTCTGAAATTTCTTCTTTATCATATATTTTATGTGCATAACTTCCATTTACTAATTTGCATGGATATGCACCTAATCTCATTGTTCCGCCTTTTTTTCTAATTGTTTTTTGATTTTCCATAATATGTATTACTAAGTTTTTAGCATTTGGATTAAATTCTTCTGAATCTACATCTTCTAATTTTAATACATTTCTTGCAAATTCTATAACTGCCATTTGCATTCCCAAACATATTCCTAAAAATGGCATATTATTTTCTCTTGCATATCTAATAGCTTCTATCATACCTGATATTCCTCTATCTCCAAATCCTCCTGGTACAATTATTCCACCATATTTACTTAATTTTTCTTTTACATTTTCTTTTGTTATTTTTTCACTGTCTACAAGCTCTACTTCTGTTTCTACTAAGTTTTGGTAACCTGCATGCCTAATACTTTCTATTACAGATAAATATGAGTCATCTAATTTTGTATATTTTCCTACTATAGCAACTTTAACTTTTCTATCTTTTGGCTTTTTTATTTTTTCTATAAGTTTTTCCCACTCTTCATTATTTGCTTCTTTATTATCTAAGTTTAATTTTTTACATACAGCATTTGCTAGTCCTTCTCTTTCAAGCATTAGTGGTACTTCGTATAGCACATCTACAGTTTTATTCTGTACTACATTTTCTCTTTTAACATTACAAAACAATGCTATTTTATCTTTCATTTTTTCTGGTATTTCTTCATCTGCTCTACAAACTAATATATTTGGTATTATACCTAATGATTGCAATTCTTTCACTGAGTGTTGTGTTGGTTTTGATTTTAGTTCATTTGATCCTGATATATATGGAAGCAATGTTACATGTATAAATAAAGTATCTTCAGCATTTTGTTCTATTCCTATTTGTCTAATAGCTTCTAGCATTGGCTGACTTTCTATATCTCCAACTGTTCCTCCAATTTCAGTTATAACTATATCTGCATTTAATTTTTTGAAATCATATATTTTTTGTTTTATAGCATCTGTTACATGTGGTATAACTTGTACTGTTTTCCCTAAATAATCTCCTCTTCTTTCTTTTTCCAGTACCTCTAAATATATTTTCCCACTGGTTATACTTGAATTTCCAGTTAAACTTTCATCTGTAAATCTCTCATAATGTCCTAAATCTAAGTCAGTTTCAGCTCCATCATCCGTTACAAATACTTCTCCATGTTCATATGGGCTCATTGTTCCTGGATCTACATTTATGTATGGATCTAATTTTTGGTTTACTACTTTATAGCCTCTATTTTTTAGTAGTCTACCTAATGACGCTGCTGTAATTCCCTTTCCTAATCCAGATACTACTCCACCTGTTATAAATATGTACTTCATATATCCTCCTTCTATTTTTGCATTTATATACTATATTTTCCTATCCTATAAAAAAATAAAGAAGGGCCAAAAAAGTTTTTTTTTTAGCCCATTCAACTAAATCATTTAAGTTCGTATCTTCATTTATTTTATATCACTCTTTTTTATTTTTTGCAAGTGTTTTTTTAAATTAATTTGCTAATTGTTCATTTTGTTTATTTTTTATTCTCTCATATCTGTCTATAATGTTTTGTAATGTAGATGAGAAGTCACCTAACATAACAATTTTTATACTTGGCAATTTATCACTTATATAATCATCTACTACTTGTTTTAGTTTATATATATTTTCTAATTCTGGTAATAATTTCTTAGTATTTTTCTTTGCTCTGTCTAATAGTTTTTCCTTTATAGTAACTATATCCTCATTGCTTGCACATGATATTCTTTGAAATATTTGATATGGATCACTGTATTTGAATATAGGTAATTCCATACATTCTTTATCAAATGAATCATAGAAGCTTTCCATTTTCATAGGAATATTTTTAAATATTTCATCAGCTTTCATTCTATACATTTTATCTTTTAATTGATCATTTAATTTTCTAAATCTTTCTAATATTGCTTGCATTGCTGGATCATTATCATCAATTGACAATTGCTTTAGTTGTTCTTCTGCATCTTCACAATATTCTGAAGTTATTGATGCAATATTCATTCCATTTAAAAATACACTATTAATTGTTTCCATGTCATAATTTATTAATTCTTTTTTTACAAAGTATACAAAGTAAGTGTATATTTTTACTGCATCTATTAAACTCATTTCTCCTTTTCTAGTAGAATCTAGTACTTCTTCTACCACTTTTGGGAACTGATCATCAGATATTTTCCAATACTCTTCTGTAAGTAACCTTTTATATCCTGGTAATTTATCTGTATCTACTGTATTTATTATGTCTTCCATATCTTTTTTGAATGTTTTCATATCAAATATTCTTGTACGGATATATATTTCAATAAATTTAAAGAATCTATATTCTGTTTTAAAATTATAATAGTAGTTATTATCGAATTCTTTTATATAAAATTGTCTATTATCCATAAATACTCTTGATGAAACTACTAAAGATTTATATTCTTCATTATCCCCTACATTTACAAATTTGTCCTTTGTTATTTTTCCTGCTTTTATTTCAAATGATACAGCTATTGTGAATATAAGCATTGTCTGCAAAATTCTATTATTTGTATTAGGATATGATTTATTCACCATATCGAATATTTTCTTAAAATCATTTAAAGCATGTTTTAAGATTCTTAAGTTCCTTGTTCCACTTTTTATAAATGTTGATACTATTAAATTTGTATTTTCTCTTAAAAATCTAATTAACTCTGTATTATTTTCATATCTAATTAATAAACCATTTATAATATAAGTAAATTCTGGTGCATATTCAAATGTTTCACCAATTAGCTTTTCTTTTATTCTTTCATAATCATTTGCTTTGTCGAATACATCTTTTATTGTGTCTTCTATTTTTTCTACCATTGGTCTTTCTGTATTAAGAAGTTTGTCTTGTTTGTCCAATAAATATGTGGCTATAAAGGTTTTCATCTCTAAATTACTACTTTTAAGTTTTGTAGATAATTCTTTTTCATTACATATTATTATTGTTTTTATATGGTCGTGTTCTACAAAGTTGTTTATATATCCTAATATATCTATAACATCTACGTTTGCTCTTTCTAAGTCATCAAAGCATAGTACTTTGTCATCTGTTGAAAAGAAATTTTCATAATCTACTTTATCTCCATTTTGTGTAACTCCAAAGAAGTTTGCCATGTCTAATCCTGTTTTCGCATATTCAGGTATAAATGTTTGTTCATTAAGATCCATATATCTTTTTAAGTTTTTATCCATAAGTTGTGTTGTTTCTATAAATATCTTTTTACTTATTTCCTCTAAGTTAGATATTCCATATAAAGACATATATATTGTTGTAATTTTCTTTCCATTTACAGTCATGCTCTCTATTTTGTTTCTAATTTTATGATTCCAAAAATAGGTTTTTCCGCTTCCCCATTCTCCATTTATCATAATAGCATAATCTGTATAGTCTGATCTTATATAATCTAATATGCTTTCAACTAAATCTTCCACTAGTTTCTTACCTCCATATAATCTTTTGCTAATATTAGTACTCCTATTTCATTTGTATATTTTCCTAAAACTTTTACACATTCATTTATTGTACTTCCTGTTGTATATATGTCATCAAATAAAAGTATCCTTTTTCCTTTTATTTTTTCTATATTTTCTAAATTATATACACCTTTTATATCTAAGATTCTATCTTTTACATTTTTTGTACTTTGCGGTTTTATGTTCCTTACTTTGACTAATGATGTAGTTTCTAATTTTATGTTTTCCAATTTTTTAGCTATTAATTCTACTTGATTGTAGCCTCTTTCTAGCTTTCTTTTTTTATGTAATGGAACTGGCACTATTATATCATAATTTTTTAAAAATCTACATATTTTTTTATTATCTAAAATTATTTTTGAAAACATATCTGCTAAATAACTATTATCATTAAATTTATAGTTAATTAGTAATTTTCTTACCATTCCTTCATATTTAAAAATGTAAAATTCCTTCACTTTTATATTTTTATTGTCTAATTTGACAATATTTTCTTTTTCTAAATTTATCTTGTGTTTTTCTAATGTATTTTTGCAGTTTTCGCATAATACAGTGCTTATTTTTCCACATATACCACACTTTTGTGGAAAAATTATGTCAAGAATAAATCCCATGCTTTCCTTTCTGCCCCACATATAAGTTATATATTTTCTAATTTAAACTTAAGTCCTGAATTCCTATCTTTAATATTATTATTGTTTATCATAAACTGTATTGTATATGGATTCCCTACCATAGTTAGTTTATCCTTTGCTCTAGTCATTCCTGTATATAGCAAATTTCTTGTAAGTAGCATTGGAGCTGCTTGATAAACAGGAATAATTACTTCACTAAACTCACTTCCTTGTGATTTATGAACTGTTATAGCAAATGAATGCTCTATTTGGTCTAAATCTTGATATCCATAAAAAGCAAATTTATCGTCATCAAATCTTATTTTTATCTCTCCCGAAGCCTCATCTATTTTCTCTATGATTCCCATTTCTCCATTAAAAATACCACTACTTATTTCTGATGATTTTTTCCACATTATATCATAGTTATTTTTAGTTTGCATTATTTTATCGCCTTCTCTAAATATAACTTCTCCGAATTTTTTCTCATTTTTCATAATGCTTTGTGGATTAAATTTTCCTTGTATTATCTTGTTTAAATTCTTTGTTCCTAAATCTCCTTTTTTTGATGGTGTAATTATTTGTACCTTATCATTATATATTTCTAAAATTTTATTTATAATTTCTGATGAACTTTTTATTTCTATAAATTCAAAATCATTTACTGTTTCTTCTTTATTTTCATCTTCTATAAAATTAATTCCTTCATTCACTTTATGGCTATTAACTATGATTTTGCTTTTAAGTGCTTGCCTAAAAATTTTGTTTAATTTTATATATGGTATTTTATTTGAGTCAATTATATCTTTTAATACACATCCTGGCCCTACTGATGGTAACTGATCAATATCTCCTACTAATATTAGTTTAGTTCCTTTATATAAAGATTTTACTACATAATTCATAAGAAATATATCTACCATTGACATTTCATCAATAATTACAATATCTCCATCTATTGGTGCTATGCATAATTCTGGATCTGGTTTGTCTTCACTTATTTTTCCTATTTCTAATAGTCTATGTAATGTACTTGCTTCTTCTCCTGTTGCTTCTGTCATTCTCTTTGCTGCTCTACCTGTTGGTGCAGATAAAACTACCTTTTTTCCATTTGATTTATATATGTCTATTATTGTTTTTATTATTGTTGTTTTACCTGTACCTGGTCCTCCTGTTATTATACACACATTGTGTTCATTTACCATTTCTACTGCCTGTCTTTGTTTTTCAGACAGTTCTATATTTGCATATTTTTCTATATTTTTTAATCCTGATTTAAAGTTAGAAAGTTTTTTAATATTTGTAGCATTTTCTAAGCTTATTAGTCTTTCTGCTATATTAAGTTCTACTTTGTAATAATCCATTAAATAGACCCAATCTTGAATTCTAAGTTCTGTTTTGCCATCTATTGTTTGCATTTCTTCTCGCTCTTCTATTTTTATTTGTTCTTTAGATCTTAGGTCTTTTATACCATATATAACGTCTTCTTCTGAAATCTTTAATAAGTTTGTTACAAAAGTTATTAAATTACTTTCTAATACACAGCTATGTCCATTATATGTTGCCAAATTAAGACCATGTCTAATACCTGCACCTACTCTTTTTAAGTTATTTTTTTCTATTCCTATATCTAATGCCATTTTGTCTATCTGTGAAAAATCTACTCTAACTCCTAATTCGCTTAGTACATATGGATTTTGTCTAACTTTTTCTATTGTATCTGATCCTAATTTTTTATATATATTAGTTGCACTTTGTGGTCCTATTCCAAACTTCTCAAGAAATCCTACAATTTGCCAAAGATCCCAATTCTCAATAAATTCATTTGAAATTTCTATTGCTCTTTTTTCTGTTATTCCTTTAATAGATGTTAGCTCTTTAGGATTTGATTTAAGTATTTCAATTGTATCTTGTCCAAATTTTTTTACAATCTTTTTTGCAGTTGCTGGACCAATTCCTTTTATTACACCATTTGCTAAATATTTTTCTATTGCATCTAAAGTTTCTGGCATTATTTTTTCAAATGTTTCTACTTTAAATTGATCACCATAATCTGGATGTACAACAAACTTTCCGACTACTTTTAGGCTATCTCCCTTTTGAATAAAAGGCATATATCCTACAATTGTAGTTTCGCCTTCATCCATTTCAAATGTAGCAATGCAATAACCATTTATTTCATTTTTATATATTATGTCTTTAAGTGTTCCTTTAAGTTCCATTCTTCTCCTTTATTTTACATTAATTTTGAGATGTTTAGATTATACAATAAATACATAAAAAGTACAATAATTTAACAAACGAATTATTGTACTTTTTCTCAACCAAAGGGGACGTTCCTTTTTTGCCACAATTTCATCTTTTCTTAGAGCATTAAGATTTATATAAGATTATTCATTTTTGAATTTTACTTATTATTTCTAATTTTATTAAATATTATCGATAATTAATCCTCCTATATTGCTAATAATCTACATTTTTAGTAATAATTGTTTATTTTTATAACTTTTGCTAATATATATATTTCTATACTAATCTGTTAGTTAATGTCTATTTTATATGGATTTTCAGCTGTTCCATTTCCTCCTGTTATTTTTAGATTATCACTTTTTAATTTGAAACATATTCTTAATCCTCTGGTTGTTGTTCCCCACGATCTTGAAATAGTAGTTTTTGATCTTATTCTAAAAAATATCTGATAACCCAATTCCCCATTTTCTTTTATACATCTTAAATAGAAATAATCATGATAATACCCATCATTATTATCTAAATGAGTAGCAAAATATCTTGATGCTAGCCAATATTCAGAATCACTTTTTGATATACCTATACTTTGCATTTGCTCATAATCGGGTCTAGAATTTCTATCTCCTCCTTTAGCACCACTATTAGTCGTTTGCTCTTTATATTCAATATCATCTTTAGGTAAGTCATCTTCTATTGTCTTGTCAATTGGATTACTTCCAACACATCTCGCATCTGCTGCATACTTTGTATTTAAATATTTCATTGCTTCATCATTTAGCTTTGTTATAGCAGTATTATAACTAGAAAGTGCATCTTCATATGTAGTAGATCCTAATGTTAAGTTTTTCACATTCTTATTGGTTATTATTTGAAGTCCATAATCTGAATTTGCATCATATAGTATCCTACATAAAATTTTTCCATTTACTCCACTATCATATATTATATAATCTCCTACATTTAATTTATTTGCATCTTCTTCTATTATAGATTCTACTACATTTTGACTTTCCTTTTTTATTTCATTATCTAATTTTTTTATGCTCTGAACTTCATTATTTGATATTTCACTCCATTTTTCTGCAACATTTTTTGTTCTACTAAATAATCCATTATTTCCTACTGCTAAATTTATTGCTATTCCTGCTAATATTAATAGTACAATTATTGTTACTACAAGTGCTACTAGTGTTATTCCTTTTGTCGACCAATGATCGCCCCATTCTACTTCTATTCTTTTGAATAATTGATAGTCACCATTATGTTTTTCTTTTATTTCTGTGGGCGATTTATAATCGCTCCTACGAGTGTCTTTTGTTTCTTTTAATTTTTCTATCATACTTTATCCTCCGTTGTTTTGCATTTAATAATAATTGCATATATTATTTATATCACATTGTTTTTAATTTTGCAATTATTATTAGTTGCTGTTTGAATTTGTTTTTATTATTATTTCTATTATCAGATTTATTATTCTTTTTATTAATATTATATTCTTTACTGGGCAATTAATAATCTTCCAGTCATGTTTATATATTGGTTATAACCTGATTTGTTTTTATTCTCTCTTTTAACCTATTCATGCTAGTTACCTTCATTTTCAACTAAAAAAGAACGTCCCTTTGGTTGAGTAATATACATCAAAAAACTATGCCTTTTAGATTATTCTAAAAAGACATAGTTTTCTATGTTTACGTAATTCTGTTCTATTAAAACTTACGATATATATATATATATATATACAGTATCAGTCGTTTTCACGTTTTTCATTTGTTTTTTTATTTCCTTTTGTTTTTCTTTATTTTATCATATGTTATTTATTTTTTCTATACTGCATTATTTTTATTGTTCTTTTTTATTTTTTTATATATTATAAATGCTAGTATTGTTAAGCTTAATATAATAGGTATTAATGGCATTATTATTGCTCCTGTTCTTGGCATAATTGCTAATTCATTCATATCTTCATTATCTTCTAGAGTTGTTTCTTTTAATTTTTCTGAGTCAATTCTAACATATGCCTTTATATCTCCCGCTATATCAATACCTTCACTTTTTTCTAATATTACTTGATATTCTCTAGTTTCTCCAATTTCTAACTCATTTACTTTATATTTTGCTTTATTACCAGATATCCCCCAATCTTGATTTAACATTCTATATCCATCTGGAATTGTAAAAGTTATATATCCATTACCTACTCTTTCTTGATTATTAGTTACTTTTATTTTATAGTATATCTGCAAACTAGAATTTTTATTGGCATCTCTTATTTCTGTTTCAATTTTTCCAACTTTTCCATTTAAACCATAATAGTTTTCGTTTATTAAAGCTTTTTCTAAGTTCATTTCTATTTGCAAATTAAATTTTAATTTACGATAATAGTAATTAAGTGTTATATCTTCTTTTGCAATTTTTACTGTTTCATTTTCTGGTTTTTCTACTAATTTATAATCTTCATATTTTCTTTCTTCTGACTTATACGTATCTCCTTCATATACATCCTCTTTAGCGGTATCTATTTTTTCATTAGTATCTTTATCTATGTAATTTACTATTACTTTTGATTTATGCTTATAGTAATATGTAACTGTTATGTCTTCTCCTTTCATAGTGCCTGTTACATTTCCTTGAGCTTTAGTAAATTCATAGTCTTTTATTTCTTTTTTATTTGTTTGGTATTTATCTCCATATTTTCCATTTATGACTTCTGTATTGGAAATTTCTTTATTTGTAATTTCATCTATATATTTAGATATAACTTTAGAATTTTTTGCATAATAATAATTTACAGTTTGCAAATTTTCTGTTAGAGTGTAATTTTCTGTTTTTGGTTTTTCTATTAAAGTATACCCATTTATTTCTTTTGCTGATGTTGTTACTTTTTCTCCAACTGCTCCACTTTTACTATCTGTATCTAATATTTTTCCTGTATGTTTATCAATATAGTTTGTCTTTATTCCTCCGCTTTGTAAATTAAATGTTACATATAAGTTTGAGCTTCCTCCTGCTCTTTCCATATAAAATATTTTTAAAGTATGTTTTCCTTCAGATAACATTCCAGAATCAAACGCTTTTTTATATACATCTTTACTATATGTTTTTGATGTAGGATTATATATATTTTCATAATATACTCGGTTTTTGCTAAAATTTATATTACCAGATAATTTAACATGGCAACCACCTAAATCTAGAACTAATTGATCATCTACAAATACCCAAACATCGTCATCTCCTGAAAAGTTAAATACCATATCTTCATATTTGCCTGTTTCTGAATTTTTAACTTTTCCATCTTTTGTCATAATAAAAGGTATATCCATTCTTACTGTAAAAGCCAAATTTCTTTGGTCTTTCTGAAATGTATCATCTGAACAATTATTAAATGGGTAAAATCCTTCTCTATCTCCTTGATGTAATTTTAAGGTTTTTGTAGCATAATCTTTGTAAACATGATATTTATTACTATAAAAACTATAATATCCATTTTCTTCTTTTATAAATGGAAGTTTCCAATTTTTTAAATATTCTACATATGCAGATGTATTATTATTAGATGTTGGGAAAAATGATGTTTTATTTGTGTATTTATCTACTACACATAAATTATCATTTACCAATTTATTTTTAACTAATCCTTGTGTTGCTCCTGCAAAATCTCCATATTTATAAGAATCTAAATATCCATTTTGCACTCCACCAATACATTTTGCTTCTGTTGAATCCATAAGCATTGATTTTAAATCTAATGCATATCTTTCTTGTGTTGATAAATTATTATAATATGTATCTGCATTTACTCCTCTTTGCATGGCATTATATGCTTCTATATCTATATCTGTTAGAGTAGCATTTACATATCTTACTTTATCATCTGATATTAATTGACAATCTGTACTTGCCATACTTTTATTTGGAAGTATAGCAAATAAAACTATTGCTAATGCAATAATACTTAATTTAATTTTTTGTTTCATTTTACTCCTTTTCTACAAATGAATTAATGTTGTTATTCACTTATTTTTTGATTTTTTAATTTGAAATAATTTAAGACTTAAATTAATTGATTGAAATTAAATTTGAAAATTTAATTGTTTACATTATACTCCATATTTTGGAAATTGTAAAGAAAAATCGTTCGCCAAAAATTTACATTTTTCGACAATGTTTATATTAAATATTAGTCTTAATACAGATAGAAAGTTTTATAAATTAGTTTATAAAACAATAAATTTAAATCAAATATAATATACATTTAATAAAACTGGACTAATATTATTTGTCCAGTTTTATCTATGTTTTATATTTTAATTTTTATACCTTAAAATTATTGTGTTATAAATTGAATTGATGCATAACCATTACCACTATTTGCACCAGCTGTCGTACCATTGGTATAGGACTTTCCATTAAATGTGGTTGTAGACGATCCTATGTAGCTAGATCCGCCTCCACCGCCAGAAGCTCCGTTATAGTTTCCACCGCCTCCGCCGCCGTATAAGCCGCCTCCGCCACCAGATCCAGTTCCTGCACTTTCTGCAGCATCTCCACCTTTTCCAAATGATCCTCTGCCAGTACCATCACTAACAGTTATAGCTCCTCCTGCGGTTTGTGTTCCTCCTTTACCAGGATACTGAAAATAATTATTTTTATTCGAACTGCCGTCTCCGCCTGTCAGTCCTCCGCCATTACCTCCCTGACCAGTATAACTGTCTCTAGCTCCGCCACAACCGCCTCCGCCGCCTCCGACGATAAGTAAGCCACTGGTAGATCCTAATGCTTGTAATGTACCAGATCTTGTAGCTATATGGGTAGCTCCACCACCACCAAATCCTCTATAAGAGTAACTACTACTATTACTATAAGCATTACCTCCACCGTTGTATCCTCCTGTAGCATTTTCCGCAGGATAGCCTCCACACACAATATAAATAGTCTGTCCAGCTGTTAACTGTACATATCTATATGCATATCCACCATATCCACGGCCATAAGCACTGGCTTGACTATATTTATTATATCCTCCCGCAGCTCCATATGCTTTAAGTAGATATAGTCCCGTTACTGGCACTTTCCAACTTTGTATACCACCAGTATAAGAAAAATTAGTAACCACTGTTGTATACCATTGTGCAAGCATTGTTAAATTTGAACCTGTTGTTATTGTTTGATTTGCTGTATATAGTGTTGATCCACTCTTCCATCCACAAAATCCATAATTTGTTTTACTAAATCCATTAGCACGTAGTGTAAATGAAGGATTTGCTGTGTTTCCATTATTATGATATTTATCTCCACTTTGCGCTGCTGTACTTCCTCCTGTATTTCCATTTCCACTATATGTTATTGTTACAGTTTGTTTAAATACTGCATACAATGTAATTGGACCCTCTCCCATTTTTTTAGTACTTAATACACTACCATTTGCTGTTTGATCTTCTCTCCATCCTACAAATGTCCACCCTGATATTGCTGGTGTAAATGTTGTTGGTGATAGACAGCTTTCTTCTAATCCTACTTCTTCTTTATATTGTGTGTTTGTATCTACTTGATAAGTAACTACATTTCCTGTTTTGGTTGTTATTTTTGTATTTTCAGTTTCATTTGTTATTGTTTCATTTCCTGCATTATCTATTACTTTTACTCTATATTTATACTCTGTTCCCTTTTGTAAACCTACAAATGTATATGTTGTTTTTGATTTATCTTCCTCGTTTGTTTTCCATGTTGTTCCATTATCTATACTATACCATATTTCTTTTATTCCACTTTCTCCATATTTTTCTGTTTCTTCTTTATCTTTTGCTTTTTCTGCATTTATTGTTATACTATTTATTGTTGCTTCTGCTGTTGGTTCAAATTGTTCTGGTTCTAATTTATCTATTATTGTTATTTTTTCACTTACTATATTACTCATTTCTCTTATTATATTTACTAATGCTACGTGTATTGTTTGGTTTTTATCTATTTCTATTTTTCCATTATATTGCTCCCACTGTCTTGAGTCTTTTAGTTTATTTATTCTTTCTTGCTCCTCTTCTTCTGTTTTTGCTTCTCCATTTGGCATTAAGATATATTTTACTTCAAAGTCTCCTTTTATATTATTTTCTATTGTTATTTCTATATCTTTATTTGTCCATGTGTTTTTGCTTTTGTGTATTATTAAATCTCCCTCTTTTACTTCTGGTGGTGTTTCTCCTACATTTTGTCCTATATATTCTGTTCCTTCTACTGTTATTATGAATACATGTCCTTCTTTTGTTAATATTCTCGCTCTTTCTTCATCTAACTTTTTTATATTTCCTTGTGGTACTATCTTATCTTTATAAATCTGTTCTATTAATTTATCTAATGTTATTTCTCCTTCTTCATCTATTATTACTTCTCCTCTTGCTATTTCTATTAAGTCATAATATTCACTTGATTTATATACTTCTTTCCCTTTTGATGCTCTTTCAAATAATCCATTGTTTCCTATTACTAATGATATCCCTACTGCTGATAATATTAATAAAACTATTATTGTTACAACTAATGCT
>CAMSMU010000020.1 GCA_947061115.1 uncultured Clostridium sp.
ATGTTTACGTAATTTTATTTTATTAGACCTTACGATATATATATATATATATATACAGTATCAAGCATCTTAGCGTTTTTCATTTGTTCTTTCCTTTTTTATATTTCATTAATTGTATCATATATTTTTTCTTTTTTCTATGTTATTTATTTTTTGTAATTATTTTTTAATTTTGTTTTCTTCTTTCTTTTTTGTATATTTACTTATATTATTCAATTTGACCATTATGTAAATCTATAGTATAATTAATGTATATGAAGCACATTGAAAATTGATTTTAGAAACCATTTTGGAGGGCTCTATGATTTACTTATTTTTATTATATCTACTTGGATTTTTACCTGCAATTTTGCAGTTAATAATTCTTATTGCTTTAGGAGTGTTCTCTACACTTGGATTAAAGCATTTAAAGAGCGAGGATTTAGATTGTGTGCGGCCACTTATAGCTATACTACTGATTCAATTTATATGCAAATTTATTTTCTTTTGTACTGGTTACTACACTACAACTGGAGCATATTGGATAACTCTTATCTTAGTTATCTTTATGATTATAAAATTTGCTCATAAATTTGGTACATTCGCAATATCTTGTATAGTCATAGCTTTAATGATATTTGGCATACGAAAACTTTTATTACCCTCAATTAGCTCTAATTTGTTACCTTTTAACTTGGGTGTTCCTGCTTTTATTCCTGTTGATGTAATTGCTCCAGTAATAATTTTCATTATTTCCTTATTTATTGTTAGAAAGCAATTAGGAATAACTAAATGGAGATTCTGGGTTTGCATGATCATCGGAATAGCTTTTAGCTTATTCTTTGATGTGTATTTAGCTTTAGAAGTTACATTTCTTATTGCAAGCTTTATACTATTCTTAGAGAAGGAGGACTTCACTGGTATTTTGCATTTTTTCAAGTTTTTAATAATTGGCCTATTTTTCGCCTATATAATAGAACTTATATTTGCACATATACTAATATCTATTATAGCGTTACTCGTTTTTCGCTTCATGTACAATCTATTCTAAAATCATTTTCAGGAGGGCAACTAATGCCCTCCCTTTTTTATTAATTAATAATGAATAGTGAATAATAAAAAATGAATAATTATTCATCATTCATTATTCATTTTTTATTCTTCTACTTTTTCCATAATTGCATCTTTATCTATCTTAAAGTATTTTATTAATTCTTCTGCTTTACCAGATTTACCAAATACATCTTCTATTCCCATTCTAATTACTTTTGTTGGGTAATTTTCTGATAGTACTTCACAAACTGCACTTCCTAATCCACCTATAATATTATGATCTTCTACTGTTATTATTTTTTTAGTTTCTTTAGCACATTTTATTATTAATTCTTTATCTATAGGTTTTATTGTGAAAATATCTAGTACTCTTATATTTATGTTTCTTTTTTCTAATTCTTCTTTAGCTTTTAGTGCTTCTGCTACAGTTACTCCAGTTGCAATTACTGTTCCATCTGTTCCATCTCCTATTTGTATACCTTTTCCTAATTCAAATTGGGTATTTTCATCATATATCGTTGGAACTTTATGTCTAGCTAATCTAAGATATGTTGGTCCTTTATATTTTGATATTTCTTTTACTGCCCATTTTGTTTGTATTTCGTCTGATGTAGAAAGTACTAGCATATTAGGCATCCCTCTCATTAAGTTTATATCTTCTATCATTTGATGTGTTGCACCGTCTTCTCCTACAGTTATTCCTGCGTGTGTTGCACATATTTTTACATTTAGTTTTGGATAGCATATGCTATTCCTTATTTGATCATATGCTCTACCTGCTGCAAATACAGCAAATGTACTAGCAAATGGTATTTTCCCACATGTGGCAAGCCCTGCTGCTGTAGCTAGCATATCTTGTTCTGCAATTCCCATATCAAAAAATCTTTCTGGAAATTTTTCTTTAAATTTGTTTGTATTAGTTGCTCCTGCTAAGTCTGCATCTAACACTACTATATTTTCATTTATTTCCCCTATTTCTACTAATGCTTCTCCATAGCTTTGCCTTGTAGCTATTTTACTTTCTAAATTCATAATATCCTCCACATTTTAAATTAATTCTTCTATTGCCAACTTATATTCCTCTTCATTTGGTGCTTTTCCATGCCATCCTGCTTTATTTTCCATATATGATATGCCTTTTCCTTTTACTGTTTTTGCAATTATTGCTGTTGGCATTCCTTTTGTTTGTTTTGCTATTTCAAATGCATTTATTATTTCATCAAAATTATGACCATCTATTACTAATGTTTTAAATCCAAAACTTTCAAATTTTTTGTCTATTGGATATGGACTCATTACTTCTGATATTTCTCCATCTATTTGTAAATTATTATTGTCTACTATAACACATAAATTATCTAATTTATAATGGCTTGAGCTCATTGCCGCTTCCCATATTTGTCCTTCTTCTATTTCTCCATCTCCTAATATTGCATAAACTCTATAGTCTTTTTTATCTAATTTTCCTGCTATTGCCATACCATTTGCTACAGATAAGCCTTGTCCTAATGACCCTGCTGACATATCCACACCTTTTACTTTATTCATATCAGGATGACCTTGAAGGTTACTATCTATATTTCTAAATGATAATAATTCTTCTCTAGAAAAATAACCTTTTTCTGCAAGTACTGCATATAATGCTGCTGATGCATGTCCTTTAGATAATACTAATCTATCTCTATTTTCATTACAAGGATTAGTAGGATCTATATTCATTATATTAAAATATAATGCTGTTAATATATCTGCTACAGATAATGCTCCTCCAGGATGTCCTGATTTTCCATTATATACTTCTTCTATTATATCTTTTCTTATTTGTTTAGCTATCATTTCAAATTCGTTATTATCTGTTATTTTCATTTTAATATTCCTTTCAAGTTCTTCTTTATAAATTTACAAATTTCATCTGTAAGAACATTTTCTTTACCTGTATAACTGTGGTCTGCTCCTTTTATATATGATATATCTTTATATGGATTTTTAATTTTATCATTCATAATTTTAACTAATTCTTCAACATCTTGAAATATTAGTTCATTTACATTTCCCCACCTCATAAATAATGGTATATTTATATTATTAAGTTCTTTGAATGAATATCTTTTATCTCCAAATCTAGCAAAATCTATTTTTTTATTATCTTGAACATATGCTAATATTGTATTTGGTTTTATTGGGGGAAAACTATTGTCTATTATTAATAGATTATTTCCTTTACCTCTTTTGCTAAGTAGCATTAAATATGTTATTAGTCTTTTATAATTTTTGCCTACCATGTTTTTTATTGCTGTAGGTATATCTACCATTGAAAGTAAAATTACAGAAATAATTGAATCTAATATTTCTTTTTCATTATTTAGTATAAATTCATTATAAGTATATACTACTTTTGTGCACCCCATACTATGACCTTCTAATATTATTTTTTTATATCCTCTTGCTTGCATTTCTAATATTGCTGATTTTATATCATAATATGAATCATAAATATTTTCTGCACTTGAACCATAATAGTTTATTTCATTATTTACTATTTTATCATAAGTATTAATTATGTCATGACCTCTATTATTAAATGAGAAATATGCTATGTTCATATCTGTAAAACCCTTTGATAGCATATCTTCTCTATATTTCAAGCAATTACTTGTTATACCATGTACATCAATAACTACTGTATCTGTTTTTGTTCCTTTTTCTGGCGTATGCAATAAACCTGCTAAGTTTAAATTATCTATTGATTTAAAGAATACCTTTTCTATTCTCAATTATTTCACTTCCTTTTATTAGATATTCTTGCCTTATTTTAGAAAAATATATACTTATTTTTCAATTTTTCCTCCCCCGACTACTACATCTCCAATGTAAAATACAACCGATTGCCCTGGGGTTATGGATTTTTGCATTTCTTCAAATTCTACCTTTATTTTATCTTCTTCTACTTGGTATATTGTTGCTTTCATTTCTTTACTAGAATATCTTATTTTTGCATTTACTTTTAAAGATTCTTTTAATTGATCAAATAATAGTAAATTAACATCTGTTGCATATAAGCTTTTTTTATAAAGTTCTCGTTCTTCTCCTACTATAAGCTCATTTGTATTTGCATCAAATCCTAATACAAATAATGGTACTTTATTAGATATTCCTAATCCTTTTCTTTGCCCTATTGTATATTTATATAGCCCACTATGTTTTCCTAAAATATCTCCTCTTAAGTTTACTATATTTCCTTCTTTTTCTTTTATATCTGAGTTGTTTTCTAAGAATGCTTTATAGTTACCATCTGGTATGAAACATATATCTTCACTATCCTTTTTATGAGCAACTTTTAGGTTATGTTTTTTTGCTATACTTCTAATTTCTTCCTTACTTTCAAATTGTCCTAATGGAAATATTACTTTGTCTAATAAGCTTTTTGGCATATTATATAAAACATAACTTTGATCTTTTTTTGTGCTATTTGCTTTTTTTAATACTTTTTGGTTATATGTATTGTCATACTCTATTTTTGCATAATGCCCTGTTGCTATGTAATCGCACCCTAATTCTTTAGCTTTTTTATACATTAATCCGAATTTTAAATATTTATTACATTGTATGCATGGATTTGGTGTTCTGCAACTCTTATATTCATTTATAAAGTCTTGTATAACATATTTGTCAAAATCATCTTTTCCTTCATATATAAAATGTGGTATTCCTATTTGATTGCATATTTCTTTTACATCAATATATGAACAACAGCTTGCACATGGAAATAAATTTAAGGTTACTCCTATTACGTCATAACCTTGCTCTTTTAATATAATAGCTGAAGTAGAGCTATCTACTCCTCCACTCATTCCTAACAAAACCTTTTTGTTCATAAATTTTCCTTTATTTCTAAATAATTTTATATATAATTTGACAATTTGCTACGTCTCTATTGGCACCTATTGGCAAATTTGTTCAGTTCCTATTATACAGTATGTACTAAATTTATTCAAGCATTACTTAATTGATATATTACATATTATAATGCAGTACCTCGTTTTGGAATAAAATATTTACTCATGTCAATTTTTTCGTGTTCTAATAATGCTACTTTATTTTTTATTCCTCCGCCATAACCAGTTAAACTTCCATTTGTTCCAACTACTCTATGACAAGGAATTATTATACAAATAGGATTCCATCCAACTGCTCCACCAACTGCTTGTGAGGACATTCTTTTTATGCCTCTCTTTTTAGTAATTATTTTTGATATATCATTATATGTTACGACACTTCCATATGGGATAGAGTTCATTATATCAATTACTTCTTGCCTAAAAGTAGTTAAATTTTTAATTTTATATTTTGGTGTAAAGTCAGGTAACTTACCACTAAAATATAAATTTAGCCATTTACTCGTTTCTCTAAATATTTCTAGCTCTTTTTCTTCACATTCTATAATATGTTTATTAGAGTCTCTTGAATTCTCAAACCATAAACCTGTTAAATATTCTCCATCACTATTCATTATAATATTTGAAAATTCTTTTGGAGTTTTATAAGTATATTTATAAGTCTCTTTCATCTTTAATTTACCTTTCTTGTTATAAAGATTGCCTACAATTTACTATAATTTATTATGATTATATTATAAATGACAGATAATTTCAACTTTATTATCTGCCACACTTATTGTAATTTTGCAGTTAGATATTATATTCAAATCCAACTTCTAAATATTCTTTTTCTCCTATTTCTATTGTTCTTTCTTTAATAATTTTTCCACCCATTTTTGTATAAAACTTTTTAGATGGCTCATTATCTTTTAGACACCATAATATCATTTTTATTTTATTCTTTCTTTTAAACTCATTTATAACAAATTGAAATAGTTTTGTTCCTATACCATTATACTTTAAGTTTGGTTTAACATATAGTGCCAATAATTCGCAATCTATATTTGATATATCTTGTGTGAATTTATCACTATCAATATATCTACAAAACCCAACTATTTCATTATTTATTTCTGCAACTATAAAACCATTTTCTTTATAGTCATTACTTCTCTTTTTTATTCTTTCATCTCTATTCATTGAATTTAAAATATTGTCATCAATTATTCCTTTATAAGCTGATTTCCACCCATCTATTTGAATATCTACAACATTTGGAATATCTTTTTCTTCAATGTTTCTAATTATAATATTTTCCATACTTTATTACTCTTTCAAATTGTAATTTGTGTTTAACTATTTAATTTCAAATTCATTTGAATATATATCAACATAGCCCTCATCATAAACTGGTTTAACTATCCTATATATTCCATTAGATAATTTTCCATAATACTTTTCTATGTCTAATTTTTGTGTTAATTGTTTATCTTCATTTAATTGATAAGCTATATCAATCCAAGACAAATTACCAGATATATAGTTTAAATTTTTCCATTCTCCATTAACTTTTTCTTGAACTCTAAATTCAACACCCCAGCCATACTGATTTTCATTATTATCTGTAATAGTTATTGAAACACTTTCTGGCTTTATTGTTGTATTATCAACTTTTATTATAACATTGTTTGGATTTCGATTAGATTTTATATAATTTTGTCCTTGATTTGTAGTGTCAACAGGGTTAGAACTAATATTTTCAACTGTAAATCTAAAATCTTCTCTATCTGTAACACTTTTTTCAATTACTTTATATACAACAACTATTCCAATAACTATAATCAATACTGCAATTAAAATTCCAATAATCACTTTATTATTCTTACTCATTTTTACTACCAATTTAACCTTTCATTTTATAATCTCATCATAGCGATAACTTACTATATTGTGTTTCGATTATATCATAAAAGATAAATAAAATTCAACTAATCATTTGCCTTTCTACCTTCATATCTTAAGCTTTCATTTACATATATTTCTCTACTTTTTCTATAAATTCATCCATTCTATTATTTTTTAAAATAGAATGAGGACAATCTTTTCCTGAAAAATCATGATGTGTTTTTAAATCATAAATTGTAAGATTATATTCCTTTAATAAATAAGCAACTAATTTTGCAGCATTATTAAATGTTTTTTCAAAGTTACCACCACTATTAACACACAATTCAATTCCTATTCCATATAAGTTACCTATTTCGTTAGCAGCGTGATATGCTACTTCATTATCTGGTATATGATGATATATTTCTTTATCATCAACAGTATAATGCCAAGATGTAGAATCCATATTGTTTTCACTCAAAAATTGTGCATGATTTTTTGCTCCTGTAGTTTTATCGAAATTATCTGTTTCATGTATTACAATATATCTTATCCTTCGTTTTGTACCTGGTCTTGCTTTTGTATTACTTTCAATTAGTTCTGTATGTACTGGAACTCCAAAGACATCAGTTGGGAAACTAGATTTTTCTGTTATTTCTGTTATATCTGCTAATGTAATTTCATCATCTTTACTATTTTCTTGACTTATTGTTTCTTGTTCCTTTTTAGAAAAACTTTTTATTATACAAAAAATTATTGATATTATAAGTAAAATTACAATTAATTTTCTTTTATTACTTCTTCTTTCTTTTTTCATTCTTTTTTTATTCATTTATTAACTCATCTCTCACTTCGTATTTTTTATGTAAAAGTATATGAAAATAAAGGATATAATGAAAAATATTTCATAAAATCAAATCCTAATATAGTCAAAACTAATGGTACACATAGTATTAAAATTCCTAAAAAAATCGCTTGAATATTATTTTTTCTCCATCCCGAAAACACTAATACAACCATAGCCATAATTACTGAAATCAGTATTTGCAATAATATTTTTAGTAATATAAACAATAGTATATTCAAATTAAAAGGCAAGTTTTGATACACAGGAATATTTTGCACTGATGATGATAAACAGTGAAGTGGAAATACTTTAGAAATGCTTACTCCTCTGCATATAAATGGTAAAATAGAAAATAATGTAACTAAAACTATACATACTATCACTTTTGATTTTATAACTCCTATTTTTCCTTTTTTCGTAGCTTTTAATAATTTCCAAGTTTCATTCTGATATTCCATAGAAAAAAAGTTACTAAATACCAGTATTATTCCAAGTGTAAGCAACAAGAAGTCATTTATTATTCCATCTTCCATATTTCCAAATAAATATAAATATCCTGTATCATAGATATATTTTCCGCCATTTTCGCACACATACTTATATTGCTTCTCTACTTTTTGAAATGCAGGATAAAATGATGTAACACTATACCATTTTAACTTCATCTTTTCCCCTGTTTCACTATTAATTTCTCCCTTACTTACTAGTTGATCTATCTTTTCTATTTCTCCAAATGCTTCTTCATATCTAGCTTTTTCTTTTTCAATTATTTCAATCTTTTCATCTGTTTGTTCTCCTTCTAATTTTAGCATAATGTTTTGATAATACTGTTCTTGAACAGATGGATGATAAGAATGATTTAATTCATTAAAACCAATTAATATACTAAATAGCAAAATAATGACAAGTCCATGATTGGTAATAAGGGTTTTATACATTTCGTGTCTTAATAGATTTGAATGTGGTTTAAATTTTAGTCCTATCATTCGTGATTTCTTTTGCTTTAATTGTAAGTTCTTTCCTTTTAAGAAAAATCTATAACACAAAACTATTCCTACAAACATTAATGTGACTATCATAATCCATGACAAAATAATACGAGAAATTGGATAGCCAAAAAAGTTTAAGTTCAAATATGTACCATACAGACTCTCTGTTCTAGATAATCCAAATAAGTTCAAGTGTTTTAATATTTCAAATTTAGAAACATTTGGAATAATTGTATATAAAATCCAACTTACCACTAATGATATTATTCCATATAGATATGGCAATAACATACTATCGGAAAGTATACAAAATGCTGTTATAACAGTGCAAAATCCAAAAAGGATAAAACTTTTCGTTATAATAGAAATAAGTATATATCCCAAAATACTAATAGATAAATTACTTCCAATATAAGAGCTAATTGATTGAAGTTTTATACTAATATCACTAAAACCTGTAGATATTCCAAAGAACATATAATTTGATAAGAAGAATATAACTTCAAACAAGCTACAACTAATAAAAAGTGCAATCAGTTTAGCAATGATACTATGGCTTATTCCATATTTAGTAGTGCGAGTTATATAAAAAAGTCCCTTTTCCTTTTCTTCGGTTATTAAACTTCCTATAAATAAAAATGCTAGTAATATTACAAAAATATCAGTCCATATATTTTCCATTGTAGATGTAATCATTTTAGAAGGAATATAGCATATTCCATTATTATCAAGTTTTTCATAGTCTGATGTACTCTTTTTTATATTACGAGAAGAAAAATCGTTTTCGTTTCCGTTTTGATTTTTAAATACAGAAATTCCATCAAGTGCATTTTCTTTTTCTTTTATTTCTTTTAAATATAAATCATAGTTTGAAACTTTTGTATATTCATCATATAATTCATTTATAAATTTTTGTTCTTTTTCAAACGAATTTGTGAAATGTAGATAATTTCCTGACTTATATAAATCATAATAAGTTTCAAACAGTTTTGGTTGCTCTTGCATTTCTTGTTTTGCAAATTCTGCTCCCATTTCAGTATTTTGCATTGAAATAATATTCATAACAAAAGAAACACCATCAATATCTTTTTTTAATTTTTCGATATATTCACCTTTTTGAGATTCATCCATATTTGCTATCTCTTCTCCAAATTTTTTATAGGATGAAAGAGCTATTCTATCCTCATCTTCAAGATTTGTATACCAAAGGAAAAATATATTTATCATAATCAATAAACAAATACTAAAAATAAAACTTCGCTTGCACCATATTTTTTTTAGTTCAAAATAGATAAGCCTAAACATAAATTATTCCTCCCCAAATATTTTCATATATACATCTTCTAAATTAGCCACGTTATATTTATCGCAAAGGCTTCTTACATCTGCATAATCAATTATTTTTCCAGTTTTAATTAATATTATTTTTTTAGCAATAGATTCAATATCTGAAACAACATGAGTTGATACTAGAATAATTTTATCTTTTGAAAGTTCTGCTATTCTTTCTCTTATTCTTACTCTTTCTTTTGGATCAAGTCCTGCTGTAGGCTCATCTAATATAACCAATTTAGGATTTCCAATAATTGCTTGTGCTATTAAAATTCTTTGTTTCATTCCACCTGAATATGTACCAATTTTTTGATTTGATTTTTCTACCATATTTACATATAGTAAGACTCTGTTTATTTCATCTTCCATACTACTTTTAGGGATTCCTTTTAAAGTCGCCATATATGAAAGAAATATTCTTCCTGAAAAAGTTTCATACATTCCCTGTTGTTGTGGAGCATACCCTAGCAAACTTCTATAATTACTTCCTAGTTCTTTAACTTCCTTTCCTTCCCATTTTATAGTCCCCTCTGTAGGTTCAAGATTTCCAGTTATGATATTCATTAATGTTGATTTTCCTGCACCATTTGGACCAAGAAGCCCATAAATTCCATTTTCTAGTTTTAAAGAAACATCATTTAAAGCATTTTTCTCTTTATATTTTTTAGAAATATTACAAAGTTCAAGCATTATCTTCCCCCCTTATTAATTACATCAATAACATTATTAATCATTTTTATTTCAATAAAATTACGGTTTCCTTTATATAAATCTTCTTTGCTAATTAAACCACAATATTCTTTTTTAGTTTCATAAGAACCATCTTGATGATAATTTACATCTGAATCATAAACAACTAAAACTTGTGTTTTACTTTCTGCAATAATATCTAAAGTTGTTCCTACTGTTTTGTTTACAAGTTTTGAATGAGAAATTTTACTTGTATTTTTATCAACAAAGTAAAGAGTTTTGTCATTAAAACTATACTCATAGCACATTATTTTATCTCCAATAATTCCATAAATACCATTTTGAGATAATTTTACAAAAGAATTTTTTTCTCCTGTTTTTAAATCAATTTTTATAATTTCACCATCTCCCTCTTTAGAAAAATATAAGTATTTTTCATCTGTTATATAACTGCGAGAATGTGCTGCGAATATACGATAGATTTCTTTACTTTCTCTATTTTCTACATTAAGAGTTTTAAATACATCATAGGAATTTTTATATACTTCATTATTTTCACTATGCTTTTCTTCATCTGATACCTTTTTTCCAAAATCTATTCCATGTAAAATTAGATTTTTATCACTACATCCAATAACATCCCATTCAACATTATCATTAAAGTCCATAGAAAAAACTTTCTTTTCCTTTTTTGTTTTTATATCTAAATAAACTAAATTTTTCTCTGATGATGTTTGATAAGAATTACCATTAATGCTTTTTGCTGATACTTTTTTAGTAACAAAATAAAGCCCATTCTCATCTCCAACTACAAAATCTTCTACAGTAAGATTACTGTCAAATGTATAAATCTTTTCTCTATTTGTCCCATCCAAGTTTAAACAATATAATATGCTAGAGCTTCCTTCTACTTCAGAACTTGTACTTCCCCCTAAAGCTACTACTCCATCTTGATCCTGCTGTTTACTTAAAATAAATATCTTATTATTCCATATAAAAAGTATAGATGAATCAGATGGAACTTCATTTTCTAAAAATACAGATGAACAACTTTCTGTGTAATGATTACAACCAGAATTACTACATAAATAAATTTCCTGATGGGTAGCAAAGTCAATATACATCAAATGAGATATTCTTTTACCATTTAATAATTTTTCTGTATCACTTTGAAAATAATAATACCCATCATCTGTATTTGAAGTATTAGAAATTAAAGATAATTTACCTTTCATTTCTATTTCATCTGTTCCTTTTCCTGTTACCCAATCAAAGCCTTTTGATACAATGTCATCATTTGTTAAGCCTGTATTTTTTAATAATTTTCCACCAAATATTAATACCAAACCTATTCCAATGATTATCAATAAAATAATTAATTTTTTCATAAAAAAATGACCTCCTTAAATTGCCACAAATGGCTTATAAGGAAATCATATATAATAAAAGTCAAAAATCGGTCAAATTTCTATAAAAATTTTTACTTTTGCTCCACCAGATATATCATTAGATAATTCTAGCTTTCCTCCATGCTTTTTGCAAAGAATACGACTAATTACTAATCCTAATCCACAATGCTTGCCATCACTTGCAGTAGGTATAATTAAATTGTTTCTTTCTTTTAAAACATCTTCTGAAAACCCTATACCATCATCTACAATAGAGATTATTAAATAATTTTCTTGTATATTAAATGATAAATTAATTTTTTCTTTGGAATATCTAATGGCATTATTAATTATGTTCTCTAAAATTCTATAAATAATATAAGAATCTATCTTTATCTTTTCTTTAAATAACTTCTCTGCCTCTAAATCCAATCCTATTCCTTTAGACTTTGTCATTTGTTTTAGATCTGATTTTACATCTTCAATGAATTTTCGAGTAGAGATTTCTTTACGATTTACTTCTATATCCTCTAAGGCATTAATCGTACGAATAGAATCTGTGTATCTTTCTAGTCTTTTAGCTGTTTTATTTATATTTGAAGTAATTTCTAAAATTTTTTCTTTACTTAAATTATCATTTTGTAAATTTGTTTGTAAATATTCTGTATATCCTTCTATAATTGATATTGGATTTCTTAAATCATGGGCTACTGATGCTTGCACTAATCTTCTTTCTTCAATCATTTTCCATAATTCTTTGTTTGTTTCTTCAAGTATTTGTCGCATTTTTTCAAAAGAATTACAAAGTTTCCCCATTTCATCATTTGATGTATAAGATAATTTGAAATCAAGGTTTTTATTTGATATTTGTTCCATTGAATTTTCAAGGAGTTTTAATGGTTTATTTAATTTCTTACGATAAAAAATAAATCCACAAATTAAAATTCCAACTATAGAAAATATCATTGGCATTGCTATCATTGATATTCCACATATTTGATATGCAATTTTTCTTTTTGGAGTTAGCATATCAAAATTATTTTCAATTTTTTCAATACTTGTTTTTATATCAGATAGTTCAGAGTTATTTATCGAACCACCTTCTGCTCCTGTCAATCTGGGAATATCATACATTTCTTGTCCTAATTCTGTACTAAATTCAAGTTCTTCCGTTTTTCCATCGCTATATGTTATATTTAATGTTACCCAAATCGTATTAGAGTCTGGCAATAAATACTCTCGAAATTTTTGACATCCCCATATACTTAATAAGGATAAACATATAACAATGAAAAATGTAATTAAAACTATTAATACAAAATAATTTTGTAATGAACTGCATTTCCTTTTTAATTTTTCCATCTATAGCCTACTCCCCAAACAGTTTCAATATAATCGTTTCCTGTTATTTCTTGAAATTTATTACGAATTTTTCTTATGTGTTCTTTTACAACATTACTATCTCCTTCTGTATCATATCCCCATACTGTTTCATAAATTTTTTCTTTATCAAAAACTTGTCCTTTATTTGTAATTAAATATTCTATTAAATCAAACTCTTTTTTTGAAAATGGTATTTCTTTATCACCATAAGATATTGTTTGTTTCGATAGATTAACGATTAGTCCATCAGGAGTTGTAAAAATGGAAAAAGTATTTTTATTTCTCTCATCTCGGCGTAAATGTGCTTCAATACGAGCTGTTAATTCTTTAAGGCTAAAAGGTTTAGTAATATAGTCATCTCCACCATACTGAAATCCATTTATCTTATCTTGCTCTGTAATACGAGCTGTCAAAAAAATAATAGGACAAGATATATGATTTCGTATATTACGGCATAACTCTAATCCATTTGTTCCAGGCATATTAATATCAAGTATGATGAGGTTTGGCTGATGTCTTAATTCTTCCATAGCTTCATTTACATTATTTGCTATAAGAGTGTTATATCCACAGTTTTGCAGATGTGAGGATATTAGATCTGTTATCATTTCTTCATCATCTACAATTAAAATTTTATATTTCATATCCATGACCCCTATTATATTTTAATTTATAATTGTCAATTTTTTGTCAAATTATCGAAAATATACTAAGCATATCTTTTTACCTTTCAAATTGTAAGTTGTCGAGCAGATGTAATCTTAATCATTATTCAAAAAGTTCATTACTAAATCTATTATTACATCTTTTTCTTTCGGATTTGATTCTGCTATCAATAAAGTTAGTGCAGCTAAAGTATTGTTGTCTATAGTTTGTTTTCCATCTTTATACAATATTCCATAAAAATTTAAAAAGTATATAAACAATGTTGCTGCAATTCTTTTATTACCATCTGCAAACACATGGTTTTTTACTATTAAGTATAAAAAATTTGCTCCTTTTTCTTCAATGCTTTTATAAATATCTTGTCCACCAAAACTTTGATAAATATTACCTATAATTGATTCTAATCCTTTATCTCTTTCTACTGCAAATAGTGAACTTTCTTCATTAAATCTTAACCTATTTATAACTTCTATACATTCTTTGTATTCAATCTTTCTTTCATCAACATTTCCATCTATTTTCTTTAGTGTTCTATGGTCATAGTCATCTAATAAATCAAGCGCTTTTGAATAATCTCCAATTACCTTTAATATTTCTTTTGCATCATTTCCTTCCAGTCTTTCATCTATTCTATTTGCTACATCAATTAGTTTTATTGTTTTTTCTAAATATTCTAATCTTCTTTGATTTACAGCATATCCTTTTAACATATAATCTTTTAATATTCTAGTAGCCCATTTTCTAAATAAAATACCATTTTGCGATTTTACTCGATATCCAACAGATATAATCATATCTAAATTATAATAATTAGTAGGTTTATCAGCAAATTCGGAATTTCCGAATTTAGTCATTGTTTCTGTTTCGACTA
This sequence comes from uncultured Clostridium sp., assembly GCA_947061115.1. Lineage (GTDB taxonomy): Bacteria > Bacillota > Clostridia > TANB77 > CAG-508 > CAG-793. The sequence continues at coordinate 14,964 of CAMSMU010000020.1, forward strand.
ATTCTCCTTCTTTATATATATTCTTTATATGTTCATTAATAGTAGATTTAGCTTTTTCAAATAATTTTGACATTTGCTCTTGTGTAAGCCATACGGTTTCATCTTTTAAATTAACTTCTAATTTTACTCTTTGATTTTCAAATAAAATAATTTCATTCTTTTTTTCGTCCATAAGAACACATCCTTTTCTAATAAATTTTAGTTATTATTATTTATATTTTCTTTATTTATTATTGTAGAACTATTGTTTGCATTTTATAATAAAACCGCCATCATTGTCAATATTTTTGCATAAATTTATGTAATAAATTTTCTGTGTGAGTTTTTTACATTATTTTGATTTACCATCGCATATTCCATTGTTGTATCTATCTTAATATGTCCTAACAATTTTTGTACTTGCTCTATAGGCATTCCTTTATCAATAGCCATAGTTGCCATTGTTCTTCTAAATTTATGTGGATGTACTTTATTTATATTTGCCTCTTTTCCTAAATTTCTTATAGCAATTTCAATTCCAGATATTCCTAATCTGTTATATGGTTTTATAAGTGATACAAATAATGCTTCGTTGTCATCTGTTCTTGTTTCAAGATATTTCTCTATATACATTTTACTTTTGGCACTAAAATAAACTTCTCTTTCCCTATTACCTTTGCCTAGAACAATACAACTTCTTTCTTGAAAATTCATATCAGCTATATTTAGTCTAGTTAATTCTCCAACTCTCATACCAGTTGAAATTAGTAATTCTAATATTGCTAAATCTCTCAAATTTGAGCAAGTATCTCTTAACTTTTCTAAATTCTCATCTGTAAATGTTTCTTTAACTTTTTTAGTCGCTTTTACTTTATGAATCCTTCTAACTGGACTTTTAACAATATAATCTTCATTTTCTAACCAATCAAAGAAACTTGATAATGTTCTTCTTATATTATCTATTGTTACCATCCCTGCATTTGAATTGCTTTTATAATCTGCTAAATAGTTTCTTAATATTTCAGTAGTAATCTCATCTATTGGAATATTTATTGTATCTAGCATTTTGGTTATATTATCTTTATAGTAATTTAAAGTTCTAGTTGAGCAACCTTCAATTTCTTTAGACGATATAAATTTATTTAATATATCTGTATTATTCTTTTGTGTTTCTTGCTTTTTAGTCTGTCCTATCATTTCAATTTGATAATTCAAGCATATTCCTGTAAGTATTTCTTTTAATTTTATTCTTTGGTTATTATCTAAAAAATTCATTGATTTAACAATTATTTCTTCAATAAATAACTCTTTCAAATTTTTCTTCCTTCTAATTATTTTATATTTACAATATATAGAACTACTTAAATCTATTATATCGTATTCTTTGTTCAATTTGCATTTAACATAATTTTGTAGTATAATTTAATTAGATTTTTGTAGTTTTAACCATAGTAAAAATAATTTTTTAGGAGGTTACTTTTATGGACAACAAGGCTTTTGAAAACTATCAAAAACGGATGTTAAATGCTATCAATACACCAAATTTCCAAAGTAAAGATCCGTTTACAAAACTTTCTAAGATTTTAGGCAATCTTACGAAATATGTAAATGCAGTATCTTTTACATCTGTTGGATTTAGGCAGGAAATCGAAAAACAATTTAAAACTGTCGATTCTTCAGATGAAACTGCTACTCATTTCAAAAATACTCTATTAAAATGTTCCAATAAATTAGATGCTCTCAGAACTATAAATGATTTGTATAGTATGGTAAAGCCTATATCTTTACAAGTTAGTAGTTGGTCATCTGTTGCAAGTATTACAAATGACTGTATGGCAGAAATTGAGAAAAGCATTTATAATTCCAAATAAACCGAAAGTGAGTCTATCTAAACTGATATGACTCACTTTCGGTTATTTTATTTATGGCTTCAAATGTGTTTTTAGATAAATTACTACTTTTGAACTACAGTTTTTTCTTCTGGTGTTGTATCAATTTCTCTGTAATTAGCATAACTATGTTTAACCTCGTTTTCTATATTATCTGCCACCTGATTCCAAAATCCTATTACACTTCCTATGGTGTTATTTGGGGTTTCAATTTCTCCAATGTTTTTGTGTGCTACATTACGATTAAAAACTTCTTTTGCCATATTATGCCTCCTTAAACTATTTTGGAGGTTTGAAACCTCCAAGTATTAATGATTTCTTTTTGGTTTCTAAATGAACTTCTATTTTAGTATAGCATATTTTTATGTAAATCACAAGTAGTATTTCTAAATTAGATTTTGTATGACTTTAACTTATCACACAATTTCTTATTAACAAATATTTCTCCAATACTTAAAACTAATAAAATAAACTCTATTACTATTAACTCATATTTTATTAAAATTAGTGTAAAAATTGCACTTAAAATTAGTGTTCCTAGTCTTCTATAAACTTCTATTTATTTTTCAAATTTAGCAATTATGCTTATAATTACTTTTTGTTATCAATCTTCCTTTTTATTTTATAATTTAATATTGCTTATAACTTTTAAAATTTAGGAGATTTATAAGAATTAATCTATATATTTATTTTAAATTAATATATAAAATAAATTACTACATTAGTTTTTCATTACTTTATTAGATAAAATTAAATATAATTGTTGATATTTAAATTATTATGTATTTTAATATTGGTGGAGATGGTGAGAGTTGAACTCACGTCCAATTATCTTTCCATATTTACTTCTCCGAGTGCAGTTTATTTATATTTTTCTAAGAAAGTATATAAATAAGCAAATATATCTTTCTTATATCCATTTAAATTACCCATTATCTAAGTGGCATAGATAACTTCGTTTCCTACTTAATCGACGCTTTATTCTTAGCAGTAGGAACTAAGATAAAACGACGCCGCAACTTAGGCAGCGTAAGCTAATTCTTCTTTGTTAGCCTTTATATTTAGTTTGCTTGATTTTAAGTGGCCAAAGCAACCATCCACTACTCGCTATAAATATTTCTGGATAACTGTCGAAACCAGTTACATCCCCATATACTTTTATTATACTATATTATATTGTTTTTATCAATATTTTGTTAGTTTTTATTTTGTTTTTTAAATGCAAAAAATTTACTAATAAAAAAGTTAAGTATTATTACTATTACTGTCATGAATAATTTAGATAACATTTGTGATATTGGTAATAAGAAGAGTAATGCACATCCTCCCCATTCTACTATCATTGTAAATAATCTACCTAATATGAATTTTCCAAATTCTTTTATTTTTTCTATAAAGCTTTTTGCTTCTGAATGAAATACCATATCTTTATTAGTGAAATATGCTACTATTACTGCTAGTACTATTGCTATTACATTTGATATATTCTCATTTAATTTTAGTAATGTAGCTAACATATAAAAAGCTCCCAAATTAACAACTGTTGTAAGTACACCAAATACTATATACAATATTACTTCTTTTGTACATATTTTTTTTAATACTTCTATTATCTTCATTTCTTCCTCCAAATATTAATATAACCCTATATTTAATGCAAATCTACTTATAAAATAAATGCACTTAATATAAGGTATATGGCAGGGGTAGAAGGATTCGAACCCTCACGCACGGTTTTGGAGACCGGAATGCTACCATTAACATCATACCCCTATTTTGTTAACAATTATAATAATAACATATATTTTGTATTTTATCAAGGTCTTTACATATGAAATTTTCTAATTACTATTTCTTTTATATCTTTAAATGATAAAAGCATTGTTATTAGTAAGTTTATTGCAGATATTCCTATTGAAACAGCTCCTAACACTGAATTTTTCATAATTTGTTCGGAAATGGCTACTTGTGGTAAAATACTAAAAATAAGTATTATTAACTGATATACTGCATATTTTAAATATTTTTTATAACTTATAATTGTTAGTATTAACATTGTAGAATTTGCTACTATTATAATTATTGGAATTGCCATTCTTAAAGACCATCCAATGTAGCCTATTTTATAGTCTATAAATATAGTAAGTAGTGCTATTGCTATTGATTGAATTAGTACATGTCCTGCTATATTAATATTTTTCTTTACTGAATACCAAACAACTACCCATATATATATAATTCCACTATTGGCAATAGCTGCCCATGCAATATTGGGAGTTGTTAGTTTATTTATTATTGTTAATAATATTGCCGTTAATACTGATAATATTAATAGAGTTATTATTATTCCTTCACTTTTATTAGCATTTATTTTTTTAGGATATATCATTTAAAACACCATTACTTTCTATTTCTACTTTTATTCCCTTTTGTTTTAAAAACTCATAAAAACTTTTTTGTATTTTATTGTCTTTTAATATAGACGTAAATGTAAATACCATTTTATTTTCAAAAGTGCAACTAGAACATTTTATTTTTTCTATTGATTCTGGAGCAATTAGCATTAAGAAGCTATCTATATAATCTTTATATTTTCCTATTATTCCTATTCTCCCTATATTAGAAAATGTTATTGTTGTATACTTTCTTATTTCTATATAGCTTAATCTCACTAATAATTTTTTTATTTCTAATGGTATTATTTTTATGAATGGATTAATTCCTAATTTTACATTTGCGGACATTGTTTTTGTTATTTCTTCTTCTGTAAGTTTGTTTTTAAATTCTTGTTTTACAAATTCTAATATTTTATCAAATGTATTTATTTTATCCATTTCCGCTTCTAATGTAATATATGAAAAAAAGTTTGACATTGTTTTTGAAGGAAAATATTTTTTCAAGTTAACTGGTATGCATACTTTTATTGGTCTATTTGATTTTTTATAGTTTGTGTTATATATAGAATATATTAAAACTGCTGATAAATATTGTGTTACTGTCGCATTTTCTTTTTTACATATATCTTTTAAAGCTTCTAAATCTATAATTTGATGAATTGCTGAAACTGCACCTAATTTTATTTTTCTCCCTTTTAATATATATGCTTTTTTTGAAGACTGCCTTGAACTTAAATTTTTATTATAGTTTTTCATATAGCTATCTTCCATATTATATTCAATTTTTCTTGCTAGTCTTTCTTTTTTGTCTAAAATATTATGATGTGATAATTCTAAATATGTATATACAATTTCTCTAAAAAATACTATTCCTCCTCCTCCATCTGTAAGAGCATGAAATATATCTATATTTATTTTTTTATCAAAATATGTTATTTTAAATAAATAATCATTATTTTTTTTTGGATCTATGTATTTACAAGGATAATCTTTCTCTTCTTCTATAATTGGAACTTTTATATTTTCCTCTAAATAATACCAGAAAAATCCCCTTCTCATTCTTACTTTAAAAGATTTATATACTTCTAAAGTCTTTTCTACCGCATCTTGTAATATATCAAGATCTATTTTTTCCTTTAATAATACAGATATTCTAAACACTGTACTGTATTTTTTTCCAGCTGACATTGGAAATATTTTTGCTGAATTATCTAACTTTCTCCATTCTGTTGTATTATCTTTCATCAATCTGCCTTCCTATTTCTTAATTACTTCTAATAAATCATCGTATGCAGCTTCTTCTTGATTATCTATGATCCAATCATGCTGTACTTTATTATATTCTTTTATCTCAATTTCTGTACCTTGATCTTTTGCTTTTTTTTCAAAGACATGTACATCTGGATTTAATATATCATAGGTTCCTGTAAGTATTGTAATATTTTTTAGTTTAGTTACATCTCCATCTATAGGATTTACTAAATAGTTATTTATTCCATCCTCTCCTGCATAAGCTATTCCTGCTAATTTTAGTGCTTCTTTATTTAAACTCTTATCATATTTTTGTACTTCATCTATTTCTGGATTGGTTAATCTTACATCAAGCCAAGGAGATATTAATATTGTTTTATATGGCAAACTTATTTGTTCTTCAGACATTTTCTCTGCTAATGCTAAGCTTATTCCTGCACCAGCTGAATCTCCCATTAAGATTAGATTGTCTACATCTACATTTTCTATTATATTCTTATATAATGAAATAGCCATTTTGAAAACATCTTTATATGTATATTTTGGTGCTAATGGGTAATCTGGAAATATTACTGTTGCCCCTGTATCATTTACTACTTTTTCTATAAATTTCCAATGTTCTGTTCCTGCCTCTGCCATATATGCTCCGCCATGAAAATATAATATTTTAAGTTCTGATTTTTCTACATTTTTAGGTGTTATTATATAAATGTTTCTACCATCCATGTTTTCTTTTTTTATATTGCAAGAATATTCTTTTTCATTTGGAATTTTTGTTGTAATATTTGCTATTTTTAAATATGCAAGTATTCCTACTGCTATTATTATAATCCCCACTAATATCCATATCATAATTTTTAATATTCTCTCTTTCATTTTATTTTTCTCCTACAAATAAATCTATTTATATTTTTTTATCTGTTCATAAATTTCTTCCCAGCTATTTACTCTTGTTATATTTCCTGTCTCAATGTTTTCATTCATTTTTGTTGTCATTAATATACTTTTTATCCCATTTTCAGTAAATTCTTTGCATGTTTCATAACTATCTTCTATAATTAATTCTACTTTTTCTTCTTTACATACCTTAAGTTTATCATTTGCATTTATTATTAATTTATCATATATTATATTATTCTTTTCTAGTGTTTTTCTGGTTATTTCTTCTGTGTTACAGTTATCTATATTATTAAGTCTTGCAGTTATAAAATATATTTTATTTTCTTCTTCTTTTAATTTTTTCAATACTTTATCTGCATTTGGCATTAATGTACATTCTTCTAATACATTTTTATAATACATGTTAAAAAATTGGAATTTTTGCTCATCTGTCCAACCATATAATGCTTTTAAATAGTATCTATTTTGTATTAGTCCTAATTTTCCATTTATTCCACTTCTTCCTAAAACTTCTGAATTATATTTGTCTGCATATTTAATCATGGCTTCTACTGTTATTACCGTTGTATCATCTATATCTATACCTATTTTCATATTAAATATCTTCCTTATTTCCATTTTCTATTTATATTTTGTTCTTCTTTATCTTTTAATGCTTTAAATAAATCAATATCTAATTTGTTGCATACACTGCATAAAACTATAAAAACATCTGCTATTTCACTTTCTATTGTATCATAATGATTTATTTTATTTTCATCTATACACATATTAGTAGCATTTTTTCTAATAGACTTTGCCAGTTCTCCTACTTCTTCTAATAGTAGCAACATTGTTTTTTCTATTTCTTGATCTTCAAATCCTCTAATTCTTATTACATTTTTTATATACTCTTGTACTTCTGTGAGCCTATTATTTTCACTTAAATTATTCCATAATTCTAATTGATTATCTTGCATTTTATCTTCCCTCACTACATTTTACTTTTGTTTATTTTATCATAATAAAAGTTCTTTTACAATTAATTTTGTCTTAATTTTTATCATTAAGTCTAATTTTAATAATTTGGATCTATGTCAAGTTTTTGGACACTTTTTTTGAGAATTTTTTTATATTTT
>CAMSMU010000021.1 GCA_947061115.1 uncultured Clostridium sp.
TATATTATCATATTTATCGTACTTTGTATATAGTTATTTTAAAAATAAGAATCTCAATATGGTTTTACCCATAAAGAGATTCTTATTTTTCTCAAATTACAAATATCAATTAACCATAACGCATCCACTCTAAGTCAAATCCCCATTTTTCTTCAAAATAGTTTGAAACATTATTTAGCTTTATTTCACTTAATAAGTCTCCCACATATTTTATGGCATCATCATCTGGATTAACAATTACTATACCTATTTCGAATGCCTTTGCTGTTTGCCTCTCCTTTGCAGTTGGCACACCAACTGACATAATTGCATATGGTTTTATAATATTGCCATTTCTTTTTGTTCTACAGGTTATCTGACAATATGTTTCCATTTCATATGATAATCTTTCTAATTCATTAAGAGTAAGGTACATACTTGGAAGTTGTGATACTTCTTCAACTTTCATAGCATATTTTTGTGTGTCTGAATCACATGGAAATACATGAACTATATCTTCTGGAAGTATATCATATAAGAAAAATATATTTCCTTTGTAGTGAGAAACATTTTTATTCCATACTTCTGTAAAACCCATGAACTTTCTTTGTGCAAATTCTTTATAGTATAACTTTTTTCTTATGAACATTTCACCTATTTGCCCTGTATCCACCCTTCCAATAAGGTGGAATTCTGTTCCTTGAGGTAAATACAGCTCCCAATATTTCTCTTTTGGTAGATTTAGCTTTGTTAAATTGTTTCCAATGTTCTCGAAAGACATTTTCCGGCACTCTTCAATTGTGGTTTCAGAATTATTAAATGATGAATTTTCAATAATCCATTTTGGTTGATTAATTTCTAGTAATTTTTCTATTGTCATTTTTCCTCCTTAAACTCTATGGTTGATGATTTTCTTGTTGATATGGAAAGAACTTTCTTTAACTACTTAGTATATAAGATTTAATGACATATACAATACAAATCTTGCTAAATGATATCACACTTTACATAAAATTTCAATAACAACTTTTAAAAATATAACCTATAAATTTCTAATTATGCATTGATAAGGGTGCCCTACAGGGCACCCTCGTTAGAATTGTATTCAGATTATTATTTAGATTAATTTTACATATGGAATTGAGCTGACTTTAAGATCATGAAAATATGTACAAAGTACATCTTTTCCTGTTACTTCATCTAACTCCTTTTTCTGATGAAAAGCTTCGGGGCATGATTCTTTAAGTTCCTCTACTGTTCCTAAAAACTCTGGTTCTACACTTATCCCATTATAGCTCTTATTTTTAAAAATATTTCTACCTTCTAATATGGAATAAGTATCCTGCAAATATTTAGAATAGTACTCCATAACATCACCTAATGTAAATGCAGTGGTAAGATTAGTAAGCCCTCCAAAAGGATATTTAGCTTCATGATTTGTAGCAAAAATACTCACAATGTAGCTATTTTGATTTTTTCCCAATGTAGAAGCATTGGGGATAATGTAATGGTACTTAGAAGACTTATTGTTCTGATAACTTGTTCTGCTTGTTAGTATAAACAAACAGTCTGGAAAACCGCATGCAATACATTTTTTCATATCTTGAACATTGCTGTAGTTTGAAGGGGTGATGTTCATCATTGAAATAAACTTTTTGATTTGCCCCTTACACTTTTTCTTTTTTTCAAAATCTCTACTATTCGGATTTATTTTTTCAAAATATGCCCTTTTCAACATATATATTTGAAACAATAAATCTGATTTTAATTCAGTTTCGTGAGCATGTCCATTATCTACTCTTCCAAACCATAGTTCTTCAAATTTTGATACTAAGTACCCTAACAGAACATCAAATTCCAAGTTATATTTTTTAGCTTCTATTAACATTCTTGAAAACCTAACATTCATAGGTACCTTGAGAACTTTTTTACCAATGTCTGTAATTTTTCCGCTTTGATCAATACATTCAAGTAATTGCAATTGTTTTAAATAACAACTGATAATATATTTTGACTTTCCATAGAATAAATGGATTTTGTTAATATCCATATTCAGACTAATTACAGTAAGAATCATATTATCAAAATATTCTTCTATTACTGTAGATACTTCTTTTCTTGATTCATAAGAACAATCTGAACATAAATGATACTCCGCAGACTGAACTTCATTTAGTACTGCCTTATGTGCTTCTATAGTAAATTTACTTATATTTCTTTGTACACAAACTGGTACACCATCTACTATTTTCCACTTTCTTTCCAATCCTGAATCAATCACAGCATCAATCTTAAAACATGCTGATATGTTAGGGAATACCTCAGTTGCTAAAATAATCTTTTTTTGAAGAAGGTCAACTCTATAATAATTACTTTGTGATGTATCCGTTCTTAAAGTGACCTTTGTTTGAAAACGATCTAATTTTTGATACTCGAATTTAGGATCCCAATCTATCACAACAGGTTTGTTAAAACTATTTTCAAAATAGGAATCGAGGTTTTTCTTTAATTCTTTTATCTGATTTTTAGGTAATATTACCAGTAAATTTTTATGACACTCAAATGTAGATAATATTACTTTCTTCAAATCATTAGCTGAATGAAATTTCATAGGAATCTGCTTTTGTTTTTTTGAAGAATTCATACTAATGATTGGAGCATCAGCAAAGAATTCTGACAGCTTAGCATCATACTTAGGTATTTTATTAATAATTACCAGCCGAAGTTGTGCTCCATCTTTAATTAGCCGATCCGCAAAACCAAGCAATAAATCAGCATTTACATAGTTGTAAGAGTCCTCAATAATCAGAACAGCCTTCTTATCATCTTTGTTTTTGAAGATTTCCTGAACCAAATAGCTCCCATATGGAATATATGCAATTTGATAATCTTCAATATCTTCATTGCTAATATTTCCACGAGTAACAGTTTCTATACTTTCATCTTTCCTTGATTCTTTATATTTATATTTAATATAAGATTCAAAAGATGCTACTATTACTTTGTAAGAAGCGTTAGCCAAAAAAATTGGCATGTTCCCTGAGTTACCTCCTTTAGCAATTATTACTTGATTTTCAACCACATAATTAATAATGTCATTTTCTTTCATGTTTTCATTCCCTCTCTTAAAATGATGATGTTAAAATGTAATCTAAAATAATCCTCCTTTCTAGCTAAGTTCTTTCCAAAAAAAGAAAAACTTAATGCTTTATATAATATATATTATATTATAATTTACATAATAAGTCAATTTAATAAATATTCTATATACTATTTTATTACATTATAGTTTTCATAAAATTTTAATAAACATTTTAAAAATCTATTTTTTTATAATCTTTTTATTTTAATATAGTCTATTCCCTTTCTATATCACTATTGTTTTTTTCTCTGTCATTAATCTTTTGAATAATTTCATTTGCAATTTGATTTGGAGTTTTTTTATTAGTATATACTGTCATTGTTGCTAATTCTCTATTACATTCACTTGTTATAAAATTTTTATTTTCACTATAATCCCCTGTAGATTGATGCTCTAAAATTTGTAAAGATTCTTCTACATTCACTGATGGTAGCAATAAAATAATATTTTTAAATTGTTTTAGTTCTAGTTTTAGTTCATTGAATATTTGTAAATCTTCATAAACTGAATGTCCTGCTCCAAAATCAACTACTCGTGGTATTCCATCAGCTTTTGCTAATAACTTCTTTATCATATAGACATTATACTCATCTGAGTTTTTAAATTTTCTTGTATATCCAGAATCCCTATCTTGCTTTTTTATGGCATCTAAACATATTCTTGGCATTTGTGTAATTCTATGCAATTCTTCAGATACTGTAGATTTTCCTGCTCCTGATGGACCTATTAATAATATACTTTTTTTATATAACTCATTATTATCCATAATTTATTCTCCTTTTAAAATAATTCTTAGACAACATTTTCAAATAAAAAAGTGTTTATTAAAATAAATTTATATATTTACTAAATATATATTAATCTTGATTTTCGTTTTTAATTGTTTTTCTCTAAGTTATTAATCTTTTCTTTAACAATATCTAATGTTACAAATTGTATTCCATATATTCCTAAACTATTTGCTACTTCTACATTATTTAATCTATCATCAATAAAAATTGTTTCTTCTGGAATCAAATTATATCTTTCTAATAATATTTTATAATTATTTTTATCAGGTTTTGTCGTTCCTATTTCAAAAGAATATACACCACCTTTGATATAATTAAAAAATTTAAATTTTTTATTATAATTATAACTATCTATGCTTAAATCAGATAAAAGATAAATATTATATCCTTTGTCTTTTAATTCTTTTAAATAACTTGAAGTATCTTTCATTTCAAACAATATATATTTGTAATTTATATTGTCAAAAATTTCTTTTATTTTATCAGTATATTGAGGATATCTTTGTATTAATTTTTCCTTTGTTTGATTAGCATTAAACTTAAAAGAGTTATATTCATTCCATTCTTCTCCATAGAAAACTATTTTTGTGAATAATGTTATATCTTCTTCGCTAAATCCAATATGTTCTAAATATATTTCAGGTCTGAAATCAATTAGAACACCACCTAAATCAAATACAATATTTTTTATCACTTCTATTCCCCCTTTGTATATTTTAAAACTTTTGTTTTGATTTTCAATGCTTTTTTCTTTTTAATACTGCGACAAAAACAATAATTTTAATATGATGGAGCTAGCAGTGAGAATCGAACTCACGACCTACGGATTACGAAGCCGTTACTCTACCAACTGAGCTATGCTAGCAAATTTATAAATATTGTATCATATTAAAATTAAAAATGCTAGATTTTTATTGTTTTAACCTAAAATTGCAAATTACTATACACTAATAACAAAATTACCAAATTACTACCTCCCTAATGGCAATAAAATTGCCAAATTGCTACATCACTAATGGCATAATGGCACGTTCCTAATAGCATTTTTCATAGCACTAAGGCCATTCCTAAACGAAGGAATGGCCTTAGCTTTTGCAAATATCTCTTAAGTTTAGTCCTCAATTGTCAATCTTAAGGATTCTTTTGTTATCATCTCGTATGCCTTGATATACTTTGACAGAGTAGCAATTATAACACTATCAGGTATTACTGGCGCAGGTGATACACCTGCTTTCTTGTTCTTAGTCAACCAATCACGCAGGTATTGCTTATCAAAGCTTTCCTGTTCTCTTCCCTCTTCATAGGTGCTGGCGTTCCAAAAACGGCTGCTGTCAGGAGTAAGCACTTCATCTGCAAGTATCAGTTTTCCTTCTTCATCTAATCCGAACTCGAATTTGGTATCTGCAATGATTATGCCCTGACGGAATGCATATTCCTCCGCTTTTTTGTATATTTCTATACTTTTCTCCTTGACCAGGTTTGCCATTTCCTTACCTATCATCTTTTCTGTTTCTTCAAAGGTAATAGGTTTATCATGGCCTTTTTTCTCCTTTGTGGTTGGAGTGTAAATAGGCTCAGGAAGTTTTTCGGATTCTTTTAAACCTTCAGGTAATTCGATCCCGCAAACCTTTCCTTCCTTTTTGTAACTCTTCCAACCAGAGCCTGATATGTAGCCTCTTACTATACACTCTATTGGGAGCATATTGAGTTTTTTGACTACCATGCAGTTGTGCATATTGTAGTTAATTATTTCTTCAACGACATATGGTTCTTTTTCCAGCATATGATTGGGGATGATGTCTTTTGTAAAGTCCAACCAAAACTTTGACATTTCGGTTAATATCATACCCTTACTGGGTATAATATTAGGCATTACCACATCAAATGCTGAAACCCGGTCTGTTGCAACCAGTAACAACTTGTTAGGACCTAATACATATATGTCCCGAACTTTTCCTTCTGCTACTTTTTCCATTAGTAGCACCTCCTTATTTGATATTTGCTTCATACTAAAATAGTATTAAAATTATAGTACAAAGTAATATAATTTTAATACTATTTACGTAAAAAGTCAATTATTCTATATTAGTGCTCCTAATGTTAATATTCCTATATTATCATTATAAATTCTGTCAAATTGCGAAAGTGGTAATGGATTTGTTCCTCTTCCCGCTTCTATTGTATATCCTGGTCTATTATATTGTTTTATAAACCAATCTTTATATCCAGCATTTGCTGATTCTGAAGGTGTTATTTGCAATGCATATCCACTTACCATACTAAATATTTTTCCTATTTCTTCTGAATCTTTAGGAAGATAATCTTTATATTTCCAATATATTACCTCTCCTTGTGTATGATATGCTAAAATCAATCTAAAATTGTGTTTTAATGTATAATTATATATTGCTAAACTTTCTGGTTCAGTTAGTGGTCCAAATCCTACAAAATCCCTTGGTGCTGGTTTATTATATCCTTGCTCGAATTTGATTCTTCTTGCTTCTTCCCAATCTGCTGGGAACTGTAAGTTTAAGTCTACTCCATTATAATTTGCTTTCCATCCTTCTGGAAAAGGTATATCTGGAAAATTATCTGCTATTTGTTTATAGTGATTATATTCATAGCTTCCTTCTCGTATATTTCCAGTTACCAATTCTATAGCATCTGGATTAAGCATTGGTATAATATATATTGATGATTTTTCAAAAATTTCTTTTGCATTATGTCCAAATATTTCTCTATTATTCACATATGATTCACAAAAGTCTTCTATAAATTTCATAAGTACAAGTGATGTTATCCACTCATTTGCATGTATTGAGCTACTATACATCACTTCATTTTTTCCTATTCCAATTCTAATAGCTTGTATTTGTCTTTTTTGCACACTTTGCCCTATAGTTTCTATTTGTAAAAATGAGTACCTTTGCTTTAACCTTCTTATATCTGTTTGTAATCTATTATAGTTATAATTTTCATTTGTTTTAATAATTATTTCATTCATAATATCACCTGAATTATATTATGTATTAATATATGTTTTGATGCTATTAAATTAAAACTATAATATTGAATTTATTTTGTTAATTTACAAAATGATTTCTTTCCTTTTCTTAAAATTGCACCTTTTTCTAGTTGTTTGCTTGTTATTTTGTATGTTACTTCTGTTATCTTCTCATCGTCTAATGTAATTCCACCTTGAGCTATTAATGTTTTTGCTTGTCCTTTTGAAGTACAAAAACCTGCTTTTATTATAGCATCTAATATGCTTGATTCCTCTTCTAATTGTATTTGTGGCATATTTTCTGTATCTTTTGCCCCACCAAATAAACTATTTGATGCTTCTTCTGCTTTTTTTGCATTCTCTTCTCCATGAACTAATTTTGTTATTTCAAATGCTGCTATTTTCTTAGCTTCGTTTATTTCTTCTCCTTCTAGATTAGATAATCTATTAACTTCTTCTATTGGTAAAAATGTTAGCATGCTTAAAACTGTTCTTACATCATCATCAGTTATATTTCTCCAATATTGATAAAATTCATATGGTGATGTTTTTTCTGCATCTAACCATAATGCTCCCTTTTCTGTCTTCCCCATTTTCTTTCCTTCTTTTGTAGTAAGAAGCTTAAATGTTAATCCAAATGAATCATCATTTCCTATTTTTCTAATTAGATCAACTCCACCTAATATATTTGACCATTGATCATTTCCACCCATTTGTAATTTACATTTATAATTATCATGAAGATATAAAAAATCATATGATTGCATTAGCATATATCCCATTTCAAAAAATGTAAGACCTACATCTTTTCTTGCTTTATAACATTCTGCTGAAAGCATTTTGTTTATAGTAAATAGTGACCCTATATCCCTCATAAATTCGATAAAATTCAAGTTTAATAACCAGTCTGCATTGTTTACTATAATTGCAGCATTTTCGCCTTCAAAGCTTACAAATCTTTCTAATTGTTTTTTACATGCCTCAACATTATGATTTATTATTTCTCTTGTCATCATTTTTCTCATATCTGTTTTTCCAGATGGATCACCTATTGATGCTGTTCCTCCACCTACTAATATTATTGGTTTATGTCCAGCTTTTTGCATATATGATGCAACCATCATTGAAACAAAATGACCTACGTGTAAACTATCTGCTGTTGGATCAAATCCTATATAAAATGGCACACTTTCGTTATCCAATAGTTTTCTAAGTTCTTCTTCAAATGTTACTTGCTCTATGTAACCTCTTTGTTTTAAAATATCTAATATATTTTCTTTCATAAGCGTACTCCTTTTATAAATTTATTATTTTTTTATATATGTTTTCTTCTATATATTGTTTGTTTTTTTCTATATCATTTCTAATTTTTGTAGCAGATATTGGTATTTCTTTTTCTATTCTTCTATCTACTACATTTAAATCCCTGGCTACATATTTTCCATATTCTTCGCTACTGTAAAAATGTGTTATTGGTATATCTTTAAATATACCTTTTAGATAGTCTGTCTGAATTTTTATACTTTCTTCGTCCATTCCATATTTTTTTGGGGGATTTTTACCTAATATTACATTAGCATTAGGATATTTATCTTTTATCCATTTTGCTCTTTCTTCTAATGATATATTACTTACGTCTGTATTATTTATTAATATATATACTTCGTCCATTTCCTCTATAGCCTTATCTATAAGTGATTCATGTCCTTTATGAAGTGGTGCAAATTTTCCTATTGTAAATCCAATTTTCATTTATTATTTATCTCCTATTTTGGGATTTTTGGAAAAAGAGGACAGTTCGTTTTTTCCAAAAAAGAACCATCCCCTTTTCCCACTCCAACTTTTTTCATTAATAATTTTCTGCTTTTACTTCAAAAAATGCTTTTGCATGTTTACATACTGGGCATACTTCTGGTGCTGACTTTCCAATTACTATATGTCCACAGTTTCTACATTTCCATATTGCATCTCCATCTTTACTAAATACTAAACCATCTTTTACATTTTCTAGTAATTTTAAATATCTTGCTTCATGTTCTTTTTCTATTTTTCCTACTTCTTCAAATAAGTATGCTATTTGGTCAAATCCTTCTTCTTTAGCTTCTTTAGCCATTCTATCATACATATCTGTCCATTCAAAGTTTTCACCTTCTGCTGCTGCTTTTAAGTTTTCTTCTGTTGATGAAATATCTCCTCCATTTAATAGTTTAAACCATAATTTTGCATGTTCTTTTTCATTATCTGCTGTTTCTAAAAATAGTGCTGCAATTTGCTCATATCCTTCTTTCTTTGCTTTACTTGCAAAAAATGTATATTTATTTCTAGCTTGTGATTCTCCTGCAAATGCTTCCATTAAATTTTTTTCTGTTTTTGAACCTTTTAATTCCATAATTTTTACCTCCATTAAATTTTATTAATACTATATCATATTTTTTCTTTTTATTCAATATAATTTCTAGTATCTTTATTAATAATTTGAATTTCCATACATTTGTGACATATACCATGAATTTATATTAAATGGTTCTTTTGTTTCTGGCATTCCATAATCTATTCCATATGTATCCACTCTTATTGATGATATTACTGGTGGATTTACTGGTCTATCTTTTGTAAGTTCACTTTCTGAACTTGTTTGCTCTTCTCTTGTTTCTACTTCTACATTTGCAATTTTATCAACTACATCCATTCCTTCAATTACTTCCCCAAAAGCTGCATATATGCCATCTAAATTAGCAGTCTGATCTGTTGTTGTTATAAAAAATTGGCTTGATGCTGAATTATATCCTTCGTTTACAAGTGTTGAACTATAGGCACTATAGTCACCTCTTGCCATAGATATAACTCCTCTTTTATGTTTTATTGTATTGTTTACTCCATTTGCTATAAATTCACCTTTGATTGTATATTTATCCTCTGATTCTTTCCCTAAATCTTTTTGAGTTGCATTACCTGTTCCATCTCCATTAACGTCTCCACCTTGTATCATAAAATCTGGTATTGTTCTATGAAATACTAAACCATCATAAAATCCGTTATTAGCTAATTTTACAAAGTTTGCTACAGTCTCTGGTGCTTGTGATGGATAAAGTTCTACCTTTATTGTTCCTAAATCTTTAATTTCTATTGTTGCTACAGGGTTTTGCGCTGAAAAGTTTTGTTTTTTAACTATTGTATTTAATGTATAAGCTATTAATCCTAATACTATTACTATTGCGACTATTGTTGCTATTATTTTTACTTTTTTAAAGTCTTTTTTCTCTGATTTTTCTATATTATTTTTTTCCATATTTTTATCCTTT
This sequence comes from uncultured Clostridium sp., assembly GCA_947061115.1. Classification (GTDB taxonomy): domain Bacteria; phylum Bacillota; class Clostridia; order TANB77; family CAG-508; genus CAG-793. The sequence continues at coordinate 10,219 of CAMSMU010000021.1, forward strand.
CTAATTTATTAAATTTTCAAACATAAATTGTTCTTGCATTCTTTTTAATGCTGTTTTTATTGTTCTTGCTCTAATTTCGCCTATACCATCTACATCATATAACTCTTCAATATCTGCTAATAATAATTTTTGGAATGATTTGAATTTTTTAACTAAGTTTTCCACTATGTTATTAGGCATTCTTGGGATTTTATTTAATATCCTATAACCTCTTGTATATACATTTACTTCATCATAACTATCTTGTATTTTGTAACCTAAAATTTTTGCTATATTTTGCGGTACTAATAATTCATCTCGTGATATATTATGTATTTTTTCATATGCTCTTTCTGCATTTTTTCCGTTTATATAATCTTTTATTATTAAATATTCCTCATTTTCCACACCATCTGTAAGTTCTTCTAGCTGCATTTCTATTAGTCTTCCATCTGTTCCTAATTCATATATAGCTTTTTGTACTTCTTCTACTACTTTCATTAACTTTTCTGCCCTTTGAAGTGCATCTATTACCATTGGAATTGTTACTATATCATTAAATTCGTATTCATTTAACATATTTATTCTGTTATCTAAAACTTTTTTATATTTTTCAACAGTTTGCAAAGCTTGATTTGCTTTATTTGCAACTCTTGATGTATCTTCTAAAACATATCTATTTTCATTTTGATAAATTGTAATTATTCCTCTTCTTTGTGATATACTTATTACTATATTTCCTGTTTGTTTTGCTACTCTTTCTGCTGTTCTATGTCTTGTTCCTGTTTCAGTTGTTGTTATCGATTGCATTGGAACTAATTGTGCATTTGCAAAAAGTATTTTTTTAAGATCTGAACTAATAATTATTGCTCCATCCATTTTCGCAAGTTCATATAGTCTTGATGATGTATAATCTACATTTATATTAAAACCACCATCTACAATATCTAAGACTTCTTTATTTTCTCCAATTACAATTAGTGCACCAGTTTTTGCTTTTAGAATATTTTCTAAACCTTCTCTTATTTCTGTTCCTGGTGCTATCATCTTTAGAACATTAATAAATTCATTTTCCTTAATTGCCATTTATTAACTCCTTACTATTGTTTTATTCCAACTGCCCTCAGAGCATCATTAATATTTCTAACCCCTATTATATCTAAATTATATGTATCTTTCAATAGTTTTTTGTTATTTTCTGGTATTATACATTTTTTAAATCCTAATTTTTCTATTTCCTTTAATCTCTTTTCTATTAAATTTACTCTTCTTACTTCTCCTGTAAGACCTACTTCTCCTATTACTACTATATCTTTTGGTATACTTATGTTTTTAAAGCTTGATGCTACTACTAATGCTATTCCTAAGTCTACTGCTGGTTCTGATACTCTCATACCACTTACTACATTTAAATATACATCTTGATTTCCTAATGGTAAATTTGCTCTTTTTTCAAGTACTGCTATTAATAGTGCTAATCTATTAAAATCTACCCCATTTGCAGTCCTTTTAGGAATTCCATATACACTCATAGTTGTTAATGATTGTACTTCAATTAATAGAGGCCTTGTGCCTTCTATGGTACATATAATTACAGATCCTGAATATTTGTCATTTCCTTCTGATATTAATATTGAAGATGGATTTTTTACTTCGCACATACCTTCATTTTTCATTTCAAACATACCAACTTCATTTGTTGAGCCAAATCTATTTTTTACACTTCTAACTATTCTATATGAAAAATATCTTTCTCCTTCTATATATATTACTGTATCTACCATATGTTCTAATACTCTTGGACCTGCTATATTTCCATCCTTTGTTACATGACCAATTATTATTGTTGTAATTTGATTTTGTTTGCACATTCTCATTATTCTTGCAGTTATTTCTCTTACTTGACTTACTGTTCCTGGTGCCGATGTTATTTCACTAGAATACATTGTTTGTATTGAGTCAATTATTACTAATTTAGGCTTCATATTTTCTATTTCATTTTCTATTGCTTCAATATCTGTTTCTCCTAAAAACATTATATTATCATTTTGTATTTCTAGTCTATCTGCTCTTAGTTTTACTTGTTCTGCTGACTCTTCACCTGACACATACAATACTTTTCCTTCTGCACTTAATTTATTACATAACTGCAAAATTAATGTAGATTTTCCAATTCCAGGTTCTCCTCCAACTAATACTAAAGAACCTTTAACTAATCCTCCACCTAATACCATATCTAATTCATCATATCCAGTTGATACTCTGATAGATTCTTTACCTTGTACACTATTTAACACTCTAGGCTTTACTGCTTCTTTTTTCTTTCCGTCTATAGTAGTAATCTTTTGTTCTTTTTCTTCATAAAAAGTATTCCAATTATTACATGCTGGACATTTACCTAACCATTTAGGAGATTCATATCCACATTCGCTACATACAAATACTGTTTTTACTTTTGCCATTTAATTTTCCTTTCTTGAAGCATTAGTTTTTTATTTCATATTATTTAAGTATACTATTAAGTCTAAAAATACTGCATGTGACCATGATAATCCAATTACCCACTTTTGATTTAAATCACTATTTGATTGTTCTGGCAAAAAGCCATGTTCTGTTGCACTTTGTACTATAAAGTTTAAGCATTCATTTGCACTCTTTTTATCTTTTATTGCATTATAATATAATCCCATCCATCCTGTTGCTATTATCCATGGATTTTTCCCTTCTAAATAATGATCTCCTTGGTATCTTAAATATCCTCCAGAATAAGTTTTTAATGTTAAATTAATTTGTTCTATTGTATTTTGTATAACCTTTTCTTTTAATCCAAATAGTCCAAATGGAAATACTACACTTATAACACTAATATCTGTTTTTCTATCTGTTGTATTTCTTAATAGTACATTTCTCTCTTTATCTACTAAATTATCTAGTATGTACTTTTTAGTATCTCTTTTATATTCTTCTAATTTCTTTTTTGATTTTATTATATCATCTTGTTTTAATCTATTTTTTTCAAACAGTTCATTTACTTCATTATATATTTTTATCATAGAATCAAATGCACTATATATTGATGCTAATGAATATAAATGAATTCCTTCTGTGTTTTCCCATAGATCATAACTTAAATGTTTATATATTTCATCTCTTTCTTTATAATCATAATCCTTTTCTAACTCTACTCTTACTAAGTCCTCTTTTTCTTCTTTGCCTAATATATTGTCCATATATTTTTGTAAAAACTTAATTGCTTTTTCAAACATCCTAAGATTGTCTTTTAAGAATTTTTTATCTTTTTTTCCTGTCTTTTCTTGCATATAATAGTAATGTCTATATGCACCATATATTACTATTGCTGTTTCATCTACCTGATATCCCCAACATGGTGCAAGCCTTCCATCTGTATAAAATCTTTGTGCCCACATTCCATTTTTGTCTTGGGTCTTTCTTAAAAATTCATCAAAATACTTTTTATATAAATCTGAAAATCCTATAAAGTCTAATGCCTTGTATACTAATATTGAATCTCTAGGCCAGCTATATGAGTATCTACCACAATAGTCTCTTTCTTCATCTACTTCTAATGAAGCAGCTATTCCTCCAGTCCTTTCATTTATTACAAGTGGCATTAGCAATATAGTTCTTTTATATATTTTTATAATTTTGTCCATATACTCTGTACCATCTGGTTTAAGTTTTAAAGTGTCATGTTCATCAACAAATTTTTTCCAGTATTTTTCAACTTTTTGTATTTCTTTATCTGCATTTGTTTTTCTAATTTTATCTATCTCTTCATTGACATCTGCTATATTAATATCTCCTGATGAAATATACATATATAAACAAAATTCTCTTTTTTCTCCTGGTTTTAAAGTTCCTAAATCATAACTAATTGCTGCGTCTGCACTCATTGCAATATGATCTTTATCGTATATAGTTCCTGATCCTATTGTTCCTTCTACATTATTAAGTTGATGGCTTAATAATTTTTCTTTTGAAAATGTCGCACAAGTATAGTTATGACTATATTGCACTAATGCATTATTTGTTATAATTGCACCTGCAGTATTGTTATATGAAGAAAATACTTTAGAATGTACTAAAAAGTTTATGTCTAAATCAACTGTATTTTCATTTTCAAAAATATATTTTTTTAAGAATACTACTTTATTTATCATTGCACAATCTATTTGTTTTACTTTAAGCTTAAAATATGTATTTTCTATTTCTGTGTTTAAAACATTTGTATCTTGTGTATAGTATTGCTTATATTTATTATTTATATCATTATGCAAGTAAATTATATTAGAATCATTTATTTTTACTCCAACGTGATAATAATCTGAATACTGCATATAGTCTGGTGATGGGTAATATAGTCTTACTAATTCTCCATATTTACTTAAACTAACTGTAATGTCCTTATTCCCTATAAACGCATCATTATAATACTTCTTTTTCATTCGATTTTCCCCTTATTTCATCATTTCTATTATTTGTTTTCTTAAATCATTTACTCTGTTATTTAATTTTGCCATATCTACATCTGAGTTTGAATATAGACGTATATTTTCTTTTAAGGTATGTTTCATTTCTTCTAATTCATCTTCTAAAGCTTGCATTTTTTCTATTATATCTATTCTTGATTGTTGTTTATCTATTGGATTTAAATATAATTGCGCTTTAGTTAATTCGTCATTTAATTCATATTCTTCTCCATATCTAGGTATTGTTACTCCTATTCCTGTTGTTTCTTCTATTTTTTCTTTTAATGTCTCTTGCGCATCAGGTTCCCCATGAACTAAAAATATATGCTTTGGCATTTGCATATTAAAAGAATATACAAAGTTTAATAACCACTCTTGATCTGCATGTCCTGAATATCCTTCTATATATTCAATTCTTGCTTTTACTGAGAACTCTTCGCCTAATATTTTTACTTTCTCATCGCCATCTACTATCCTTCTTCCTAAAGTTCCAGGTGCTTGATATCCTACAAATAATATTGTATTTATTGGATTCCATATATTATGCTTTAAGTGATGTTTTATTCTTCCCACATCACACATACCACTTGCTGAAATTATTATACAAGGCTCTGTAGATTGGTTAAGTTCTTTTGATTCCTCTACTGTTTGTGTAAAATTAAGTCCTGGAAAGTCTAATGGGTTATCTCCACTTTTTATAAATTCTTGTATCTCAGGTTTAAATAAATCCATATTTTTTTCAAATACTTCTGTAGCTGATGTAGCAAGTGGACTATCTACATATACTTTTGATTTCATCAATGTCGAATATTTTTCTACAAATTCTTTATCATCTTTTTTTAAATCTTTAATCTTATTTAATTCATATAATATTTCTTGTGTTCTTCCCACTGCAAATGAAGGTATAACTACCGTTCCGCCTTTATTTATTGTTTCAGATACAATATTTAAGAACATTGATGCTTTACTATCATTTTTAATATGATTTCTATTTCCATATGTTGATTCCATTATTAAATAATCTGCACTCTCAATCATTGTTGGGCTAGATAATAGTGGGATGTCATTATTTCCTATATCTCCACTAAACACTATCTTCTTTGTTTCGTTATTTTCTTTAATCCAAATTTCTATAATGCTTGATCCTAACATATGTCCAGCATCATTAAATCTTACAGATATATTGTCATCTATTTCTATTATTTGGTCATACTCTACAGGTTTAAATATTTCTAAACAGTCTAAAGCATCTTGAGCTGTATATAATGGTTCTATTGGTTTCTTCCCATTTCTTTTTCTTTTTTTATTTTTAATTTCATTTTCTGTTTCTTGTATATGTCCACTATCTGGAAGCATTATTTCACATAAATCACAAGTTGCTCTTGTCGCATACACTGAATTTCTATATCCATCTTTATATAGTTTAGGTATTCTTCCTGAATGATCTATATGTGCATGTGTAAGTAGCATAAAATCTATTGTATTTACATCATATTCAAATGGCTCATCATTTAATAATTCTTCTTCATATTTACCTTGATGAAGTCCACAATCTACTAAAAATTTTTTTTCTGCAGCTTCCACTAAAAAATTTGATCCTGTAACAGTTTCTGCTGCTCCTAAAAATGTAATTTTCATATTTTTTCCTTTCACTTAATTAAATATTCTTACTTTTTTAGTTTTCCTTATTTGTACATTACTATTATTATTTAGCTCTATAAAATTTGTATTATCTAATGTTTCACCATCATATACTTTTGATTCTAGCCTTCCATCTTCTACTGATAATACTATTGATAAATCTTCTAGATTTACATTTCTTGTATTAAAAATACCTTTTAATAATGCATAGTCTGTTTCTATATTATTTGATATACGTGTAATTAAATCTATACTTATTCCTTTAGATATAATTTCTTTTTCAATATTACTAAAATCTATTTTATCTTTCATTTTACATGTCTTAGATATTGGTAGATATTTTAAATATCTAATTTTATATATATAATCGAGTAGTTGTACTTTATCATTTACATTATTAACTAATTTATAAAATTGATTTATAAATATTTCCTGCATTTTCACTATATCTATTGTACTCAAATCATTATAATATTCTATTTTATTTTCTAACTCTGTTTTTATTTTTACAAATTGTATAGGTTTTAGTAATTTATTATATTCTTCTATTTGGTTTAATATTTGTTTTCTATCATTTTGTATTTTCTCTTCATAATGACTTATGCTAAATATTTTTTTCTCATTTGGCAATTCTTTATTAGTTTCGATATATTTTTTTCTTAATAATTCTTGATTATTTAGTTCTTCATCTATTTCTTTTATTTTAGCTAACATATTCTTTTTTATCTTAGTTATTTTTTCTACAAATTCTTTTTGATTAGTCATTTCTTCTAATTGCTTTTGTTCTCTTACAATTTTATTTTCAAATTGTGATCTTTCATTTTCATTATATTTAAAATAAAAATTGATAGCTACTTTCTTTATCTCTTCATATAATTCACTACTTATATAGTCTTTTATTTTAGAAATATTTGATGAATTTAAGTTGTTTACTCGTTCTTCTCCTATTAAATATATTAAATCTGTATAAATAACATTACATTCAATATTTTCAATTTCATTTATAACTGATGACCATGAATATCCATTAAAATCTCTTATTACTTCTGAATAAGAAATACACTTCCCTATTTGTATTGCAGTAAGAATTGCCTTTTCTTCTAAATTTAAATCTGAATTTATTTTTTCTAGCCCTGCTTTTATTACACTATATAATACTACCTTTTCATTAGGAAATATTATTAATTTCTGTTCTCTTTTTTCTTTATCTTCTTCTAAAATTTTGCACTTAGTATTTTCCAGTTGTTTTTCTAATATAGAATTTGGTTTTGCTATTTCAATTTCTTTGCAATTTATTTTTACAATTTTTAATATATTTTCTAAAAATTCTTCCTTATAGGGTACCTCTCTTTTTACTGTTTGATAGTCATTGTATGCATTATCTACTTTATATAACATACTAAGCAAAAGATTTTGAGCTTCTTTCTCAAATCCTTTGCTTTCGGCTATTTCTTCTAATTCTTCATTAAAATCTCTCTTTAAAAGCTTTGACCTCAAAGTTATTCTCCTTCGTTTTCATTTTCTTCTGTAGATTGTGCTTTTTGTAAATCCTCTGGTGCCATCTTTAGTTCTTCCCATCTTTCTTTAGGCATTATTACTTCTCTAGGCTTGCTACCATTATATCCTGATATAATGCCTCTTTGTTCCATCTGATCTATGATCCTTCTGGCTCTAGCATAACCTACTTTAAGCCTTGTTTGCAAGAATGTTGTTGATGCTTGTCTTGTTTCAACTGCTAATTCAATTGCTTCATTTAATAATTCATCTGTATCATCATCTTCTTCATTTTTAGCAACCTTTTCATCTGCATCACTATTTTCTATTGATTCAATTATATTTTCATCATATTGTGTTTCTCCATCTCTTTTTAAGAATTCTACTACACTTTCGACTTCTTTATCTGATACGAATGCCCCTTGTATTCTAGTTGGTTTTGGTGCCCCTGATGGATAAAATAGCATATCTCCTTTACCTAATAGCTTTTCTGCTCCTGAACCATCTAATATTGTTCTTGAGTCTACTTGTGAAGATACTGCAAATGCTATTCTTGATGGAATATTTGCTTTAATTATACCTGTAATTACGTCTACAGATGGTCTTTGAGTTGCTATTACTAAATGCATTCCTGCTGCTCTTGCCATTTGTGCTAATCTACAAATAGCATCTTCTACATCTTTTGCTGCTACCATCATAAGGTCGGCAAGCTCATCTATAATAATAACTATTTGAGGTAATTTAAGGTTCCCTTCTTTTTCAGCAAGGTCATTATACCCCTTCATATCTCTAACTTTTTTTTCTGCAAACAAACTATATCTTTTAACCATTTCTTGTACAGCCCATGCTAATGCACCTGCTGCTTTTTTAGGATCTGTTACTACTGGTATTAAAAGATGTGGTATTCCATTATATATTGATAATTCTACTACTTTTGGATCTACCATAAGTAATTTAACTTCACTTGGTTTTGCTTTATAAATTATACTTGTTATTAAAGTATTTATACAAACTGATTTACCTGAACCTGTTGAACCTGCTATTAATGTGTGAGGCATTTTTGCTATATCTGTTACTATTGTTTCTCCAGCAACGTCTTTACCTAATGCAAATGATAACTTAGATTTATTGTTTAAGAATTCTTTTGATTCTATAATATCTCTTAAAGGTACCATATTCTTTTCTTTATTAGGAACTTCTATACCTACTGTATGTTTTCCTGGTATAGGAGCTTCTATTCTTATTGTTTCTGCTTCTAAGCTTCTGGCAATATCATCTGAAAGATTTGTTATTTTATTAACTCTAACTCCTTCAGCTGGTGCAAGTTCATATCTAGTGATAGCTGGTCCTACTGACACATTCTCTACTTTTGCTGATACACCAAAACTATATAATGTTCTTCTTAATTTTTCTGCTGTTGCAAGCAATGCTTTTTCACTATTTTTATCTGAATTTCCATCTCCCTCATTAAGTAATGTAATAGGAGGAAATTCATAGGCTTTATCTTCTACAGTTATACCATGATCTAATTGTAATACCTCTTTTGTTTTGTCTTCTTTTTCTTCCTCTTGTTTTGTAAATAAACTATCTGGCTCTTTTTCTTCTCCTTGTTCTACTTTAATTCCTTTTTTATCAAATATTGATACATCTAAATTATCCTTAGAGTGATCATATTTTCTAGGTTCATTTAAATTGATTGTAATTTCTTCTTCTAGTTTTTCATTTACTTTATTTCCTGATTCATTTTCTAATTTTTCTCTTAATTTTCTCTCTTTTCTAGTTTCTGCTTTTGCTTTTATTTCCTCTTGAGCTATATTTCTTCTATCTTCCTTACTTTTTGCTCTTTTAGCTTTTTGGTCTGCTAATTTGTCTATTGAATTTGATATTGCTTCTGCTGGATGAAGTCCAAATATAAATACAATCATAATAATTGAAAGACCTATTAATGCAATTACTGTGCCTAAAATTCCTATTAAGTTAATAAGTGGCATAGCAATTACTGTACCTATTACTCCACCTCCAATGTCTTTTGTTCCTAAAGTATAAGCTTGTTTTAATGCTATATCATTTCCTTGCGACATATCTATAGTTCCTTTTGAAACTTGATAACAGCTAAAAATCATATCTATTAATAAAATAATTATAAAAAACATTATTATCTTAGGCATATAATATTTTGTATCTTTGTCATATGCTATGTATAGGGCGAAGGCAAAAACTGCTATTGGCAATAAATATTTAATGTACCCAAAAATGCCACCTAATGCTGGGCTTAAAGTTTTTCCTAAATATCCTGATTTTGTATATATTAATACAGCAAGTAAAATACTAATTACAATTAAAGTTATAACTGCAATATTTAACTTTTTCTGTTCTTGTTTTTTCTTACTCCTTCTTCCTTTTGGCATTTGTTCATCCTCCATTTTATAGTAATACTATTTTATTCTATCATTAATGTTTTTAAATTTCTACTATTTTCAAAAATTTTTTATTAAAACTAATATCTAGTAATAATGCTTGCTTACATAAATTTTATTTAACAAAATATTTTTTTTGGAATAATATATCTTATCTGGTAGATACTACTTTGAGGAGGTTGTATGATTTCAGTTTGTATAAAAGATAATCATTCACATATACAAGATTTTTTAATGTCAGAAATTAGTAATTTAAATATCCCTGACATTTATTATTCAAAACATAATTTTAAAATTTATGAAAATGTTATTGTTCACTATAGAGGAGATAACAATATTAAATTTTATGATATTATTTCTAATATTATTTTTAACACAATTATAAAATTTTATGAACCAGAAATTATTAAAAGATTGATTTATAAAGACTATTTTTATTTTGATAAATATGAAAAAAAAGCTATTTTTGAAGAATATAGTTGTATTTCTAATAAATATAATAATAATAAGATATGTAATGATATAAAAAATTATATAAAAGAAAATAAAACTATTATTCTAAATGGATTTGTAAGTTTTAGACTTAAAAATTATATAAAATCTTTAAATGAATCATTAGAAAGTGCAGTCAATAAATTTGTTTTAGATAAGGAATATTTAGAATTTGTATCTTTACTTAAAACTTATGTAGATTCTAAAATACCAGAACCAATAACAATTAATTTAATATATGTTAATAAAGAATCTATTTTATTAGATGAGTCTGGAAATATAATTGAATCTGAAGACTTTAATTCTGAGTATTTATCTGATATTACATTTTCTAAAAACGATTATGCTTTAAATACTCTGATTGGAAAATTACCTGAGAAGATTTTAGTACATCTTATTTCTCCAAATGATGAGTTTATTGATACAATAAAACTTATATTTGGTAATAAGGTTAAAATATGTTCAGGATGCGAATTCTGTAGTGCATATAAATTATTAAATTTATAAAATTAATTTATACTAAAATACAACTATCAATAATAGTTGTATTTTTATATTTTTTAATTATTTTAACTAAAAATTGCTCCTACTGCACCAAATACACCAGCTGATGCTAGCCCCATTATAATTCCTGCAAGCACTACTCCAAGCATTATTGATATTACACTTTTTTTAAAGTCCATATCTAACAAACTTGCTGCTAATGTTCCTGTCCATGCTCCTGTACCTGGAAGTGGTATTCCTACAAATAAAAATAGTGCAAAATATAGTCCTTTTCCTGCTTTAGCTTTTAATTTTTCTCCACCTTTTTTTCCTTTTTCTAAACAAAATTTAAAAAACTTTCCAATAAAACGTTTATCTGATCCCCACTCTAATACCTTTCTTGCAAAGAAAAATATGAATGGCACTGGTAGCATATTACCTAATATACATACTATATAAAGTTGTAAAATTGGTAAAGTATCTCCAAATGCTTGACTTAATCCAATTGGTACTGCTCCCCTTAATTCTATAAGTGGAACCATTGATACTAAAAAAACTATTATATATTTTTTCAACATACTTATCTCCTTTTCTTTTTGCAAAAGTATTTTACTATATATTATTAATAAAGTAAATAGTTATTCTTTACTTTTTGTATAATACTAATACTATATATTATTGATTTTAGAACGAAGTAGGCATTTTAATTTTTATAAATAAAAATCAAAATAGCAAAGCGTCCGAAAAATAAATAATAAAAGTTAATACAAAAATTTAGTGGAGCGAAAATTTTTGTTATTAGCTCTTATTTGTTTATTTAGTGATAAAATCAATAATATATAGTATTTTTACATAATTCAAAAATAGTATTTAAAATTTCAATTTTTTATAGTACAATCTGCTTAAGGTGATCTATATGAGAAATGATAATATTAACTTTATATTCAAAAGTCTTAATAAGAAAAAAATAACAATTTGTTTTTTGATAGAAGCATTTTTAGATTTTATATATTACTTTGTACCTTTTGCTTTTACATTATTTTTAACTTTACCTTTTACAATTGAAAAGGCAATTACTGTAATAGGAATATTTATAATTTCTAAAACTCTTCGTATTTGCGGACTTTATCTGTAATCTCTTGTTGTATTTCTTGACTTAACTTGGGAACAATAA
>CAMSMU010000022.1 GCA_947061115.1 uncultured Clostridium sp.
TATAATAAAATAGAAATAAAAAATATAAATTAAGAAATAATATAAAAACAAAATACAGATTAAAAAATAATATGATAAAAATATAATAATTTTTAAATTTAATTTTATATAAAAACTATAATAAAATAGAAATAAAAAATATAAATTAAGAAATAATATAAAAACAAAATATGAGTTAAAAATAATAGAACAAAAGAATATAATAATTTTTAAATTTAATTCCATATAAAATTATAATTAATAAAATCTGAATAATAAATATTAATGAAATTATTTTTTTAATTATTCATAATAAATGATATAAAAAAAATATTATAAAAAATAAATTTATATAATATTTTTAATTAATTTTATAAAAATTAAAAAACTCTTTTATGCAATATTTATTATATTACCATGTTTAGATCTATTAGCAACATTTAAAAGTAAATTATCATTATTAATTTTACTCTCAATTATTTCATTCATAACTGTTTTATAAGCTAATTCTGGAAAATTAGTTTGATTACTAAGATGTCCTAACATAATGTTACGTACTCCTGAAGAAATTAATTTAATTATAGTTTCTCCAGCTTCTTGATTAGATAGGTGTCCATTTGGACCAGCTATTCTTTGTTTTAAATAGTAAGGATATCTTGCATATTTTAATATTTCTGGTTCATAATTTGATTCTAATAAAACAAAAGAGCTTTCTTCTAATTTATTTAATATTTTACTATCCATATGTCCAATATCAGTAGCTATACTAATTTTTTTATCATCCTTATATATATTAAATCCACAAGGATCAGATGCATCATGTGGAATATGAAATGGAAATATTTTTAAATCAGCTATTTCAAAATAGTCATTAGTATTAAAAACATTTATATTATTTCCATTTATTAAAGAAGTTTGTTCAGACATATTATCAAATGTTTTTTGATTAGCATATACTGGTATATTATATTTTTTGGATATAGCCCCAAGGCTTTTTATATGATCACTATGTTCATGTGTAATTATAATACCATCAATATTAGAAATATCTTTTCCGATATCTTCTAAAGCTGTAATAATTTTTTTCTGACTTTGACCACAATCTACAAGTATATTAGCATTTTCTGTTCCAATAAAGGAACAATTTCCAGAGCTTCCACTATATAAATTACAAAATTCAAACATTAATAAACCTCATTCTTCTGTTATTCTTTGGATATTAGCACCTAGTTTTCTAAATTTATCTTCAATATGTTCATAACCTCTATCTATATAATGAATATTATATAATTCAGTAGTTCCTTCTGCAATAATGCCAGCAATTAGCAATGCAGCACCAGCACGTAAGTCTGAAGCATATATCGGAGCACCTGTTAACTTGTCTACACCTTCAAAAATTGCTGTTTTTCCTTGAGGTGTGATTTTTGCTCCCATATTATTTAATTCAGTAGTATATTGGAATCTAGATTCCCAAATGCTTTCATTAATAATACTTGTCCCAGAAGCAATTGAAAGTGCAACTCCAATTTGTGGTTGCAAATCTGTAGGAAAACCTGGATATGGTAAAGTTTTTATATTAGCGGCTGAAAGTTTTTTATTACAATAAACTCTCATTGAATCGCCAAAATCTTCTATTGTTCCACCCATTTCCAATATCTTTGCAGATAATGAATCCATATGTTCTGATATACAATTTTTAATAAGGATATCACCCTTTGAAGCAACAGCAGCTAACATAAAAGTTCCAGTTTCTATTTGATCAGGAACTATAGAATAACTACATTCTGATTTTAGCTTTTTTACTCCATTAATTTTAATGGTATCTGTTCCAGCTCCACGAATATCTGCACCAGCAGCATTTAAAAAGTTAGCTACATCTACTATGTGAGGCTCCTTTGCAACATTATCTAAAACGGTGGTACCTTCTGCTAAAACAGATGCAAGTATTAAGTTTATAGTTGCACCAACAGAAACTACATCAAAATAAATTGGGGTACCAATAAGCTTTTTTGCTTTTGCTGAAATCTTACCTTGACTTATATCAACTGTTGCGCCTAAAGATTCAAATCCTTTTTTATGTTGGTCAATAGGTCTAGCACCTAAATTGCATCCACCAGGCAATCCAACTTGTGCATTTTTACATCTACCAAGTAAAGCACCTAATAAATAATAAGATGCTCTAAATTTACTTGTTTTATCTAAAGGAGCAATAGCGCAAGATATATTTCTTGCGTCAACTTTTAAAGAGTGCTCACCAGTCCAAGTAACATTAGCACCTAATTCATTTAATATATCACAAATAATTTTAACATCACTGATATTTGGAACATTATCTAAAGTTGTAATTCCATCAATTAATAAAGTTGCTGGAAGGATTGCAACAGCTGCATTTTTTGCTCCACTAATTTCAATTTCACCTTTTAGTCTTGTTTTCCCTTTTATTACGAATTTATCCAATTTAATTCCCCCAGTATTTTGTCAATAATATTATATAACATATTATTACAATTTTTACAATACTAAAAGTAAAATTAACTAACTTGATAATATATAGTAATTTATAATTTTAATTGTTTGCAAGTTTTATGCCTAAATTTTCAAAAAATTCAATAACTTTAAATTTTATATTTAAACTATCAGAATTCTCACTGTTAGAAATGATATCGTATTCTTCGTTTCCTAAATTTGCTTCCAAATTTAATTTAGATTCTTCTGGAACAACTCCTGAATTTATATCAACAAAACATAATGGAGGGAACATTACACACCACCAATTTTGACCTTTGCTGTTACCAATTTCTACTTTTAAAGCATCATAAAATCCAGAAGGAAATTTAATATCTCCATATGTTTTTGTAGGAAAAGCAAAATTACCTATTTCTATATTAACATCGTAAGATAATCCATTATCTATAATTACTTGTTTAGCTATTTGTTTAAAATTTTCTTCATGCATTTTAGCTATTTCGATTACATCCTCTTTAGTATTATTAGTAGAAACTAAAGAGTTCATGTATTGTATAAGTCTATCTCTTACTTTATATTTTAATTCTTGATCTTCTTTACTGTCACTGTTAGCAATAACATGTAATCTAAAAACACTATTGGATAAATTATTACTTATTGCACATGTATAAGAGTAAGCAGAAAGTATTAAAAATAAAATTAATGTAAATAATAAAATTAAATATTTTTTCATGTTTTTCCTCCAATTTCTATTTAATAAAATTATTACCTAATTAAAATAAAATATACACAATTGGAATAAATTTTAAAATTTTTTTGTCGAAAAATGGAATACGATTGTCTTGTAATATTATTGACATATTTGTAACAAAATGGTAAAATATACCAGATGTCATCAAAAGATAAAAGGAGAGGATACTTATGAAAGTAGAGAATATATGCAATTTTTATGCGAGCAATTACCATCTTAGTGTAGTACTTTATGAATATTTATTAAAGAATAATAAAAAGAATATCATTACATTCTTTGAAGAAGGTATTGATGAAGAAATAAAATTATTAGAAAATAAAAGAAAAAATATAATAAAAAATAAAATAAATTTTTCTTCTAATATTAATATAGAAGAAACTGAGATTAATGAAACAAAAAATATCATTTTTATCCTTAGAGGGAGTAACGTTTATTTAAAATTAGCTAATACATATATTAAGGACAAAATAAAACATATGAAAAATGTAAAAGCAAAAGTAATTAATTGCTATGACTTTAATAATCAAGGCAATCTTATGTCTAGTGTCATTAAAGGAAGTGATAAGATTTTATATACGACAGGAGAAAAAATAATTGACTAATTTCTATAATTGTTATATATTATAATATATCTAAAAATGATGTGTCTCATTTTTAGTTGTATTGGCGTGAAGTGTCTATTATGGCTGGAGCCTAAAATATATGACAAAGGAGATAGTAAATGGACGAAAAACTAAAGCAAGTAAAGCAAATTTTAAAAAAGTATAGCCAAGAGCAACTATTAGATGGGTATAATAGACTTCAAGGCGAAAAGGAGAAACAAGATTTTTTAAATACTATATTAACAATAGACTTTAACCAAATTGAAAAATTGTATGAAACGAGCAAAAAATCAAATAATTTTTCTAATACAAAAATAGAACCAATTGATTTTGTAGATAAAGAAAAATTGTCTAAAGAAGAATATGAAAAATATCAAAAAATAGGTCTAGAAAAAATTAAATTAGGAAAATTAGCTGTAGTTACCATGGCTGGAGGTCAAGGTACAAGATTAGGACATGCAGGTCCAAAAGGGACATATGACTTAGGATTAGACACACATAAGTCAATATTTGAAATACTTTGTGAAACATTAAAGAAATCGAGAGAAAAATATAATGTAGATATTCCATGGTATATTATGACCAGTGATGAAAATGATGAAGAAACTGAAACATTTTTTAAATCTCATAATTTTTTTGGGTACCCAGAAAAATATATTTCATTTTTTAAGCAAGGAAAATTACCAATGTTAGACTCAGATGGTAAAATAATTTTAAACGAAAAAAATCAAATAAAACAGGCATCAGACGGACATGGTGGCATTTTTAAATCAATGGTCAAAGATGGTGTTGTTTATGATATGAATGCAAGAGGAATTGAGTGGGTATTTATAGGCGGAGTTGACAATGTTTTAGTAAACATGGTTGATGATGTATTAATTGGATTAGCAGAAGATAAAAAAGTTTTAGCTGCTGGAAAGAGCATTATAAAAGCTAGACCAAAAGAAAAAGTAGGGGTATTTTGCAAAAAGTCTGGAAAACCAAGTGTTATTGAATACAGTGAAATATCTGAAGATATGGCAGAAGAAAAAAACGATAGTGGAGAATTAAAATATGGAGAATCACATATTCTTTGTAACTTATTTAATATTAAGGCAATTGAAAAAATAGGACAAATGGATTTACCTTATCACATAGCAATAAAGAAAGCTAAATATTTGGATAAAGAAGGTAATGTTGTATCACCACAAAAGCCAAATGCATATAAATTTGAAGCATTTTTATTTGATGCTTTTGAATGTTTAGATGATATGGCTGTTTTGAGGGTTAAAAGAGAAAATGAATTTGCACCAGTAAAAAATGCAGAAGGTGAAGATAGTCCAGAAACGGCAAGAAAATTATATATAAATTTTCATAATAAAGATTAAATCTAAAAAGAAAAATAGGAAAGTTCTTAGAACTTTCCTATTATGTAACAATCGCAAGCCACAAAAAACCAAATGGAATTTAAAAGATATAATTTCTAATATAGAGAATATAAATTAAGTTCCTATTATTATTTTAAGTTAATAAAAAATGGAGGAAAAATGGAAGAGTATTTAAAAAAATATAATGAATGGATTAATAATCCAAGTTTTGATGAAGAAACAAAAAAAGAACTTAAACAAATTGAAGGAAATATTAAAGAAATTGAAGATAGATTTTATAAAGACTTAGAATTTGGAACTGCGGGATTAAGAGGTGTTATAGGTTCAGGAACAAATAGAATGAATAAATATACTGTTGGAAAAGCGACTCAAGGATTAGCAAATTTTATATTAAAAGAAGGGACTCAAGAAAAAGGAGTTGTTATTTCTTATGATTCAAGACATATGTCTAAGGAATTTAGTGAACAAACTGCTTTATGTTTAAATGCAAATGGAATAAAAACATATGTATTTGAATCACTAAGACCAGTACCAGAATTATCTTATGCAGTTAGAAAATTAGGATGCACAGCAGGTATAATGATTACAGCAAGCCATAATCCACCAGAATATAATGGATATAAAGTATATTGGGATGATGGAGCACAGATTGTGCCACCAAAAGATAAACAAATAATAGAAGAAGTTAATAATATATCAGATTTTAGTGCTATAAAAACTATGAAAAAGCAAGAATCCGTAAATAAAAACTTATATATACAAATTGGGAAAGAAATAGATGATGAATTTATAAATACATTAAAAAATTTAGTTCAAAATCCAGAAGTTATAAAAAATGTTCAAGATGATGTAAAAATAGTATATACACCTCTTCATGGAGCAGGTGGAGAAAGTGTTAAAAGAATTTTAAAAGAAATAGGATTTACACATGTATATGTCGTTAAAGAACAAGAAGAACCAGATGGAGACTTTCCAACTGTAAGCTATCCAAATCCAGAGGATAAAAATGCATTTAAATTAGCACTAGAACTAGCAAAAGAAGTAGATGCAGATGTTGTACTTGCTAATGACCCTGATGCAGATAGATTAGGTGTATATTCTAAAAACGAAAATGGAGAATATATTTCATATACTGGAAATATGTCGGCACTTCTTCTTGCAGAATATGAATTATCACAAAAAAGAGAAAAAGGGACATTACCAAAAAATGGAGCAATACTTACTACAATAGTCTCATCTAATATGACTAAGGATATTGCCAGAGAATATAGTATAGATTTATTTGAAACATTAACTGGATTTAAATGGATGGGAGAAAAAATAAGATGTTTTGAAGAAGATAATAGTCATACATTTTTATTTGGATATGAAGAAAGTTATGGATGCATAATTAGCCCCCATGCAAGAGATAAAGATGGAATATCAGCAGTTATGGCACTTTGTGAAGCAACAGCTTATTATAAAAGTAAAGGAATTACTTTATGGGAGCAAATGCTAAATATTTACAAGAAATATGGATTTTATAAAGAAGGATTATATACTATTACATTAAAAGGGGCAGATGGTGCTGACAAAATAAAAATGATGATGGAAAATATAAGAAAAAATCCACCTAAAAAATTAGGAGAATATGACGTATTAGAAGTAAGAGATTATAAAGAGCATACAATAGTAAAGGCTGATGGAACAAAAGCAGAAACAGATTTACCTACATCTAATGTTATATATTATGACTTAAATGATAATAGTTGGTGCTGTGTAAGACCATCTGGAACAGAACCTAAAATAAAGTTCTATATGGGAGTAAAAGGCAAATCTATGAAAGAAGCGGAAGAAAAACTAGAAGGTTTAACAGAAGCTATGAAAAAAATTGTAGAATAAAAAATATTATAAATATAATAGGAAAAACTTTATAATTATAGGACATAAGGAGATAGCATCATGCAAAAAATACTTAGTAAAATGAGAAAAGCAATTGAAAATTATAATATGATAGAAGATGGAGATAAAATAGCAGTAGCCCTTTCAGGAGGAAAGGACTCTGTTAGTCTTTTATATGCATTAAAAAATTTACAAATTTTTTATCCTAAGAAGTTTGAATTAATGGCAATTACTATAAATCCAGGATTTGATAATTTTGATACAAGAATTTTAGAAGAAATTGCTAAAGATGTAAATGTAGAAATCGCCATTGTTCCAAGTGATATAAAAACAATAGTATTTGACATCAGAAAAGAGAAAAGCCCTTGTTCATTATGTGCAAATTTAAGAAGAGGAATGCTTAATTCAGCTGCTAAAGAGTATGGGTGTAATAAAATTGCATTAGGACATAATGAAGATGATGTATTAGAAACATTTTTAATGAATTTGATATATGCAGGGAGTCTTAATACAATAGCCCCAGTTAGCTATATGGATAGATCTAATATGACACTAATAAGACCTCTAATATATACAGAGGAAAAATATACAAAAAGCTTTGTAAAAAGAAATAATATTAAAATTATGCCAAAGGTGTGCCCAATGGATGGTACATCAAAACGTGAATATGCACTTAATTTATTAAAAAGTATTGAGATGGAGTATAAACATTCTAGAGCTAATATAATAGGTGCAATAAAAAGAAACGAAATAAATGGCTGGAAAGATTTTAATTAGGTAAATAGATGAAAGAAGAAGTTACAATATTACAAGAAATAAAGTTTATAAATGAAGAAGACATTATAGAAAAAATCGAAGATGGACATTCAGGAGCATTAATTTATAAAATAGAAAGAAAAAATAAAAAATACTTTTTAAAGGTTTTTAATCAAAAATATAATGAAGAAAAAGTAAAAAAAATATATGAAACTACAAGAATTTATAAAGAGTTAAATATAAATTCTTTAAAAATTATAGATTATGGTGATATACAAAATGGAGATAAGTATTATATATTATATAACTATATAGAGGGAACAAACCTAAAGCAATATATAAAAAACGAGAACATAGATGAAAATCATATATATGAATTGGGAAAGAAAATAGGAAAAGAGCTATTAAAATTAAAGAACTATAATGAATATGATAAATTATTATTTAAAGAGAAAGAAGATGAAAAAGAATTAATAAATATTATACATAAATTTAAAAATATGTTAAATGCCACAGAAGCATGCAAAACAGTTTATAAATTCTTTTCAGAATCAGATATTAAAAAATTAGAAACTAAATTAAATGAATATATAATACTTTTAAAAGAAGAAAAAATTAAATTAATACATGGAGATATAAAAAGTTCTAATTTTATGAGAGATTTACATGGAAAATTATATATTATTGATATAGAGTCAATGCAATTAAATTATGATATTATGAATTTTAAACATCAGATAACATGGTGTTTAATGAATAATAAAGAAAAAATATTTGTAAAAGGATTTTTAGATAGTTTATATAAAAATAAGAGACCAAGAAACTTTAATAAATTAATTATATTTATGATAATATTTAACTTTTTTAATGCATCTTTTAATTTATACAAAAAAGAAAGATATGAAAAATTAAGTACATATATAGAAAATTGTAGGAGAATACTTGAAAAAATAAACAATATGGATTTAGATAAAGAATTTATAATTTAAAAATTTGAAAAAGTATGAAACATATAGTATAATTTAGAAAATGTTTCCGTAGCTCAGTTGGATAGAGCGATCGCCTCCTAAGCGATAGGTCGACAGTTCGATTCTGCCCGGGAACACCATTTTATGTAAATATAAGAACTAATTAATAATGCAAATTTAGTTCTTTTTTTACAAAAATAAACCAGTTAATTTACAATAATTTAATTATGTGCACCCCGTAAATGGAATAATTTTACAATTTTGTATAAAATTTACATATTTAACGATATAGCGTCTATAAAAGCAAATTCGATATGCTAGTATCAATAAAGTGCTAAAAATAGCATATATCCAGAAATTATTTAAAATGAAAAAATCGCAACTTACAGAAAAAACACTAAAAAAATATGAAAAAAACATTAAAAAATACCAAGTTGCGAAAGTGCTACTATCAGATTCTGGTTTTATATGTAGATTAATGTCTATAATAATCACATTATACAAAACAAGGGGTGATATATGCAAAAACACAAAAGATAGAAGAAAAAATCACTTAGTTGCTAAATTGCAATCTAAAGACGGTGGAATATTATAATACTTAATGCTTATAATGATTCCATTATACAAAGCAAGGAGTGATGTAGAGGAGAGAAAAATGAGTTCAGAAAAAGAAATAACTAATTTAGGAGAAAACCTAGTACAATTAAGAATTAATAAGAGGATATCGCAAGAAGAATTAGCAGATGAATTGAAAATATCAAGACAAGCTGTTTCTAAGTGGGAGCAAGGATCAACCAAACCAGATGTAGATAACTTATTAAAAATTAGTAAATACTTTAAAGTTGGTATGGATGATTTAATGACTAATGATGTTATTAAAAGAGAAGCATATTCTATTAGTGTAAAAAATGACGACAAAACTGAACAAAGATTACAAATATTTAAACTAATAAGATATATTGTATTATTTTTCTTTTTAATATTTATAATAGTTATTACTTATAAATTTGTATTATATTTTAAAATAGTTAATACAGCTAAACAGTATAAAGAACTAAGTAATTATCATTATATTATATATAAGTATAAAGAAGATAAGTTGGCACAAAAAGAAGAATGCTGGTTTAAAGATGGAGTATCTAAGACTATAAAGAATATATATAATGAGAGCAACAATATAGAAGAAACGTTAACTTATATAAACTATAATAATAATGAAGGATATAAAATAAATAAAAAAATGAATGACAAAGTAGATATAAATATGGAAGAACATCTAGCTTTTAATAATGGTTATGAAAAAGGTGCTCAATTATATTCACGATTTCCAGAACATATGAAATCTAACAGTATAATAAAAATTTTAAGAGAATGTATAAAAGGAACAACAGCTGATATTAGAATAAGTGATAAAAATATACATTTAAGTTCAAATGAGAACATGACAAAACTAAATAAAGATACTTTATTACCAATTATAAATTATTCAGTAGAAAAAAGTGATAACGAATTAGAAGTAACAAGTTATGAAATTGAGCTAAATACTGTAGAAAATATAAAAATATAAAGGTATCCTCTTAAGAGAATACCTTTCAAGCGGCAAGAGAGAGCATTTTACTTAATCATAAATATAACCAATAACATTGAATGTATCGGTGTTGGTTGTGGAAAAGTAAAACAGATAATCTCCAGCTGGTGCATATGTTTCCTGATGTGCGGATGTACGACTTCCTGTACCAGATAAAGAACCTAAGTAAAAGGTATTACCTTCAGGAGTGCGAACAGATACTTCAACAATATCATTCCGTGTTGTGTACCCAATTGCTGCAACGAAATCAGCCCACCAATTGCCCGAAGGGAGTGAAACAGTAATAGTGCCACTTCCTCCAGTGATTGTACCTGCACCACTTGCGAGAAGTTTGCCGAGTGCCTGAGGAGCGATCTCATCATCAGCATTAGTTGCTGCACTTTCGTTGGAATCATAAGATACATCCTGGACAACAGCTTCTGCATCAACTACAGAAACTTCCTGATCGCTGGACGCTGTCTCATCAGACTCTTTTGCAAATACCGACATGGACATAAAACCTGCCATAATCAGTGCTGTTGTAAGTAACCGAACAATTTTCTTCATAACAATAGTAATCCTTTCTTAATAGATAAATTGAAACTTAGGTTAACGAGTTACTTTAAGCTACTTTACTCTCTCTTGCCTATATTACTAAATAATCTGAACAAATCCAGATTAAAATAGCAATCAAACAACGTTGACATAATTAGTATAACATTTTTTTAGAGAAATTAAAGCCAAAATGGAATAATGAGGAATTATTAGGAATGTTTTGGAGTTAATAATTGAGTATAAAAGTTGGAAGATAGAAAAATAATAAACGAAATAATTATTCAGTTAAATCATTTTAAATTTAGAAGATCTTCAATTTCGTATCAATACTTAATTGATGCTATATATATTGTAGTTAAAGACAGAAACACAATGAAAGACTTAAAAAAATATGTATATATCCCAATATCTCAAAAATATAATACTAAGCCAGAAAATGTACAATGGACACTGAGTAAACTTATAGACTTAATGTATGCAAATACACCATCTGAAATAATATATAACTACTTTAAATTATATATGGATGAAAAACCAACATTAAAGTTTTTTATAATAACTATAGCAAGAAATGTGTACGAAGAATTAAATGACAAATATATCTATTACTAAATATTAAATAAAAATGTTTTGTATAATAAAAAATTAAAAATAAATTTTAAGATAATATAATTTATTATCTAATAAAAACAAAGGAGGATAAAATGGAAAAGGAGTTATTTTCAAAAATAACATTTGAAAGAAAAGAAGAAAGTAAGGAGGTTAAAATTTACAAATTAAAAGACGAAAAGTATGGTATAGAAATTGATACAATATCAGATAATAAAGTAGATATTAAAAAGGTAGAACAACTAACTTCAAGTGAAGAAAAAATAGATAGATTATTAGAAATATTAATAGTTAGTGCAGAAAATTTTACATTGTTAGAAGATTTTGCATATGACTTTAGTGATTGCAAAGAGAGCATATTTTGATATATAAAGCATATAACTATGCTTTATATATTAATAAAATATTTTAATTTCCTGCATAGACCATGTCTATGCTATTTTTATATTATAGAATTTCTTACTATATAAAAATACAAGTTGCAATAACACACTACTTGTGTTATTATATGGTGTGTACTATAGGAGTTATATATGAATAATGAAGAATATATGAAAATTGCAATAAAACAAGCACAAAAAGCATATAATGAATTAGAAGTACCAGTTGGTGCAATTATTGTTAAAAATGGAGAAATAATTGCAAAAGCATATAATGAAAAAGAGAAAAGGCATGATACAACAAAACATGCAGAATTACTCGCAATACAAAGAGCAAGCAGAAAATTAAAAACATGGAGATTGTGTGATTGCGATATGTATGTAACATTAGAACCATGTAGTATGTGTGCAGGCGCTCTAATTCAATCAAGGATTAGAAAAGTATATATTGGGGCAATGGATGAAAAAACAGGAAGCTGTGGATCAGTATTAAATTTATTAGAAGATTATAAATTTAATCATAAAGTGGAAATAGAATATAATATTTGCAAAGAAGAATGTGAATTACTGTTAAAAAATTTTTTTAAAGATTTAAGAAAACAAAAGAAAAAATAAATCTTAATAAAAGACTCCATCATTGTTCTTAAGAAGGAGGAATTATGCGAAAAAATCAAAAAGAAAAAATAAAAGTAGCAATTACACTTTTTGTAATTATAATAGCTTTTACTATTACAATGATAATAATGCTAAAATATAATATAGAGGGTGAGCAAAATATGCCATTTGACTTGTCCGAACTTATTGTAGTAAGTAGTGCAGAAGGAAAAACTATAACAGAAGCAAAAGAAGGGCAAAAGTGGAAAATAGATATAGTACAATATAATGATATATATTTACAAATATCAAAGAATGAAGAATATAAAAAAAATTCATATATAGAAAATATTAGTGTAGAAAATTTTAGTTTTACAGATTCAAAAATAGGAAGAACTAAATTATATATGCCTAATAGTTCAGATGGTAGCTTATTTGTATATGATGATAATTATTTAATAAAAAGAAAACTTACTTATAATGGTTCAGATTCAAATAATTCTAAGTTATTACAAATATCTAATCAAGGTGGAAATATAGTATTTAGAGTTGCTAATACTGAATTAGGGGAATATGAACCAAGTGATAATGAAGAAATAGCATACAATGGAACATTGTTAGAAAAGAAAGGTATAAATTTTGAAGATTTAAAAATAGAATTATCTTTTGATATAGTTATAAATACTAATATTTCTAAATATAGGGGAAATGTAAAATTAGATTTACCTTGCGGAAATATTTTAACAGAAGGAACTTCACAAATGGATAAAAAAGATTGCAGTGATATTATTTTTAAAAGAGAAAACTATTGATAATATTAAACAAATAGTATATAATGTCAAAGGTATGAGAATGTTTCTTTATAGAGGATATTCTCAATAAAAGACTATGAAACTTGTCAGGACCGGAAGGTAGCAGCAATAAGTAGGCACTTTTATGTGGGGGTATCCTCTATGAAGAAAGGTTTTTGTACCTTTATTATATAGAATAGATAGGAGGAGTAATATGGAATATACAGCTTTGTATAGAAAATTTAGACCAATGACTTTTAAAGAAATTGTTGGACAAGAACATATTACTACTACTTTAAAAAATCAGATTATAGCAGATAGAGTTGGACATGCATATTTATTTACAGGTTGCAGAGGATGTGGAAAAACATCGTCTGCTAAAGTTCTTTCAAGAGCTGTAAATTGTTTAAATCCTAAAGATGGTGAACCTTGTAATGAATGTGAGATTTGTAAATCAGCATTAGAAGGATCTCTTACAGATATTGTAGAAATGGATGCAGCATCAAATAACAGTGTAGACGATATCAGAGCAATAAGAGACGAAGTAAATTTTTTACCAACACTTGCAAAGTATAGGGTATATATTATAGATGAAGTTCATATGCTATCAACAGGAGCGTTTAATGCATTACTAAAGACACTAGAAGAACCACCAAAACATGTAAAGTTTATATTAGCTACAACAGAACCACAAAAATTACCAGCAACAATACTTTCTAGATGCCAAAGGTTTGATTTCAAAAGAATATCTGATGTAGATATTTCTAAAAACTTAGAAAAAGTTTGCAAAGAGTGTAATATACAATACTCTAATGGAGCTTTAAATTTAATTGCTGAGTTATCAGAAGGAGCTATGAGAGATGCTTTATCAATTTTAGAAAGATGCATGCAAAGTGAAGATCTTAATATAACAGAAGAAAAAGTTAAAGAGTTAGTGGGTATACCTAAATTAGAGTATATTTATGGAATAGTTAAATCTATATTAAATTATAATATAGATGATGGCTTAAAAATATGTGATAATATTATATTAGAAGGAAAAGATTTAAGTAATTTTCTATGGGAAATAATAAAATATATAAGAGATATTATGATATTAAAGACTACTAAAAATGTGTCAAATATTTATTCAAATGATGACAAAGCAAAAATGCAAGAATTAGTAAATACTGTAGAAAAAGATAGACTTTTAAATATAATATATACATTATCTGAATTAGAAAATGAATTAAAATGGTCTACACAAAAAAATATTATATTTCAAGTTGGTATAATGAAATTATGTAGCAAAGAAAATGCAAGTTTAGCAGAAAGAGTAGTTGCATTAGAAGATAAAATAAATAATGGAAAAATAGAAGTAAAAACTATTAAACAAGAATCAAAAATACAAACATCTACACTTAATGTACAGAATGTGGAAAAACCAAAAGAAAAAACAGTTCAAAAGGATATCAAAGGTGAAGATTTTTGGAATAATGTAATTAGCAAGTTAAAAGAAGAAAGAAAGGCGGTTCTATACTCAAACTTAAATAATACTAAAGCTGTATTATTAGATGATATGACTGTTGGAATACAATTTTTAAATGGTTTAAATAGTTTTGGGAAAGCAGTTATAGAAAGACCAGAAAATATAAATGAAATTAGAAAATTAGTATCTATGGAATGTGGAAAAGATATGAAGATTAAAATAATTTCAGAAGATAAACCAAAACAAGAAAGTGGAAACAAATTAGATTTAGGTATTAATATTAATTATATAGATGAATAGGAGGAAATGAAATGTCAAGAGGAGGATTTCAAGGAGGATTTGGAGGATTCAATATGAACCAAATCATGAAACAGGCGAAAAAAATGCAAGAAGAGATGACAAAATCTCAAGAAAATTTAGCAAGTCAAACTTTTGAAAGTACAACAGGTGGAGGAGCAGTTTATGTAAAAGTAAATGGAAGTAAAGAAATTTTAGAAATAAAAATTCAAAAGGATGTTGTTGATCCTGAAGATGTAGAAATGCTACAAGATTTAATATTAACATGTATTAATGATGCTTTAAAAAAAGTTGATTCTGCTCAAGCTCAGGAATTGGGAAAATATAATATACCAGGACTATAAAATAAGAGGTTAATTATGTCATATTATTCACCATCAATAGAAAAATTAATTGAATCATTTAAAAGGCTACCAAGCATAGGAGAAAAAACAGCTGTTAGGCTTGCTTTTTATATGCTGAATTCAAGTGATGAAGAAGCTAATAAATTTATACAAAGTATACAAGATGCTAAAAGGAACTTAAAACTATGTTCTAAGTGTTTTAATATTTCAGATACAGATCCATGCCCAATATGTTCAAATATTAATAGAGATTTGACTAAAATATGTGTAGTAGAAGATGTAAAAGACATAATAGCAATGGAAAGAACGCATGAATTTAAAGGGCTATATCATGTTCTTCATGGTTCAATCTCCCCAATGGATGGAATTGGGCCAGACGACATTAAAATTAAAGAACTGCTATCAAGATTAATGGAAGGAACAGTAAAAGAGGTTATTTTAGCAACTAACCCAAGAGTTGAAGGGGAAGCAACATCAATGTATATTGCTAAACTTATAAAGCCTATGGGAGTAAGGGTAACTAGAATAGCTCATGGAATTCCAATAGGGGGAGATATTGAATATACAGATGAATTTACTTTAGGAAAAGCCTTAGAAGGAAGAGTAGATTTATAAATAAAAAGTTAAATATTATTGATTTTAGAATGGAGTAGGCACTTTGATTTTTATTTATAAAAATCAAAATAGCGAAGCGTCCAAAAGAGTAACAATTAGAGTTAATAAAAAAATTTAGTAGAACGTAAATTTTTGTTATTAACTCTTATTTGTTTCTCTAATGATAAAATCAATAATATTCAGCTTATACATTAATACTAATTTTTTCTAATTAAATATTGATAAATTTTTCTCCGTGTGATATAAATATACTATAATAAAAGGAAAGGTGGAAGTTTCGTGCAAAATTCTACAGAAAATTCAAATACATATGATGAATCAAAAAAGAAAATATTAATAGTAGAGGATGAAAAAGAAATCTCTGATTTATTAATGTTTCATTTAGAAAAAGAAGGATATAAAACATTAACTGCAGAGGATGGAGAAAAGGGAGTAGAACTAGCTTTAAGTGAAAAGCCAGACCTAATTATATTAGATATCATGCTACCTAAAGCAGATGGCCTTACAGTATGCAAAAAAGTAAGACAAACATTAATTAAAACTCCTATAATTATGCTTTCAGCAAAAGGAGAAGAAATAGATAAAATATTAGGATTAGAAATTGGTGCAGATGATTATATGTCTAAACCATTTAGTATAAGAGAACTAATAGCTAGAGTTAAAGCAAATTTGAGAAAAGTAGATCAAAATGAACAAGATATAGTTAATTTAGGCATTAGAAATAACAAAATTGTTGTTGGTGATTTATGCTTAGACTTAGATAAGTTTGAGGTAGAAGTAAGGGGTCAAAAGGTAACAGATCTTACTAGAAGAGAATTTGAAGTTTTAAGATATTTAGCGCAAAAGCCAGGACAAGTTGTTACTAGAGAAAATTTACTTGAAAAAGTATGGGGATATGAATATTATGGAGACATTAGAACAGTAGATGTAACAATTAGAAGAATAAGAGAAAAAATAGAAAAAAATACAGCTAATCCTAAAATTTTAATAACAAAAAGAGGAGTGGGTTACTATATTGATTCTAAATAAACTGGAGGCTTAATTGTGAAAAATTTTCAAATGAAGATAATACTTTGGATTTTTACAATTGGAATAGCAGTTATCAGTTTTATTGGGATTGCCTGCTCAAATATAGTAATAAAAATTGATCCAACAAATGAATATATAAATTTAGTTAGAACCATGACTATTTTATCATTAGTTGTTTATTCACTAATTACTATGCTAATTGCAATAGTTCAAGTAAAAAGGTATATAGAACCAATGTCAAAAATGTTAAAAGGGGCTAAGACAGCAATATTCAGCACAGATATTAATAATGTAGATGCAATAGTTCCAGAAGATGAGCTTACAGAATCATTAAATGAAATAATTTATGAATTAAGACAGAATTTAAAAGATTCTAATAGTGAAAGAAAACAAAAAGAAACAATACTTAAACATATGACAGATGGTGTAATAACTTTTAACATAAATGGCGATATTACTTATATAAATCCAGCAGCTATTCAAATGTTGGAAATAAAATCATTTTATAATAATTTTAAAGATGTATTTGGTAGATATCAAGATATTAATATGGAGAAAATCATATACCTTGAGAATTGGACATCATCTGAGAAAAAAATAGAGAATGATCAAGGTATTATGAATTTGTTTTTTATACCTTTTAGAGATGAGATAGAAATGCCAGAGGGAGTAATGGTCTTAGTACAAGATATAACTGAGCATGTAAAGTTGGATAATATGAGGACTGAATTTGTTGCAGATGTATCTCATGAACTAAAGACTCCTATAACATCAATAAAAGGATATTCAGAAACTTTATTAGATACAGAATGTGATGTTGAAACACAAAAACATTTTTTACAAGTAATTGACGATAATGTAAATAGAATGGAAAAATTAGTACAAGATTTACTAATACTTTCTAAATATGATAGTAGTAATTTATCTAACAAAGTAAATGAATTTGATTTAGGTGAACTTTCAAAATCATGTAAAGAGAAGTTTGACATAGAATTGCAAAGAAAAAATATAGATGCATCATGTTATGTTACAGCAGATGTTCCATTAGTATATGCAGATAAAGATGGAATAGAAAGAGTAATACTTAATATTCTAAGTAACGCTATAAAATACACACCAGATAATGGAAAAGTAGATATTTATGTTGGATATGTACACAATGATGCATACATAAAAATAAAAGACACAGGAATTGGTATACCAAAAAAAGATCTAGATAGAATTTATGAAAGATTCTATCGTGTGGATAAAGCACGTTCTAGAAAATTAGGTGGCACAGGATTAGGTTTGTCTATAGCAAAAGAAATTATAGAAAAAAACAATGGTAGTATAGATATTAAAAGTAAAGTAAATGAAGGAACAGAAGTTATTATAAAAATACCTGTAAAAAAATAGATTGCTTATATTTATGCAGAAAGGATAACTTTTAATGAATGATAAAATAAAAGATATTTTAGAGTGGATTTATTGTATTGTTATTGCAGTAATAATAGCAATATTAATAAAATATTTTATAGGAACACCAACAGTTGTAAAGCAAACATCAATGTTACCAACACTTCAACAAAATGATAGACTATTATTAAACAGATTAACAAGAACAATGAAAAAAATGCCACAAAGGTATCAAATAATAACATTTGAAGCACCAAGTAATAGTGATATAGGTTTAACAGTTAATGATTTACAAAATCCAGTTGCAAAATATGATAATGAACCTGAAAACTGGTGGGGAAAATTTGTATATCATGTTTTAGAAATAGGAAAAGAGAGTTATATAAAAAGAGTAATAGCACTTCCAGGAGAACATGTAGAAATAAAAAAAGGTAAAGTATATGTAGATGGAAAAGAGTTAGAAGAAAGTTATTTGTCTAGTGATGTAATAACTGAAGCAACAGGAATACTTACAGAATTTATAGTACCAGACAATACAGTATTTGCTATAGGAGATAATAGAGAAGGTTCAAAGGATTGTAGAGTTTTTGGTTGTGTTCCACTAGAAAGAATAGAAAGTACAGCAGTAATTAGATTTTGGCCATTAAA
The DNA here is from genome assembly GCA_947061115.1 of uncultured Clostridium sp. Lineage (GTDB taxonomy): Bacteria > Bacillota > Clostridia > TANB77 > CAG-508 > CAG-793. Next base: position 19,063 of record CAMSMU010000022.1, read on the forward strand.
TAAATTTGGAAAAGTAGATTAGGAGAACAAATTGTTTGAAAATATATTAGGAAATGAGGTAGTAAAAAAAACATTTATAAATGCGATAAAATCTGGAAGTATTTCACATAGTTATTTGTTTGTGGGAAAATCAGGTATTGGAAAAAAACTCTTTGCAAAAGAAATAGCTAAAAGAGTTATGTGCTTAGGAACAGATAATTGTGAGTCTTGTGTGAAGTTTGATTTAAATAGTAATCCTGATTATGAACTAATAGTATCAGATGGAAAAACTATAAAAATTGAGCAAATACGTAGGATGCAAGCTAAAATAATAGAAAAACCTATTATATCAAAGAAAAAAGTTTATATAATAGATAATGCTGAGTATATGTCAGAAGAAAGTCAAAACTGTTTACTTAAAACCTTAGAAGAACCACCAGAATACGCAATGATAATATTAGTAAGCTCTAATGAAAATAGAATTTTACAAACAATCAAATCAAGGAGTGTTATTGTTAAATTTGAAAGTTTAAGTGATGAAGAAATATCAAAAATTCTAAAGATAAAAGATAAAGATATAATTAAACTTTGTGATGGTAGCTTGCAAAATATAAATAAAATTCAAGATAAAAAAGAAACGTATGATAAATTAAAACAATTATCCAGTTTTTTACAAAATGGCAGTATGATAGAAGTTTTTGATTATGCAGACGTGCTATATAATTCAAAAGATGATATTAATTATTTATTGGATTTTCTTAATATAATATTTTTTGAAAAGATAAAAACAAATATAAAATGTGCAAATGCAATAAAGATAATAGAAGAGACAAAGAGCAAGATTATTGCAAATAACAATTTTGATATGTCAATAGATTATATGTTAATGCATATAAGGGAGGAATGTTATGGTAAAAGTAGTAGGGGTTAAGTTTAGAAAACCCAGTAAAATATATTTTTTTGATCCAGGGAATTTAGACATTAGAAACGGAGATAATGTAATAGTAGAAACAGCTCTGGGAAAAGAATTTGGTACAGTAACAATTAATGTTAGAGAATTACCAGAAGAAAAAATAGAAAAAGAATTAAAGAAAATAATAAGAATTGCAAATAAAGATGACAAAAAGCATCAAGAAGAAAACTTAAAAAATGAAAAAAAAGCATTTGACATATGCAGTAAAAAAATAAAAGAGCATAAACTTAAAATGAGCTTAGTAGAAGTGAAATATGTTTTTGATAATTCCAAATTACTTTTCTATTTTACAGCAGATGGAAGAATAGATTTCAGAGATTTAGTAAAAGATTTAGCAAGTATATTTAAAACTAGAATAGAATTGAGACAAATAGGCGTTAGAGATGAAATAAAGCGAATGGGCGGAAACGGTATTTGCGGTAGAGAATTATGTTGTTGTTCATTCTTAAATAATTTTGATACAGTATCAATAAAAATGGCAAAAGAACAAAATTTATCATTAAATGCTGCAAAAATTACTGGAAATTGTGGGAGACTTATGTGTTGCCTAAAATATGAGGAAAATGTTTATACAGATAAAATAAAAAAATTACCTAAAATAGGTGCAATTGTAAGTACAACAGATGGAGAAGGAACAGTAGAAGGAATAGAAGTACTTAATGAAATATTAAAAATCAAATTAAAAGATGAAGACGATAATTTTTATTATAAAAAATATAATGCAACAGATGTAAAAGTAATAAAAGATGGAAAATCAGAAATAGAATCAGAATTAAGTGAAGAAGAATTAAAAGAATTACAAGAAATGGAAAGAATGGACGAAATAGATAAAAAGAATACTGATGAAGATATTTAAAAAATATTAATTGAAAGGTGGTGATAAAAATGGCATATAAGATTACAGATGAATGTGTACAATGTGGTGCATGTGCAGCATCTTGTCCAGTAGATTGTATAGCACAAGGAGAAGATAAATATGTAATAGACAAAAGTAAATGTATAGAATGTGGAAGCTGTGCATCAATTTGTCCTGTTGGAGCTCCAAAACTAGATGAAGAATAATTAAATATACATAAATAAAAATCGTTTGCCATAGAACAATTTGGCAAACGATTTTTTTATGGTACTATATATTTACAACAAAATTACATAAGTATATAATATAACTACAATACCAAAGGAGAAGATAATGGGGTATAAGGATAGATTACCAACTCAAGAAGAAGAAAATAATTCTATTATCAGATATTGCGGATATGACCATGCAAGAATTAATATCTTAGCAGAATTAGATCCATCTAAAATTTCTGAGATGAATTCAAAAGGATGGCTTATGGATTTCAATTCTTCCAATATAGAAGAATTGATAAAGGATTTTGTTAATATATATGGAAAAATTTATAGCGATGGTAAAAGAGGTGGAAATGCATTATTATATAGAGGTACAACAAATAAAGAAGCAAAAAATACAACTAAGGGTAAAGAAATTAGCAAGGCTTTATCTACTAGCGTAAATTTAGATGTTGCTAAGACATTTTGTGAGTATGGCAATGCGGCTATTGAAAGAATAAGTATAAAAAATGGATTACCCTATATATATACAGAAGAATATAAAGATGGACAAAATGAAGAAGAAATATTAATACTACCTTTCTCAAGAGTTACAGGTTCAAAATTTACCAGTAAGTGGAATGAAATTAAATATTATGATATTGGGTTAGAAAAAGGAGAACTTCCAGAAATTGAAGAATCTGAAATAAATAGATTAAAAGAACAAGCAATTAATGGTTTAGATAAATTTTTTTATAAATCAAAAGTGTATGCTAGATTGAAAGAAGAAATAGAATGGGTTTCTGAAAAAATAAATATACCTGGTTTGGATAGAGAAGATTTGAGATATTTAGTAAAAAGGCAGAATGAAATTTATGGCGAAATAGCACTAATATCTGAAGATATTAATCAGTATAGAGAAAACTTTTTAAAAATGTTAAAAGGATTATGCAAGCAAAGAGAAAAAGATAAGGATATGGAAAAGGAAGAAAGAAGACAGGAAATGATAAAATTAGAAGAAGAAAAAAGAATAAAACAAGAACAGGAAAAGTTGAAGAAATTAAGTGAAGAAATAGAAAGCATAAGTGGTAAAATATCTAATTATATGAAAGGTATGCAAAAGGAATTGCTAGATAATATGAATGAACTGAAAAGAAACATAGAGTGGTTTACCAGAGTATCAAAAGAT
>CAMSMU010000023.1 GCA_947061115.1 uncultured Clostridium sp.
TATTAGTTATAGCATTATTAATAGGAATATATAAATCTAGAGATAAAAGTAAATTTCAAGGAATAGAGCATGGGTCAAGTGATTGGTGCACAGGAGGAGAGGAATACAGAATATTAACAAGGAATTCAGGATTAATACTTTCAGAAAATCACTGTTTACCATTAGACAAAATAGGAAATGTAAATGTACTTATTGTAGGTGGATCTGGATCTGGTAAATCTTCATCATATACAATACCAAATGCTCATAAGCTGTTAGGATCATATGTTTTTACAGATCCAAAAGGAGAAATATATGATGCGACAGCAGGGTACTTAAAGAAAAACGGATATGAAATAAAGTTATTAAACTTAGTAAATCCAACAAGTAGTGATAGTTATAATCCATTGCAACATATAAGAAGTGAAATAGATGTTGATGTTATTGCAAATACAATAGTAAAAGGACAAAAAGCAGAAGGCGGACAGTCAGATCCATATTGGGACAATATGGCAGAAATTTTATTAAAAGCACTTATATATTATATAATAGCAACAAGGCCACCAGAAGAGCAAAATTTAGCAAGTTGTGCAGAATTAGTTAGAGCAGCAAATAATAACGGTGGGGGAAATCTTTTAACAGAACTTATGAGTCAGTTACCATATGATCATCCTGCAAGAATGAACTATAAATCTGTTGAAATAGCATCAGAAAAAACATATGGCTCAATACTTAGCACACTACAATCAAAATTAGGTAAATTCGACTCAAAAGAAATAGCAGATGTTACATCAACAAATACAATTGATTTTGATGAGATAGTAACTAAGAAAACAGCATTGTATGTTGTATCATCAGATACACATACAGCATATGATTTCTTACTTACAATATTCTTCTCACAAATGATACAACAAATGTATGACTTTGCTGATAAAAATGGTGGTAAGTTGCCAATGAAAACATTTTTCATATTAGATGAGTTTGCAAATATTGGACAAATACCAGATTTTGATAAAAAGATTTCAACCAGTAGAAGTAGAGGAATTTCGTTTAGTGTTATTCTTCAAAACCTAGACCAACTAAAAAGTATATATGAAAAATCATATGAGACTATAATAGGTAACTGTGATACTCATGTATTTTTAGGAAGTAACTCTTATGCAACAGTTGAATATTTTTCAAAAGAATTAGGAGAAAAGACTATTAAACATAATAGTAGATCTACTAATAGAAATAATATAGATGTAAGAACAGGGTTTAGTGAATCAGATCAAATATTAGCAAGGGCATTAATGACTCCAGATGAATTAAGAAGAATGGACAATAACAATTGCATTATATTTGAAAAAGGTTTAAAACCAATAATGGCTAAAAAGTTATGGTATTATAAAACTTCAATGATAAAAGAATTAACTTCTGCTAGAATAGACCATAATGATTATGAAATGCCCGAAAGAGGTAATTGGAGAAAATTTAATCCATACAATCCATATACAGAAAATAATAATGTGAAGCAAGAAAATGAAAATATAAATATAGAATCGTTAGACAATTTATTTGAAGATGTAACTACGGAAGAGACAAACAAGAAAACTCCAAATGTAGAATTAACAAATAAAATAGAAAATGAAGTATTTAATGTACAAAATAATCAGGTAGAACCAACAATACTGCCAGGATTTGAAAATCCAAATGTAGGAAATAAAATGGAAGAGTCAAGTGATGACATAGATATAAGAAAAGAATTAGAAGCAAAATTTGATGAACTATTTGGAAAAGTAGATGATGATTAAGAACAAAGAGGACTTCTTCTTATGTGAACAAATGGCCAGACGATTTGTTCTTAATACTAATAAAATAAATATAAAACTGTATTATAAAATAATACAGTTTTTTTGTATAGAAAAACTAATTTCAACTTAGTATTGCAAAACTTATGTTTGTATGATATAAATAATATGAGGTGAAAATAATGAAATTCGTTCACATAGCAGATGTACATTTAGATATACCATTTAAAACAATAAGCCAAAGAGCAAATATAGGAGATTTAAGAAGATTGGAGCAAAGAAATGCTCTAAAAAAGGTAATAGAATTTATTAAAGAAAACAATATAGAATATTTATTTATTAGTGGGGACCTTTATGAACAAGAGTATATAAGAGAAAGTAGTATAAAATTTTTAAATGAGTTATTTAAACAAATTCCAAATACAAAAGTATATATTTCACCAGGAAATCATGATCCATATATAAGGAATTCATATTATTTTACATACAATTGGAGTGATAATGTAAAGATATTCACAGAAAAAGTAGAAAAAGTGGAAAATGGAGATGTAAATATATATGGTTTTGGATTTAATAATTTTGAAATGAATGACAATCAAATAGAAAATTTATATATAGATAATAGAAATAAAATAAATATACTTATAACTCATGGGGATATTGTAGAATCACCATATAATTACATGAACTTAAATAAATTAAGAGAAAAGGGATTTAATTATATAGCATTAGGGCATGTACATAAAAGAGATGATAGTACAAATATAGTTTATCCAGGTTCATTGATATCTTTAGGTTTTGACGAATTAGGACAACATGGAATGATAGTAGGAGAAATTACAGATGGTAAATTATATAAGCAATTTATTAAAATAGATGAAAGAGAGTTTATTGAAGAAGAATTAGATGTAAGTAATATTTACTCAAATGAAGAGTTAATAGAAAAAATAAATGAAATAAATAACGAAAATGACCTCTATAAGGTAATATTAAAGGGGTATAGAAATTTTCAAATTAATATTAATATAAAGCTAATTAATAAAAATATTATTAAAATAAAAAATAATACTAGACTTCAAATAGAATTAAGCGAAAATAGTTCGACTCTAAAAGGGATATTTTTTAAGAAATTAAATGATAAAATAAAGAATAAAGAAATTGATGTACAAACATATGAAAGCATTTTAGAAATAGGGCAGCAAGTTTTGGAAAAAAATAAATAAAATGGAGGAATAAGTTGAAAATAAAAAGCATAAAAATTAACTCTTATGGAAACTTAAAAAATAAGGAAATTGACTTTGAAAATATAAATATTATTTATGGTCAGAATGAAAGTGGAAAGTCTACTTTACTAAATTTTATTAAAAATATATTATATGGCATATCAAAAAATAAAAATGGTAGAGATATTTCGGATTACGAAAAATATTATCCATGGGAAGGGGAGAACTTTTCAGGAAAAATAAAATATGAATTGGATAATAATGAAACATTTGAAATATATAGAGATTTTAATAAGAGGAAACCAGAAATATATAATGATAAATTACAAGAAGTTTCTGATAAATTTAAAGTAGATAAAAAACAAGGAGTACAGATATTTAGTGACCAAACAGGAATAGATGAAGAAACTTTCATATCAACAGCTTTTGCTATGCAAAAAGAAGTTAATTTAGATAATAATATACAATCTAATTTACTTCAAAAGGTAGCAAATATTGCAGAAAGTGGAGAAGATGATGTATCATACAAAAAGGCATTAACTAACTTAAATAGTATGCTATTATCAGAAGTTGGAACAAATAATAGTAAAGATAGACCAATAAATATAGCAATAGAAAATATAGAAAAATATAGTAGTAAATTAAATGAAAAAGAAAAAGTTAAGGAAAACAGATTTTACATAGAGAACAGAATTAATGAATTAAAAGAAAAGATAAAAGAAAAATCGGATAAAGATATAATATTAGAAAAAATAAAAAAGATATTAGATAAAAGTAAAATAGAAAAAGAAAAAATAAAAATTAAAGAAGATATAATAAAAGAAAATGCAAACAAAATAGAAAAACTCAAAAATGAGAAAAACAAATTAGATAGTGTAGTAAATAAAAAAGATAGTAATTTTAAAGAAAAAACAAAAATAATAGATATTATATTAATAATATTGTTAATAATTATTAATGTATTAAATATAATTTTTATAAAGAATAAAATAGTAAATGTATTAATACTTTCATTAATTCCAATATATTTTGTATACATTATAATAAAAATAAAAAAAATAAATCACAAGAAAAGTGGCAATGATAATGAGAACATTAATATGTTAGATGCAAAAATAGAAATATTAGAAAAAAGTAATGAAGAAACAAAAAAAGAAATAGAAAAAATCGAGAATGGTATATCAGAATATGTTAATTTAGAGAAACAAAAAATAATAAAGGAATGTGATTGTAATATAGATAACTTATTTAATGATAACTTAGATTTAATAATAGAAGAAAACAAAAAAGAGCTTAATGAGTATAATTTGCAATTACATAAATTAGAAATAGAAATAGATAATATAAATCCAATTTTAGAAGAGATACTAAACTTAGAAGAAATGTTAGAAATAGAGAAGGAAAATTTATATAATTTAGAGAAAAAAGCAAAAGAATTTAGTATAACAAAAGAACTATTAGAAGAATCATATGTACAAATGAAAAATAATGTTACTCCAAAGTTTAACCAAAGCTTATCCGAAAATGTATATAAAATATTAAATGGAAAATATAAAAGTATAGTTATAAATAATGGTATAGTAGTGGAGCTTGAAGATGGAAGATATGTTAATGCAGAAAATTTAAGTATAGGAACAATAGAACAGATATATTTATCTTTGAGATTATCTGTAATGAAGGAATTATCAAATGAAAAATTACCAATTATGTTAGATGAAACATTTGCTTACTATGATAATGATAGACTGAAATCATCATTAGAGTTTCTAAGTAAATGTAATAATCAAATATTAATATTTACATGCACAAATAGAGAAAAGGAAATATTAGATTTGATGAATATAAAATATAATTATATTGAAATGTAAAAAATAGTAGTGATGATTATTGATTGTCACTACTAATATTAATGTAGGAGTGTTATAAATTGCTTCTACAATATTATTTAATTTTCAATAGGCATAGGATTTACATGTATTATAGCTAAATGCACAAAATTAAGCTCATTTAGCTCATCTTCTAATTTATCTGCAATTTCGTGGCTTTCAAAAGTTGAAAGAGTTCCATCAACAAAAATAGTTATAGAAATTAGATATTTATAACCAACTGGAGAAGAATTTAAATGATTAAACTTTATAATTTCATTATGGCTATTAATTATTTCTAATATTTTATTTATATCATCCTCTCCCAATGCTTTATCCATTAATACATTAAAGCTTTCTAAAAATATTACAATACCAGTATAAAATATCCAAATAGATATACCTATTCCAACTATACTATCAAACCAATAAATATCTACTAAACTTAAAAGTACAGAAACTAATGTAAAACTGGTTACAATACAATCATTTCTATGGTCTTTTCTATTAGCATCTAATAATAGATTTTTAGAATTTTTTAAAAGTTTATTTGTATATAAAAATAAAAATAACTTAATTATAATAGTAACAATACACACTATAACTAACAAATAAGAAAATTCAAAAGTATCTCCATTAATTAAAGAAATTATGGAATCGAAAAACAATTTAAGAGAAATGGCCATCATAGAAATACTAATGAATAATGAAAATATATATTCTGCCTTTCCATGTCCCATATTATGAGTATCATCTTTGGGCTCACTTGCAATTTTACTACCAATATAAGTCATAAGAGATGCAAAAATATCAGAAGCACTATTAGCAGCATCTGCAATCATAGCTTGACTATGAGAGATAAATCCAATAAAAGACTTTATAATTAATAAAAATATATTTCCAATAATACCTAAAATACCAGCAGTTTTTGTTCCTTTAAAGCGGTCCATATTTAATCTCCATTCTAAGTTGTTAATTATAAAATATATTTTAATATTATACAATTTGGCAAAAAAAATGTCTAGTAAAACTCTAAAAATAATATAAAATTTGCAAATTATTAAAAAAAGGTGTATAATAAATTATAGGAATAGTTTTATTAATTTCCTCAAAACTAACACTATTGTTAGTGTACATCATAACATTTATCATACTAAGGAGGGCCATGAAATGGCAACAATTGAAAAATTGAATACTACTATTAACCTTACCGCTAGCACAAACGAATTCAGCGTTAGCGAAATAGTTAAAAATATGTGCTCACACACTGATGGAATGGAGTACATAGGTGAGCGGGTAACTACAAAAAGGATAAAATTCATTTTTGTAAAGTACAGAGGAAAAATCTATTATGTTGGACGGTGCTTCTTCAAAGGATACAAATTCAGTTGTGATTTAAAAGTATTCAGAGGGAAGTTTAAAAATACCGAACCAATCATCAAATATGAATATTATCTTGAGTATCATAACCCGATAATTGATTCAGAAAAAAGTTTGTGCCTTTATTATAAGAGTAATGAACTGGCAGAAGCAAAGAAAATACAAGAAGTGGTAGGTGAGGATTTAGCTCGCATATGCAAGATTTAGCCATTTCAATCACGGGGGACTTGTCCCCCGTGATTTATATTTCATAAAAATTTTTAAAATACAAATTAATTTACACAAACAAAATAAAGATTTAAAAGATATATAATAATTAAATCTAGAGATCTTACTTTGATATATATATATATAATATATATATATCAAATTTGTAGAAAAAATTATTAATACAAATTTATTATTTATACACAATTATAAGGTAGATTAAATAATAAATTTGCAAATTATGTAAATATAATGTATAATAATGGTAGGGACATTCTTTATATAAGTTCCTCATATACTAACTTTATTGTTAGTGCAACAAATAATAATTATTATACTTAAGGAGGGCCAAAGAATGGCGGAAATCGAAAGAGTAGAAGGAGCTATTAACATCACGACCGACATAACAGAATATGACTTCAGCAAAATCTTAAGAAAGATGTGTATGGAGACAGAGAATATGGTGTATGTTGGAGAGCGGGTAAACAAACAAAGAAGCAAATTAAGTTTTGCAGAACATGAAGGCAATTTTTATTATGTAAAGGGGTTTTCTATGTCATCAGGCAGGCTCAAAGTGCAGCTTAAAAAGTTTGAAGAGAACTTTGAAGAGACTGAACCCATAAGCAATTATAAATATTGCCTGGAACATCATGATTCAGGTGCCGATCCAGATATTTGCATCTATTACAAAGAAGGCGAATTGAAGCAGGCGAAAGAAGCACAGAAACTGATGGGGGAAGATTTAGTTCGTTTATACGAGATTTAGCCTATTTTGGCAGGCGGGGAATTATCCCCGCTTTTAATATTTTTATTATATAAAGTCACTTTTGAATTTTAATAAAACAGATAGTTATAAACATAATAATAAATTTGCAAATTATGTAAATATAATGTATAATAAAGTATATAAGGTTTTATATTATTTCCTTAGAAACTAACACTATTGTTAGTATAACATAATAAATCTACACAATTAAGGAGGGCCAAAGAATGGCAATGATTGAAAGATCATATGGAACTGTTAAAATCACAACTGATTCAACCTTGCACAACGTAAGTAACATTATGAAGGGTATCTGCTCTGAAAGCAAAGGTGTAATGGTGTATATTGGTGATCGGGTGGTTAGACAAAGGACAAGGTTAGTCTTTGTAAAAATAGATAGGAAGATCTATTATGTACAAAGTTCCTGCGGAGTATTAGGTAGTTGCACTATTGAACTCGAAGAGTTTAAAGGTGACTTTGAGGCTACTGAGCCCATAAGCGATTTTAAGTATTTTTTGGAATACTATAATCCGGGATTAAATTCAAGAAACTGCACATATTTCTATTACAAAGAAAATGAGAAGGAAATAGCTGAGAAGGCGCAGGAAGTGATGGGAAAAGATTTGACCTTCTTGTATGAGATTTAGCCTATTTTGGCAGGCGGGGGGAATTATCCCCGCCTTTATTATTTTTATAATATATTAAATTCTTATAAGTAATAAGGTATGTAAATTTATTAAATAAAATTTGTCACACTATACTATTACTACTTGAAAGATTGCATAAATTATAGTATAATATTCAAAGCTAAAAGGAGATTATGTATGTTTGAAAATTTAGATGCTGTTGAATGCAGATATGAAGAATTAACAAAGAAGATAAGTGATCCAGAAGAAATTGCTAATCAATCTGAGTGGAGAAAGTACATGAAAGAACACTCAAACTTAGAGCCAATCGTATTAAAATATAGAGAATATAAACAAACAAAGCAAAGTTTGGAAGAAGCTAAAGAAATGCTAAGTGATAAAGATTTAAAGGATTTAGCAGAAGAAGAAATGCTTAATTGTAAAGAAAAATTACCAATATTAGAAGAAGAATTGAAAATATTATTAATACCAAAAGATCCAGATGATGATAAAAACGTAATTTGCGAAATAAGAGCAGGAGCAGGAGGAGAAGAAGCAGCTTTATTTGCAGGTACTTTATTTCGAATGTATACTATGTATACAGATAGAAAACACTGGAAATTAGAAATATTAAATGAAAATGCCACAGAATTAGGTGGATATAAAGAAATATATTTTATGATAAAAGGCGAAGGTGCATATAGTAGACTTAAATTCGAAAGTGGAGTACATAGAGTACAGAGGGTTCCAGAAACAGAAGCAAGTGGAAGAATACATACATCAACAGCCACAGTAGCAGTATTACCAGAAGTAGAGGATGTAGAAGTAGATATAAATCCAGCAGACATTAGAATGGAAGTATTTAGAGCATCTGGAGCAGGAGGACAACATGTTAATAAAACATCATCAGCAGTAAGATTAATTCATGTTCCAACAGGAATGGTTGCAGAATGTCAAACAGAAAGATCACAAGTTCAAAATAGAGAATATGCAATGAAGTTACTTCGTTCAAGGCTATATGAACAAGAGAAAAGAGAAAGAGATAGCGAATTAGAAAATGAAAGAAGAAGTCAAATAGGTAATGCAGATAGAAGTGAAAAGATAAGAACATATAATTACCCACAAGGACGTATAACAGATCATAGAATAGGTATGAGTATATATCAAATGGAAAACTTTTTAAATGGTGATATAGATGAAATGATAGATAATCTAACAGCAGCAGATACAGCAGAAAAATTAAAAGGAAATGAATAAATGAATAAAACTCTTTTTTAATTAATAAAATATTAAAAAGGAGTTTTATTATGTTAAAAATATCTTTATTAGGTTTGTTTTTTGGAACAATTGGAACAACATTGGGGGGATTAATAGGAATATTTTCAAAAAGAAATTCTAATAAATTTTTAAGTTTTGTGTTAGCATTTGCATCAGGTTTAATGCTAGCAGTTGTATGTTTTGATCTAATACCAGATTCTATAGAAATATCTTCACTCTATACAACGATATTTGGAGTAATATTAGGAATAATAACTATGATAATATGTGATAATTTAGTAGAGAAAAAATTTAATACAAAATCTGCTAATAAAAGAAATGTAGGATTAATGAAAACGGGAGTTATTGTTAGTATTGGACTCGCACTGCATAATATACCAGAGGGATTAGCAATAGGATCAGGATTTGACGCATCAGCAGCATTGGGATATTCTCTTGCGATAGCAATATGTCTTCATGATGTGCCAGAAGGGATATCTATGGCAATACCAATGAAAAATGGGGGAATGAAACCATGGAAAGTAATGGTATATGTAATATTGTCAGGTATTGCCACTGGAATAGGCGCATTAATAGGAGCAATTGTAGGAAACATATCTGAATCAGTTATAGCAATATGCTTAGCATTTGCAGCAGGTGCAATGTTATATATAGTATCAGGAGAACTTATACCAGAAGCTAATAAATTATATCAAGGGAAAATGACAGCAATAGGGAATATGTTAGGATTTATAATAGGATTATTTGCAATGATAATAAGTTAAAAAATCTTGACTTACAAATAATGATGTAGTAAAATACATACGAACATAAGTTTTTATATTATAAAAACTTTTCTATAATATAAAAAAGGAGCAATAATGGAAAAATTATTAGAAGAATTAAACCCAAAACAGAAAGAAGCAGTATTACAAACAGAAGGACCATGCTTAGTTATAGCAGGGGCAGGCTCAGGGAAAACAAAAGTACTTACATATAAAATAAGTTATTTAATGAAAGAAAAAAATATAAAACCATGGAATATATTAGCTATTACATTTACTAATAAAGCGGCAAGTGAAATGAAAGAAAGAGTTGAAGCTTTAGTTGGAGATGCAATAAATGATATTTGGTTAGGGACATTCCATTCTATTTGTGTTAGAATATTACGAAAATTTATTGATAGAATAGGATTCGATAATTCATTTGCTATATTTGACACAACAGATCAAAAAACTGTTGTTAAAAACTGTATGAAAGAATTAAATATAGATCCAAAATTATTTACAGAAAAATCAATTTTGGCAGAAATTAGTAATGCAAAAAATGATATGTTAACACCAGAAAAGTATGAAATAAAAGCAAATGGAGATTATAGAAGAGAAGTAATTTCAAAAGTATATTATTTGTATCAAAAAAGACTTAGAGATAATAATGCAATAGATTTTGATGATATAATTAATTTTACAATACAAATATTATTAGATAATTCAGACATTTTAGAATATTATACAGGTAAATTCAAATATGTATTAGTAGATGAATATCAAGATACAAATAAGTCACAATTTACATTAATATCATTATTAGCATCAAAATTAGGAAATATTACTGTTGTTGGGGATAATGATCAATCAATTTATCGTTTTAGAGGAGCAGATATTGCTAATATTTTAAACTTTGAAAAGGATTTTCCAGGATCTAAAGTTATAAAACTAGAGCAAAACTATAGATGTACAGGTAATATACTAAAAGCAGCAAATGAAGTAATAAAACATAATGAAAATAAATATGAAAAAAAGCTATGGACTCAGAACGAAGAAGGTACTCTTCCTTATATATTTTGTGGAAATGATGAATATGAAGAATCAACTTTTTTAGTACAAGAAATAAATAGACTAAAAAGAGAAGAATACTATAAATATTCAGACTTTGTTATATTATATAGAATGAATTCACAATCAAGAGCAATAGAAGATGTACTAAGGAGAGAAGATATTCCATATAAAATTGTTGGTGGATTAAAATTCTATGAAAGAAAAGAAATTAAGGATATTATCGCATATTTAAGATTAATTGCGAATACATCAGATAATTTATCTTTAGAAAGAATAATAAATGAACCAAAAAGGGGTGTAGGAAAAACAAGCATAGAAAACATTCAAAAAATATCTGCTGAAACAGGGATATCAATGTATCAAATAATAAAAGAAGCAGATAAATATTTACCTAGAATCTATTCAAATACACGAGAATTTATACAAACAATAGAAGAACTTAGAACATTAAATTTACCAGTATCAGAATTAATAAAACAAACATTAAACAAAACGGGGTATACACAAGCATTGAAAAATGAAAATACGATTGAAGCAGAAAGCAGAATTCAAAACTTAGAAGAATTTTTAACAGTAGCAATGGAATTTGAGAAAGAATCTGCAGACAATTCCTTATTAGAATTTTTAGAAAGTGTATCTTTATCTAGTGATACAGATAATTTAGCAGACACAGATAATATGGTAACACTTATGACTCTTCATAGTGCTAAAGGATTAGAGTATAATGTAGTATTTTTAGTAGGAATGGAAGATGGAATATTTCCAGGAACAAAATCAATAGACAATCCAGAAGATATAGAAGAAGAAAGGCGATTATTTTATGTAGGAATTACAAGAGCAAAATGCAATTTATATTTAACATTTGCAAGAAAAAGAACAATATTTGGTTCTACAAGTTATAATCCCCCATCAAGATTTGTAAAAGAAATACCTAAGGAAATACTAGATGGATATGAAGAAGCAATGGAAATAAGGGATATAGAACAAGATGAGTTTGAAGATTCTAAATATGATTGGAGATATAAAGGAAATAATTCATCAAAAGTAACAACATATAAAGCAAATTCAGAAGACTATGCAAAAAAAGAAACAAACTTTAACTTTAGAACAGCAGAAAGTTTCTTAAAAAATTTAAATAATAAAAATAATTCAGGCAATGTAGATATTTCAAAATATAAAATAGGACAAAGAGTATTCCATAAAAGATTTGGAGAAGGTGTAATCACAAATTTAGAACCAGAAGATGAAGATATAAAACTAGATATTCAATTTGAAAAATTTGGACATAAGAGGCTGATGGCTAAATTTGCAGGATTAGAAATATTGCGGATAATATGAGATTAATATCATAAAAACAAATAGTCTACAATAATAATTGGCAATTAAAAATACAACTCAAATGTTATAATTAGCATTTGAGTTGTATTGAATTTTAAATAAACTTTTATTTAAAGTTTTTTTGGCATATATTAATAGCATTATTTTTAACGATCAATGTTCCACGTTCTCTGATCATCATTGTCATAACTCCCTGACTTGAATAAAAGTCTGCAAATTCAGTCATACAAGAGTAAACTTGTGCTATATATTTGTATTCATCATTAATTTCATCAATTATTAAATAATATTTGTTGTCTAATTTATATAATTCAGCATATTTACAAAAACGTTCTAAATGATTGATTTTATGTTTTTTTAGAAACTCACATAAATTTAAAAATGTATCTATATCATCAAAATCATATATAATACAATTATCTTTTCTATTAGTACTTACTCTTTTAGGAATAGCCTTTTTTAAGGCTTTTCTTTTAGGTATTAATTTAGTTATAGTAAAAATAAAATCACCGTTATATTGGCACTTAGCATCTATTCTTACTTTATTATCGCCAACATAAAAACCTACTTCATCTTCAGCTTTATCTAAAATATCTAAAAAAGATTTTCTAGCAGTAGATGGATTAGACATGAAATTATCTAAATTGCCATCACTATTAGGTAGTTCATCATTAGACAAAGTAATTTTTAATTTATATTCACTTAATTTTTCAAACTTCATATAGCCTCCATAGATGTATAAACAAATCTAATTAAAATAAAATTTGAAGATTTGTTAGATAAATTTATATAGTATATTACTAATTAAAAGGTAATGTGATTACTATTAGTTAGTTAATAATATCATATATTTTACAAAAAGAAAAGGTTTTTACATAAAATACCTTGAAAATATATGGAAAAAAATATATAATACAAATGTTAAAATCCGTAAGAAAAAATGGAGGTAAATATGGCTACAAAAGAGAAAAATACATTTGTATTAATAATATTTATATTATGTGGATTAGTTATAGGAGGATTAATTGGACAACTAACACAAGGAATAAGCTGGTTAAATTGGCTTTCATATGGTCAAACATTTGGAATATCTAATCCAGTAATACTAGACTTAGGAGTTGTTAAATTAACATTAGGATTAATGTTTAATATAAATGTATCAAGTATTATAGGAATAATCTTATCTATATTCATATATAGAAAATTTTAATGGGGCAGAAAGGAAAATATGCCACTAAAAATGAAACAATTGCCAGAATCAGAAAGACCATATGAAAAATTACAAATATATGGTGCTAAAAAGTTATCAAATTCAGAATTATTGGCAATTATAATAAAAACAGGAACAAAAGAAGAAACATCTATAGATTTAGCAAATAGAATTCTAATATTGGTTAATGATTTGAAGGGATTACAAGACATTTCTTTAGAAGAATTAGGAAAAATTAAAGGAATTGGAAAAGTAAAAGCTATACAAATACAAGCAGCATTAGAACTTGCAAATAGAATAAATGAACCAATAAATAAAATAAACAAAAAAATAAGTAGTTCAAAGGATGTAGCAATATTAGTACAAGATGAATTAAAGAACTTGAATTATGAAATAATAAAAGTTATTATGCTAGATTTAAAAAATAGGTTAATTAAAATATTAGATATAAAAATAGGAAGTACTAAAGAGATAAGAATTGAACCATCAGAAATAATGAAAGAAATATTAAGAGCACAGGCTTGTAAATTCATAATAGTGCATAATCATCCAAGTGGAGATGTAACACCAAGCAAGGCAGATATCGAGTTTACTAAGAGGATGCAAATATGTGCAAAATTATTTAATATTTCATTAGTAGATCATATTATAATTGGAAAAAACAAATATAAAAGTATTTTTAGATTATAAAAATGGAATATATTTTGAGAATAAGCAAATTTTAAACTTTTGCTCCACAAATTAATAAGACGATGACTTATAAAGAGAGGAAGATAGGCAATGAACATTAAATTATCAAACTTTAATTCAAAAGATATTGGTATGGATTTAGGCACAGCTAATATTTTGATTGCACTAAAAGGAAAGGGAATTGTACTTAGAGAGCCTTCTGTTGTTGCACTTGATAAAGTTTCAGGAGAAATAATTGCAACGGGAAAAGAAGCTAGAGAAATGTTAGGTAGAACACCAGAGAATATAAAAGCTATAAAACCAATGCAAGACGGAGTTATAGCGGATTTCACTGCTACAGGATTAATGCTAAAAAACATGCTTAGAAAAGTATGTCAAAAGTATAATGCTGGTAAGCCAAGAGTAGTAGTTGGAGTTCCATCAGGAATAACTGATGTAGAAAAAAGAGCAATAGAAGAAGCATTTTTGCAAGCTAATGCTAGAGAAGTTTATTTAATAGAAGAACCAATGGCAGCTGCAATTGGAGCGGGATTAAATGTAAAAGAAGCAACAGGAAATATGATTATAGATATTGGGGGAGGAACTACAGAAGTAGCAGTTATATCTTTAGGAGGAGTAGTTTCTAGTACATCTGTTAGGGTAGCAGGAAATGAAATTGATGAAAGTATAGTTGAATACTTGAAAAGAAAAAAAGGAATAGCAATAGGATTATCTGCAGCAGAAGACTTAAAAATAGAATTAGGATGTGCCTTGCCACCAGTCTCAGAAATTACAAAAGAGATCAGAGGCAGAGATTTAGATACAGGCCTTCCAAGAAATGAAATAGTATCTTCAAAAGATATAGAACATGCAATGAAAAAACCTATTAATGAAATAATAGAAGCAATAATTAATACATTATCAGTAACACCACCAGAACTTGCATCAGATATTATAGAGAATGGAATATATTTAGCAGGTGGAGGTGCACAAATAAAAAGTTTAGATAATTTAATTGCACAAAAAACAGGAGTACAAACATATATAGCAGACACACCTTTAGAATGTGTAGCAATTGGAGCAGGAAAAGTTCTGGAAAATATAGATGATTTAAAAGAAGTATTACTTCCTACAGAAAGAAGATATTAAGAATAGTTTTTAATATTAGAAAGGAATGTGAATAATAATGAAAAATAGATCAGGAGTTATAGGAATAGTAATCACAACAGTTATATTAGTTGTTATAGTAATTGTGTCTAATATTTCTACAAATAACTTATCATCTATAGAAGGTACAATAGGAAAGGTGTTTATGCCAATACAAAATGGTATAGTATTTCTAAAAAATAAGATAGCTGGTAATGAGCAAGAATTAAGCGATATAGATACATTAAAATCTGAAAATCAAGATTTAAGAGAAGAAAATTCAAAGTTGCAAGAAAAAGTAAGAGAATTAGAAATACTAAAATCTGAAAATAATACATTAAAAGAATATGTAAATTTAAAAGAAAAATATTCAGAATATACAACGGTTCCAGCATATGTAATACAAAGAAATATAAGTAACTATGAAAAAATAGTAGTTATAAATGTTGGTTCAAAAGATGGCATTGAAGTAAATATGCCAGTAATATCAGAATCAGGTTTAGTAGGACATGTTATATCTGTAACTGATAAAACAGCTAAAGTACAAATAGTTGTAGATACAGCAAGCAATGTAAGTGCAAATATATCAAATGTTCAAGATAGTGTAATTTTAAAAGGTACATTGAATAGTACAGATATATTAAAAGCTACATATATTCCAGCAGATAGTACTATTTTGCAAGGTGATGAAGTAGTTACATCAGGACTACGGTGGTATATATCCTAAAGGTGTATTAATAGGAACAGTAAAAAATATAATTAACACAAAAAATGAAGCAGATAGATATGTTGAAGTAGAATTGTCAACAGACTTTTCAAGATTAGAAACAGTGTTAGTAATAACAAAGCAATAGAACTTTTACGTAGTAAGAAAGGAAAATAAGTTAATTGAGAAAATTTAAAGGTATTTTAATAATAATTTTACTATTCTTCTTAATATATTTTTTACAGGCTAATTTTTTTACTTGGTTTAATATAGGTGGAATAATGCCAAACTTATTTGTTATATTAGTGCTATTTGTAGGTCTATTTGTAGGAAATAAATTAGGAGGAGTATTTGGAATCATATTTGGAATTATATTAGATATACATACAAGTAGTACATTAGGAATATCATCTATAATCTTAGGAATAATAGGACTTATGGGTGAATATTTTGACAAAAATTTTTCAAAAGACAGTAGAATTACTTTAATATTAATAGCAGTTGGTGGAACTATATTTTATGAAGTAATAAAATATCTTTGGATTATATTAAATTCAGAAGCAGAAATAGAATTATTAATGTTTACTTTAACATTATTTGTAGAACTTATATTTAATACTTTAATATTAATAATTATTTATCCACTTGTAAGAAAATTAGGTTATTATATAGAAGGCAGTTTTAAAGGTAAAAAAATACTAACAAGATATTTTTAATAAATATTATAGAAAGGAGTAATATTATATGAAGAGTAAACAAGACAATAAATTAAGATATAACGTAGTAATTGCCTTTGTATACATAATAGGAATAGTATTGCTCCTTCAATTATTTAATTTACAAATAGTACATGGAGGCGAGTATAGAGAACAGTCAAATACAAGATTGACTAGAGAAACTATAATAAAAGCTGCAAGAGGAAATTTACTAGATAATAGTGGGGAAAAATTGGTATCCACAAAATTAATATATAATGTGGAAATATATAAAACGAAAATTGATACAGATACATTAAATAATTCATTATTATTATTAGCACAAACTTTAGAATCAAATGGGGATAAATATACAGATTCATTTCCAATAACAATAAATCCATATGCATTTAAAAAAGAGGAAACAGCAGAAAGTTTTAAAAAAGCTAATAATTTAGATATTAATTATAATGCAGAGCAATGCTACAATCATTTTAAAGATAAATATAAAGTAAATGAAGAAGATGAAAATAATGCAAGAAAAATAATAGCATTAAGATATGAGATAGATAAGGATGGATATAGTAACACAAAATCAGTAAAATTAGCATCAAATATAAGTAATGCTAGTTTAGCAAAAATAAATGAAATGAGCACACACTTTCCAGGTATAAATACAACGTCAGAACCTACAATTTATTATCCATATGGAGAACTTGCCTCACATATATTAGGATATGTTGGGCCTATTGGACCAGAAGAACTAAAAGAATTTGGTGAAGAATATACTCAAAATGATATAGTAGGAAAAAATGGAATTGAGCAAGTATTTGAAAAATACTTAAGAGGCAAGAATGGAATAAAACAGATAGATATGTCTGTCGAAGGAATTGTAACAGACGAATATGTTTCAGAAGAAGCAGTGGCAGGAAATGATATAATGCTTACAATAGATGCAAATTTACAAAAAATAACAGAAGCAGCACTGGCACATAATATAGAAATGATGCAAACAGGAGAGTTGTCAGGGGCAGACACTGCTAGTGAAGGTGCAGCAGTAGTTATAAATGTTAAAACAGGTGAAATATTAGCAATGGCGAGTTTTCCAAATTATGACCCATCATTGTTTGTAGATGGAATAAGTACAGAAAATTGGAATAAGTATAGAGATGATACAAGACATCCACTTATGAATAAAGCAATTAGCTCAATATCTCCACCAGGTTCTACATTCAAAATGGTAACAGCAATAGCAGGTTTAGAAAGTGGAGCAATAGATATAAGTACAAAAATAAATGACACATATAGATACACATATTATAAAGACTATCAACCAACATGTTGGCAAAGAGGAGGACATGGCTGGCTTAATGTAACAGGTGCTATAGAAAAATCATGTAATTATTTCTTTTATGAAACAGGAAGAAGGACAGGAATAGATAGATTAACTCAAGTAGCAAGAGCATTTGGATTAGGACAAAAGTCAGGTATAGAATTACCAGGAGAATCAGAAGGTGTACTTGCATCTAAAGATACAATGAATCCATGGTCTGATGGATATACAATACAAGCTGCAATAGGACAACTTAATAATTCATTTACTCCACTTCAAATGGCAAAATATACAGCAATGATAGCAAATGGAGGTAAAAATTTAGATATAACGATTATAAAATCGATAACAAAGGCTGATGGTACACAAGTAAATGTAGAAGAAATGAATGAACATGTAAATTCAAAACTTAAAATTAATGGAAATAGTGGATCAGATCTAAGTATTAGCGAAGAAAATATTAACGCAATAAAAGAAGGTATGAAAGGTGTTACAAGTGATGGATCTGGAACAGCATATGCATACTTTAGGGACTTTAATATAGAAGTAGGAGGAAAAACAGGTTCTGCAACAACAGACAATAATGGAAATGCTAATGCATGGTTTGTAGGATTTGCACCATTTGATGATCCAGAAATAGCAGTAGCTGTATATGTAAAAGATGGTCAACATGGAAGTTATACAGCACCAACAGCAAGAGAAATATTTGCACAGTACTTAGGAATGAATGCAGCAGAAGTTATAGAAGATATGACAGCAGTTAGAGATATGCAAACTATAAGGTAACAATCTTTACTTTTAAAAGAATTAATGATATAATTTATGTGATATATACCAAAGATAAATAAAAGATAACAAAATTAATTGTATAAAGGAAGTTAAAATGACAGGGTATATTAATATATTTTTAAAAAAAGAGAATATAGAAATAAAGATAAAAGATAATGCAAACATAAATGAAATACTTGTGGAGTTAAAAGAAAAATTGCCAGAATTGCGTAAATTTTATCAAGAAGAAAAAACACCAATCCTTATAACTGGAAAGGTTTTGAAGGCGAACGAAATAGACGAAGTACAAAAATTAATACAAAGCGAAATAAAAGTAAAAATAGAGTTTGAAACTCCTAAAACGTTAGGATTACATGGAATAAAGAAGACTTTTAAAAAAGATATACAGGTATCAGAAACTAAATTTATAAGAGGATCATTAAGATCTGGACAAAGAGTAGAATTTGAAGGAAGCATCGTAATTTTAGGTGATGTAAACGATGGAGCAGAAGTAATTGCAGAAGATAATATAGTAGTATTAGGAGCATTAAGAGGTATGGCACATGCAGGAGCAAAGGGAAATGAAAAAGCAATAATATCTGCAAACATAATAACATCACTTCAAATAAGAATAGCAAGTATAATAAAAGAGAGA
>CAMSMU010000024.1 GCA_947061115.1 uncultured Clostridium sp.
TCTTCATAATATGAAATTGCCCCATTTTTAGAATTAAACCATTTTTCACAATTTCCAACATCCATACCATGATTATTGTTACTTGTGCATCTGGTAGGTTGAGTTACTTTATTAGTTTCATTAGGTTTATCTACTGGTTTTGATGTAATAGTTTCATTAGTTTTTGCTTTTTCTATATTTGATGGAGGGGTAGTGCATTTAGAACTTTCCTCCTTATCATTTACTTTGCCATTTTTTTGAGTATTCTTATTAGTAGATGTAGTATTTTTTGTTGAACTATTTGAAGTAGAAACTGTAGTTACAGTTTTATCCACTATAGTTTCATCTTTTTTAGGTATCTCATCATCTATTTTTGTTTCTTTTTCTACTTCTGGGATTATAGTACTAATTTCTGTTGCTATCTCATTAGATGTAATGTTATCTGTAGAAACATCTATTGTATTTTCATTTGAATCAATGACATCTTCTTTTGCTAAAGGAATAATCTTATCTTTTGGATAAGTAAAATAAGCTATTCCAATTACAGCTAATAATAAAATTAATATACTTATAACAATTATAAATACTTTCTTTTTCATAATATATCACCTCTTAATATAATAATAACGTGATCTTTTGAATTTGTCAGCCCTTTTTTCACAATTTATTTATTCAATGTGGGTAAGACTAGCAACTATATAATATCTTTGTTCTGTTGGTGTATATTTTGCATTTATATATGAACAAGTAGATAACTTTATTATTTTATCTGAAATTTCTACATTTGATACTTTACATTTACTTGCTTTCTGATAATACTTTATCCTTTCATTGATGTCTAATTGTTTTATATTACTATTTTCTGTTTCAAATGCTATTGAGTATGCACTAAAAACAGCTGCCTCATAGTTGCCATATGGGGTATATATCTTAAAATGTTGATGAGCATATAAAAAATCTTCATTGATATATTTACCTAGTAAGGAAAACATACTTTTATTTTTCATATTATGCCCATATATTGTTGTTTCTTCATCTTCAAAAGGATTTTTATTTGTGGTAAATATAGAGCCACTTAAACTATATTCTTTATTATAATTATGTCTTAGATAATATAGATTACTATTATCTTGTAAAATAGGATAATTAATTTTTGTTCCCTTAATCTCAATCCATCCAATCACATCATTATTTATTTCTTGTAACTTTTTCCAATCAATTTTAGATTCTTGTGTTTCTTCATTTTTATCAATTACATCTGAAATTAGTTCCTTAGTAATTTCTTCATTTTTTCTATATTGTAGAAAATCATTAAATAGTATATATAACATTAAAACAAAGATTATAGAAAACACACACATTAAAAGTTTTATAAATATGCTTTTACATTTCATAAATTTTTTCATTTTCCTTGTTATTTTTCAATTCTTGTTCTAGCTGTAATATTATTTCATCATAAGTATTATCTTCTTCTAACCATATTTCCACTAAGTCCTGAACTGAACTATCATGGTCATGTCTTTTATAAGATTCCTCTGTTTCTTCAATACTATAAAAATCTAAGTCCTCATTTTCGATTTCCTCTTTTGTTTCTTTAATCTGTTGCTTTAAGTATTTTAATGCTATGTCTTTATCTAAAAATGTCTTTACTGTTATTGTCTTTATTTCGGTATCTATATCAAAATTTGAACATATCACTCTATAAATTTTCAAGTAATTAACTTCCTTTCTTTTAATTTTTTGTTATTAGCTTGCTTTATTTTCCATTAAGTAATCTTCTTGTATAAATCGTTCTTCTAATTGCTGAATTGTATAGTTAGGTTTGAATTTAACTTCACTATCCTTTTGCCAATCTAACATCATTTTCCAATATTCTGGATAATCGTGTCGCAAAATTCTCAAACTATCTAATCCTTGTTTAACACAGAACCAACATCCTAGTCTTTTAAATTTATCATAGAGTGGATTATATAATCCTTTTTCTTTAGTATATTGTAAACAATCTTTTTCTGTCATTCTCCATTCGTATAAGGGAGCTCTTTCATTTGCAGCTAATCTTTCATATCTTTTAGGTTCATCATAAGCAATACCAATGTAACTTATATATTTACCTTGTTGCTTAAAGTATTTATCCAATGTCGATACTTTAAGTACACTATTGCACCATGCTCCTAGATTCCAAGGAAATCCATAAATCTTGCCTTCATATTTTCCTCTCTGCTTTACAGTATAGAATTGTTTTTCAAAACTTATAGGGGATTGTAACCTCGTAATCTTTTTACCTATTATTTTTATTAAATATCTATCTACCTTATCTAAATATTTATACATTTCTGGATATTCTGCTCCAATGGTAGAAGTAGCCATTATATTACAATATACAATTTCATCTATTGGCATATTATTTTCTATCATTTTTAGTAACATTGCCATACTGTCTTTACCTCCACTAAATGATACTATATGCTTTATATCGTTCACCTCCTTTGCTTAAAGATTTTAATTAATAATTCACCTCCCTTAGTATTTGATTTTTTATTGCAACAAAAAAGATATACTGCAATATTTCAGCTTGTATATCTTTTTGTTCATATATACTTAAATTTAATTTTTCTTGTATTTTTAAAGGACTTTCCTTACGAAAATACTTTAAATTAATGAAATGATAATATAATAAATTAGTTTGCTTGTACTTTTTCAGTACAAAAGTAATTAATTTTTGCCATTTTTTTATTTTTAAGATTCTTCTTTCAAGATTAATATTCTTTATTACTTGGTCCTCTAAACTGCTACTTTTATTTTTAATATACTTTCCATAATTTTGATTATAGTCAAAGTCAGATAAATCTAATCTCAAATCTTCTATGTGCATATCAATAAACTCATAACTATATAGATAATATTCTATTTTTTTGAAAACTGGATTATACAATAGATTCTCCCTCTGACAACAATATGTTTTTAATCACATATCGTAATATTGATTCAAAACTATTGAACATTTCTACATGTGAAATGTTGTCTTTTTCAAAAATTAGAATAAACTTTTCTCCTTGTCGTATAAATACACAATAATAAAGACCACATGAAAATTCTTTTATTATTTCATATTTTGTATCTTTAAACTCTCCTGTATCTTCTGTTATAAGTTGTATTAATTCTTCTGTTGCAGTTCCAACAATATCATCTATAGTTATATCTCTACATCTCAATAATTCTAATAATCTCGAAATAATTTCTGAATGTTTAATATTGCTATATGGTAGGATATTTTTTACTTCCTCAAATATAACCTCCTCATCTGCAATATCTAATCCTAAATCTTCGTAATCTACTAACTGTTCTTCTAGTTCATGTAAAATACATAAGTCCTCTATATCATCCTTTTCATTATCATTCATTTCATAGTATTTTTTTAATATCTTTTTCATAGTTCCCTCCACATAATTTTATTTCCTAATTCCATTAGCATATAATCCATCAAAAAAACCAGGGGGATATTCTCTCTGGTCGAAATTAGGCTTCTTATTATTATTTGTTTTGTTTTTAAATGCTTTATAGTTAGCATCTTTCTTTTCAATTTCATGCACTCGTTCAGTTACCCAATATAGAATTGCAGCATAATCGCTTTCATAACTTTTTCCTTTTGATTGTTTATACAGACTTAATTGTTCAATAAGTTGTTTTGCCATATCTATTCCATAAGTATTAACTAAGTCATTATACTCTTTTTCGGTCATAGTAACTTTAACTGCATATTCCTTTTTTTCTTCGATTGGCTTTGCCTCGTGTGTGTGATTTTCATTATTTTTATTTTTATTATTATTTATATCTAAATTTTCAATGTCTTGCTCTTTAAAAACTTCATCACTTGTATTAGAATTATTTAAGTTCTTGTTGTCTAAATTTTCAATTACTGAATTTTTAGGCACTTCTATCAACTTTTTTTGTGTGCTAGTATAACAATTTAAAATATTGGTTTCATTTAATTTATAATAAGTTTTACAAGGAATTCCCATTCTTTTTGTTTCAATTAGTTCCATCTTTAGTAATATATTAATTGCCATTCTTTGTTTATGTTCTGATAAACCTGTATTATCCTCAATATTTTCACGAGTAGAAAAAAACCAATGCTTATTAGTTAATTCGTTTCTCTGCTCCCAATAATTATATTCTGAGCATAATTCTCCTAATAAAATAGCTGCATCTGTACCAACAGCTTTTATTAAAATTTTATTTGTCATTATAAAACTACTACTTGCCAATAAACTCGCTACAATCACTATCTTTTACCTCACTTCTATCATATTTTCTAACTGTTCATCTGCTTGTTTGCCAGCTATAATCAAAGCATATAAAAAAAGACTTATATTAGAGCCTAATACAAGTCCTATAAATAAACCTATCAAAAACAATTTTAAACACCACCTTTTATAAAATAGGGAAGGGATATTCAGTTTAAAATTTATCCCTAATTTTTTTAGGGATAAAAAAAGAGGGGTAATTATTCCCAATTATTACTTTCTCTATTTTGCTAGAGAGAGTAAGAAAATAATTATCCCTAATTTTATTTCTTTTTATTTTGACTTATCCCTATTAAATCCCTAATTTTTTTCAAATTTTTATATAATTTAATTCTTTTTAATTCTTTACAATTCTGTTAAATTCTGTTAAACTAATTATTGGATATTTTTACTGCTACAAGCATTTGCATAAAAAAATCACGTATTGCAAAGCTTATGGCATTTTTATATGTCGGTATTTATGAGCCCAACGAGCTGCCAACT
Source organism: uncultured Clostridium sp. (assembly GCA_947061115.1). Lineage (GTDB taxonomy): Bacteria > Bacillota > Clostridia > TANB77 > CAG-508 > CAG-793. Next base: position 4,767 of record CAMSMU010000024.1, read on the forward strand.
GCTCCACCCCGCGATATATTGACTTTTCTATTATACACTCTTACGGTTTTGCTGTCAATATATTTTTCTAATATTTTCAGTATTTTACGCTATTTTCAATTCTTTCTACTTTTTTATACAATCGCTCTTTCAAATTACATTGTTTATTAGTTTGATATACAAGTTCCCATAAATATATTATTGCCAATAGTATCGCAATATTTTTATAATATAATATTAGTATACTTGAAAGTGCTGTTAATATTATTATATTTACATTTGTTATAGTTTTTACATATGTATAGCTTTCCCTCAATCCTACAAATATATGTAATATGCCTTGCAAAATTCTTCCACCGTCTAACGGATATATTGGTATTAAATTAAATATTGCCAGCAAAATATTTGAGTATATTGCACTTTGGTATTGATATATACTAAGTCTATTTTTTACCAATACTAGAATTATTATACATATTATATTAGTTATTGGACCTGCTAATGCTATTATTATTTTTTTTAATGCTAGTTTATTCCCTTTTTTTATTTTTATATTATAATCTTTACAATTTACTGCAAATCCTAACTTAAATCCATATGGTATTATACTAATTGATTTTGGTTTAAATCCTAATAGTAATCCACAAATTAAATGCCCTATTTCATGTATTAGAGCAAACATCATTAGTATAGCATAAATTCCTATATTTCTGGTTATAAGAAATATTAATATTATGACAAATATTTTGAAATCTATTTTTATCTGCATTATCTTTCTCCTTTATATTTCTAAAATAGATTGTGGATTTACTGTTCTATCTCCTCTTCTGATTTCAAAATGTAAGTGTGGGCCTGTTGTTCTTCCTGTATTTCCCACTTCTGCTATTTTTTGTCCTTGAGTTATATAGTCTCCCTGATTTACAAATATATTGCTACAATGTGCATATAGAGTGCTAATTTCTCCATTTGTTATTTTTACATGATTACCATAATCTCCATAGTCTGATACTAATTCTACTGTTCCTTCCATTGCTGCTAATATTTCTGTTCCTGTATTTGCTCCTATATCTACTCCTGCATGATTTGCTGATATTATATCTGTTGATTCTCTACTTCCATAACTTGATGTTACAACTCCTTGTGTAGGAACTATTAATGATACGTTTGCTTTTATATATGCAATATCTTGTTCATCCTGACTTAAGTTTATTTCTTCGTCTGCTCCACCTATTCCTGTTTGTTCTGTATTTTCTTCTGTTTCTACTTTTTCTTCATTTTCCTCATGATTTTCCTCTTTACCTTCTTCTTTATTCTGATCATCTTCTTGAACAATATTCTCTTCTACATTATTTGTTTTTTCTTGATTTACGTCTTCTTTCATGTATTGCATAAATGCTGTTACAAAATTGTTTCCTTTATTATATAGTCCTGCAAAATCTATTTCATAATCTAACATTACTTTAATATTTTGTATTGATGGATTATTATTTTGTGCCAAAAAATATATCATCCCAAATATGCACATACTTGCTACCGTTTGTATAAATATCTTTGTCAATAATGGCATCTTCTTTTTCTGTCTATCAATATTAATACTCCTAGCTGATATTTTTTCTCTTCTTCTATTTGCAATTTCTTCTGCTCGTCTTATTCTATCTTGTTCAGTCAAGATTCTTTCCATAAAAATACCTCTTCCTTAGTCTTTTTTTAATTATATGACTAAGCAAAAGGTTTTATTCTATATTATATAATTATTATGAGAAATCCAATTATTGTTGATGCTAATGTTATTTTCCAAATAATATTACTTCTTTTTAATCTTTTATATTTTTTTTCTAATTCTTTTAATCTTTTCTTACTTTTTACTTCTTCTTTATATTTTTCTTCGCATCTAGCTAATATTTGCTCTGCTTTACTAATAATATCTTTTTTATTTAAATTACCCATAAGTGTGTTCTCCTTTTATTAGGATTATTTCCACTTATGGGTATTTTATACAGTTTATACCAATTTTATTTTTACTGTTTTTTTATTAATTCCATCTATTTTTATTTGCTTTTCTTTAAGTTCATCTGGTGCATCTTCACACATTCCTTCATATATGATTTTGTCATTTTCATAGACTTCAATTTGCAATAAATTAAATTCTTTTATTGTCATTATTTTCTTCCTTTTCTTCTATTCCTGTTGCAACTACAGTTACAATTACATTATTTCCTAAATCTTCATCTATTACTGTTCCAAATATTATATTTGCATCTGGTTTTACTCTATCACTTATCATAATTGCACTTCTATTTATATCATCTAAGCTAACATCTTCTCCACCTTTTATATTAAATATAACTCCACTTGCTCCATCTATATTTGCCTCTGTAAGTGGATTATTTAGTGCTTTTAGTGTAGCTTGTTCTACTTTATTTTCACCATTTGCTTTTCCTATTCCCATATATGAGAATCCATTATATCCTAATATTGTTTTTACATCTGCAAAGTCTACATTTATTGTTCCTACTGAATTTATTATATCTGTAATTGATTGTATTCCTTGTTTTAATATATCATCTGTCATTTGAAATGCATTTAATATTGATACATTATTTTCTGTGTTTTCTAATAATTTATCATTTGAAATAATTATTAATGCATTTACATTTGGTTTTAGTTTTTCTATTCCCATTTCTGCTCTTGTTTTTCTTAATTTTCCTTCAAAAGCAAATGGTTTTGTTACTATTCCTATTGTTAAAATTCCTTTTTTCTTAGCCGCTTCAGCAATTACAGGTATAGCTCCTGTTCCTGTTCCTCCGTCCCATTCCTGCTGTTACAAATATTAAATCTGTTCCTTCTAATATTCTATCAATATCCTCTATGCTCTCTTTTGCTGCTTTTTCTCCAACTTCTGGATTCGCTCCAGCACCTAATCCCCTTGCTATTTCTTTTCCAATTTGTAAAATTTTACATCCGTTTGTATTTGCTCTATCTAATATTCCTTTTTCCGTGTTTACTAATATATAGTCTACTCCATCAATATCTGATGTTATCATTTGATTTACAGCATTGTTGCCACCGCCACCAACACCTATTACTTTTATTTTTATTAAATCTTTTGTTCTTTTTGTTGGTTCATATTCTATCACGCTATTTCCTCCCATCTTTGCTATAAACGCATTTATATTATACTATATTTATCGCTTTTTTCAAGTGTTTTTTTAAATTTGTGTTTTCTTCCATAAAATTAGGACATGGAGCAATTTCATAAATCTATTTCCATGACCTTTATTATTTTAAGATATTCTTTTCCACATATGAACTGTTATATATGGTTGTATATTATTATGAGGTTGTGATTCTCCTGTATTTTGATTTGTTGCTGTGACTGACTCTGCTATTACTGTATAAGTTCTTGTTCCTCCAGTCCAATCTGTATGCACACCTGGTGGGGAATTAGCATCACCTGCATATAATCCTATATATAAATCTTCTCGGCCATCAAATCTTATTGGGTGTGTATGAGGATTTTGTATATGTGTATGTGATGGCATTTCTGCTATTGTCAATGTATGATTATACTCTCCTCCTGTTTCTTTATTTGCAAATGTTTTTGCTATATTTCCATCATTTCCTTCTCCTGCCCCTATTAATGTTCTGCCTTGTCCATAATTTTCCCATTCTCCTCCTAAAAATTCTGAGGGATTTGTTTCACTTTCAGATATATATATACTCCCTACGGGGTATTTTTCTAGTAACTTATTATCTACTATCTGCTCTATTAATGAACTTAGTTCTTCAATATTTGTATTATTTGAATTATTATTTGTTGATGTTAATTGATCATATAAATTATTTAGTTGTTTTCCTTCTTCTTCTTCTGCTTGCTTATATTTCTCTACTGCTAGTTTTGCTTTATTTATAATTCCATTTTCCCCTAATGCAAAATTTATACCTATTCCCGCTAGTATTAATAGCACTATTATTGTTACTACTAACGTTACCAATGTTATTCCTTTAGGAGATTTATAATCATCCATACATTTATAATAATTTAAGTAATGTCCTCTACAATCGTTCATTATATTTGTCCTCCTTTGTTTTTGTAATTTATTTTTATTACTCTATATATTATTTATATCATAATACTTTTGATTTTGCAATTACAATTAATTGCATTTTATGAACCTTATTATATATTTAATATTATTTCCATTATTAAGTTTGTTATACTTTTGCATTTATGTTTAATCTAGATAAAAACTATGTCTTTTAGATTTCTCTAAAAAGACATAGTTCTCCCATGTTTACATAATTGTATTTCATTAAAACTTACGATATATATATATATATATACAGCCTCAATAGTTTTAGCGCCTTTCATTTGTTATTTCCCTTTTTCTTATTTTTATTATTTTATCATTCTAACTTGTTTTATTCAATATTTTTATACTTGTAAAAACATAAAAATAGTAGTAGAATATTTAAAGTTAGGAGGAAATATGAAAGTTTTAAGTAAGCAAAGAAATAGTAAAATGTGTATGATTTGTGGTTTAGATAATGAATATGGACTTAAAGCTCCTTTTTATAATATGGAAGATGGTAGTGTTATGACTATATTTAATTATAGAGAGAACCATCAAAGTTATCCTGGCAGGGTTCATGGTGGGCTTATTACAGCTATGTTAGATGAAATGGGATTAAGAGCACTATGGGCATATGAAAAATCTGAAGAAACTTTTGGTGTTACTATTTCATTAGATACTAAATACAGAAAACCTGTTCCTTATAATACCAGTTTAATTGGTAAAGGTACTATTATTAAAAACAATAATAAATTTTTTACTACTAAGTCTTCTATTCTTGATATACATGGTAATGTTCTTGCAAATGGAACTGTTAATTATATAAAATTGGATGTCAATAAAATTCAAAGTGGCATTAATTCTCATGAAGAAATGTGTTATTTAATTGATGATGATGTTAAGGAAATTAATTTTAAATAATAACTGGATATATTTTTTATTGACACATAAGGACGATACTATATCGTTCTTATTTTTATACTGTTATTTTATCTTTTAAACTATTGTATTTTACTGTTCCTATTCCACTTACATTTTGTATATCTTCAATTGTTTTAAATTTTCCATTTTGCTCTCTATATTCAATTATTTTTTGTGCTGTTGATTCTCCTATTCCTGGCAATGTTTCTAATTTTTCTTTATTTGCTGTATTAATATTCACTTTTACATTATTGTTCTCTGATATTGTACTATTTGATACTACACCTTCTCCTGCATCAGCTGATATAACTTCTACATTATTTAAATTTTCATTTATTCTTGGTACATATATCTGAATTCCATCTTCTATTATATATGCTAAATTTATTTTAGATAAATCTGCTTCTTCTGTTTTTCCTCCTGCTGAATTTATTGCATCTATTATCCTTGAACCCTCTTCTAATATCACAACTCCTGGATTATTTACTTCTCCTATAACATGAACTACTACTTTTTCTTTTGATTTTATTATTCCTATATTTTCTTCATTAGCTTTAGTTTCATTTATTTCATTATTTAAAATAATTTGATCTGCACTATCTGTTTCATATAAATTTTCAAAAATATATATTATTAGTAATCCTAATATTAACAGTACAACTATTGATAATACTATTTTTTGTTTTTTACTTAAGTTTAATAATATTTCTTTCATTTATTTAATTATTCTCCTTTTCCCTATTGATTTATGTTGAATTTATTGTTATTATATCTTTTGTATAATTTAAGGTGAAGATATGAAAATTAGATTTAAGTGTATAACAATTTTAATTTTATTTTTTTGTACATTTTTTTCTTCTGTAAGTTTTGCTTCAGAGGATTTAAATATTGATTCTGGCGCCTGTATTTTAGTTGATATGAATTATGGGCAAATTTTATATGAAAAAAATTCTTCAGATAAACTTTATCCAGCAAGTACCACTAAACTTATGACTGCAATCTTAGTATCTGAAAAGTGCAATTTAAATGATGATGTAACTATTAGTTATTGGGCTGTTAACTCAGTTCCTTCTGGATATTCTAGTGGTAAAATATCTCCTGGTAAAAGTTATACTGTTGAGGAGCTTTTAAATATTACTATGATTGCATCTGCAAATGATGCTGCTTTTGCTTTGGCTGAACATATTGCTAATTTAGATAATCCTAATTATTTAAAAAACAGTTCTTCTGATGCAAAAAAATCTTTTGAAGAAAGTATTAATAAGTTTTCTGAAATGATGAATCAAAAGGCAAAAGAAATTGGATGCTTAAACTCTAATTTTGTAAATCCTAATGGAATTCATAATGAAAATCATTATTCTACTGCTTATGATTTAGCACTAATTAGAGCTTATGCATATTCTAATATGCATATACGATTGATTTGTTCTAAAACTACCTATACTCTTTCTAAAAATTCTGTAGAATACAAGAGTACCAATCAATTGTTAGTTCGTGATTCTAACTATTATTATGAATATGCAAATGGATTAAAAACTGGTTACACTGATCCAGCAGGACATTGTATTATAGCTACTGCAAGTAAAGATGATAGAAATTTGCTTGTTGTTATTTTAAATGGATATACTTTAGAAGATGACACTGCTACTCGTGAAACTGATTGTATAAATCTTTTTAATTATGGTTTTGATTGTTTTTCTCCTACAGAATTAATACATGAAGGAGATGTTATAAGAAAAATAAATATTTTTAATGGTACAATGTCTACTAAGTCTTTGGATTTAATATGTACAGATTCTTTGCATTGCTTAATTCCTAAAGGAAAAGTAGTTGATGTTACACCTAATATTGAACTTATTAATACTATAGCACCTATTGCAAATAAACAAATAGTTGGAACTATAACTTATAATATTGATGGAATAAAATATTCTAGTAATTTAATTGCTACTCATGATGTTTACAGTTCTAATGTTACACATATACTAATAGTACTTTTTGGAATTTTTATTATACTACTAATTCCAGTTATTGTTCTATCAATAAAAGATAGATATTAATAAAAAACAAAGAGGGAGCTAATTTTTTTAAAGCCCCTCTATTTTTAATAATCTTTTCCTAATATTATAGTAAAATCAACATCTGAATTATCTTCTCCAGTGGTCGCTTTTCCTGTTCCTAATAATGAAGTAATTGCTTTTTCATCATCTGTTGAGTTTTTAGTTCTATTTATCACTGTTGTCACATTTGTTATATTTGTATTTCCTTGTTTTGTTATTTTATATCCATGATTTTTTAATTGTTCAATTACCTTATTTAGTTTTGTAGTACTTCCAGTTCCATTAAGTATTTCTAAAGATATATCCTTAGTTTTTGTCATTTCTCCTGTTTCTGATGATGTAAGGAATAATTCGTTTACAAGAGTTTTGCTTTCTTTTTCATTTACTAAGAATACTGCTACTCCATTACAATATTCTGGAACTCCTGGCAATGCATCTGTTTTAATATTTTCTGTGTCTAAACTCAATAGTGCTGGTGCATATTCCATCATTGTATCCCAATCAATATTTGTTTCTATTTCTTCTTCTGCTATTTTTAATATATCATTTATTTTTGTTATATTTCCTAATTTAAGAGTTTGTTTTGCAACTTCCATCATAAACTCTCTTTGTGTTCTCATTCTTCCTAAATCATTATCCCCATATTCTACTGGATAAGTAGTTCCATTATTATTATGTCTAAATCTTACTACCCATTCTGCTTGCTCTCCATTTAGCTTTTGCATACCTGATTTTATATGGATATATAACTTTTGAGAACTATCATCATAGTCCATATCTATTGGAACATCAAATTCTACTCCACCAATTGCATCTACTAAATCTCTTAGTGCTTTTGTATCTACAGTTAAATAGTATTTAATATTTAGTCCTGTTAATTTGTTTACTGCATCTATTGTTTTTTGAGGACTTATCTGATATTTGCAATTTATTTTATCAAATGCTGTTGCAGTGTTTTTATTAGTACCTACAAAGCTATCTCTAGGTATTGATAGTAATGAAGCTCGCCTTGTAGATGGAGAATATTTTGCTACCATAATTGTATCTGTCATATTTTCACTTTTACCCATTATTAAACAATAAAAATCTGGTAAGTTTTTTGTTTTTTCAGGATCACTACCAATTAGGGTAGTTACAATTCCTGTAAGTCCCCCTCCATTTTTATATACTTTATATCCAAAGATTCCTGCTGTAATTAGTATTATTAAAATTAGAATAAGTAATATACGTTTAAGTACCTTATGCTTCTTTTTCTTTTTTCTTTTACCTTTTACTTCTTTATTTTCTCTATCTTCTTTCATATAATGATCACTCCCATTTATACCATATAGTATAACAAATGTGAAATTAAATATCAAGGTTTAAAGTTCAATTTAAGATTTATTTAAGTTTTTATTTATAAATTGATTTTAGTATTAGGTTATTATTATACATTAGTGCTCCTATATTTGATTTGTCTATATATTGTAATAGGTTTGTTTCTGCAAATATTGGAGATACCATAGATACAAATGCTAATATTACATATACTAAAATTATACCTTTTATTGCTCCACAAATTGCTCCACCTAATTTATTTGCTTCATGTAGTCCTGGTATTTTGTCTATTATTTTTGATATTATCTTAACAATCATTAATGCTATTCTAATAACTATAAATATTGCTATAAATACTATTACATTTATAATTCCTACTGTAAGCTCACTTGCTATAACATCTATTGCATCATCTTTTGAAGAGTCTATACTGTTTGTTATTCCATTAATGTATTCAACAATTGGTGCTGGTAAATTTGAATTTTCATCTACCTTTAAGTCTGTATCATTTAATGGTATGTTTTTTACTATTGTTTCTTTTATGTTTTCATCAAATTTTGTATTTTCAATTAGAACATTTGCTATTGGTCTACAAAGCATAATTGCTAATATTATAGCTACTATTACTGCTAATATATCTATAACACTAGATATTAAACCTTTCTTTATTCCTAAAAATACAGATCCTAATATAATTAATATTATAATAATATCTACTATCATATTCCCTCCTAAATACTTATAATTTCTACTCTATCTTTATATATTATGCCTATTACTCCATCTCCAATGACAACATCTTTAAAACTTTGTTTTGATGTGAATGATTTTAAAAGCCATGCACTATGATTTATAAATTCTATTTTATTCCCCATATTTATACCAATTATTGTATCACTACAAATTAAACTCTTTGGCATTGACTCTAAAAAATATGTATTTTCTTTACTATTTTCTGGATTTACTACTTTTGCTTCATACTCGCTACTTAATATTCCTGAAGATGTTTCTACTATATTACATATATATCCAATTACATCAATATCTGTAAACAATGTTTTATTATCTATGTCTAGCATTTTTTTTGATTCACCATCTTTAAATGTATAAACTGTATTATCATATTGGCAAATTAGTTTATCTTTATAATATTGTATATTTACAACTAGACCATTTTTTTCTGGCTCATATTTATATATTATTGCTTCTGCTGGTGCTGTTCTTGCTTTTTCTACTGAAACTGTTTTTATAGCTGATGATATAGTAGTACCTGATGTATTTATTTCTGCAAAACTTAAAAATCTGCTATCTTCTGATATTGATAGATCTATTGCCACCGTAGATGCTAGATAAGTTTTAAATTCTTCTGTTCCAGTTAGTCCATACATTACAATTACTGATTTATGTGTAGTACCTGTTAGTACAACACCCACGCTACCATTTTTATTTACAGCAACTTTTGATACATTTCCTTCCATAGATTTTTGCCACTGTAACTCTGTATTATATATTAAATATACATTTTTTCCATTCTTTTCTGCTAAAATTAAATATTTACCACAAGACTTAAATATTGGCGTTGTTATTGATACATTAATAGTTCTTTCTTCTTTTCCTGATGTATTGTATATTATAAGTTTATTATCTTGAAGTACTACTATATGATTATCGTATGCATAAATATTTGAATTTTCGTTTTCTAATAAAATAGTTGGTAGATCTTCTTGAATTACATTTTTTCTAAATATATAAATGTCCATCCATTCTCTTACTGCACTATTTGCTATATATAAAGATACAATTACTATTACTAATAATACAAATATACTTGTTAATATAATTAATATTTTTTTCTTCATACATGTTCCTTTGTTTTTTATTATTTTATACTAATTTAATTTATATTGCAATAGATTAATAAACAAAAAATAAGCCTAAGATTTATCTAAAATTTAAATCTTAGGCTTGATATTTTTAACTTTTATTTCTTCTTTTTCTAACTATTGTAACTACAATTCCTAATACTATTATTAATATTGGAATTATAAAGATTATACTTAATACAATTTTATTTTGTGCTTCTGTTGCTGTTTCAAAAGTAACTACTCCTGTATCTTTTCTTATTCTAATTGCGTCTTCTCTATTTGATAAAAATGCAACTGTATTTAATAATATATCCTTATTTTCTCTAATAGAAATTGGTGTTCCAACTGATCCTGCTAATTGTATTTGGTAATTAGTTGCAAATAATGCGTTTGAAAATGCTACTAATTTTGATTCTGTATCATCATTTATTTTCTTTGTTAAAGTTTGTGCTAATACAAATGGACCATCCTCATCACCATTTGCTTTTGTTGTTATAGCTGAATTTATATCTTCTCTATAAAATGAATTATTTGTTGATTTTAAAAATGGTTCTGCAGTTACATTTAACTCTTTTAATCTTTCTTCTGATTCTGTATTTATTCTTCCAGAGTCTAATAGTACTACTGTTCCATCAGTGTAAAGGTCTTTTACAATACTATTATATGTCATTTCTGGAATAATTAAGTCTGGACTTCCAGCTATCATATTGGTTGAAGATTGTTCACAAACAATTCCTTTTGAAAAACTAATTCCATATTGTGAAAGTACTTTGTTTACATTTGGCAATTCAGAATTATTTTCTGTGTTTAGTACATATGGATCTTGCAACCACATTATATTTCCGCCTGCATTTATATAATTTTGTATTTTTTCAGTTTCTAAGTCTGTAAAATCACTTGATGGACTTGCTATAATTAATACATCACAAGTTTCTGGCATATCTGATGTTAATAGGTCTAGAGAATTTATATCATTTATATCATTTTCTATATATGTTGCAAACATTGCTAGTTCTGATGATGAAGATATTCCATATTCACCATGTCCTGATAAAAAGTATACTTGTGGTTTTTTTGCTATTGTTACATCTAATATTCCATTTGTTAATTTTTGTTCTGTTATATCTATTGTTTCATATGTTGTATTGTCATATGTATACATCTCACTTGAATCAATTATTTTATATCTTTGGCTTGATTGTATTGCTACTAATTGGCTAGATGTACTTACTCCATATTGTGCTGCTAAATCTGGTCTTTCTGAAGTATTTATTACTTGTATATTTATTTTATCATTTACATCAGCATATTTTTTTGCCAAAGTTATTATTGTACTACTTTCATCATATCCAAAGAAGTATAATGTTACATTTTGTTCTACATTTTTCACTTGATTTTTTGATTCATCTGATAATGTATATAGTTTTTCCTTAGTAAAATCAATTGGTGAAATGTCTAATTTTATGAATAATAAATTTATTAGGTAAAATATAACCATTAATATGACAACAATTATTAGTGTTGAAACTAAATTTTTTATCCATTTTTTCTTTATTGTTTCTATTAATTTTCTCATTTCCACTTTCCTTTCTATTTAACACTCTTTCTTCTTTGTATTACCATAATAGTAAATATAACAAATAGTGCACTAAATGATACTAATAATACTAAATTTTGGATTGAAATTGTACCATTTATGAATGATGTATAAAATGCATCCATTAATGAGAAATTTGTAAATACACTACTAAAGTTTGGTAAGAACCATGATAATAAGAAAAATGCTATTGATATAACTGCTGCTATAACTTGATTCTCTGTTAAGCTTGATGCAAACATACCAAAAGATATATATGCTATTGCAAGTAATGCAAAACCAAATATTGATACCAATGATTTTCCTATTTGTGGACTACCAAAACAGCATAAAATTGCATAATATATTAAAGTTCCTGCAATTGATACTAAAACTACTAAAGCTGCTGCTATGAATTTTCCTAATACTATTGATGTTACACCTCTAGGTGATGTTAATAGTAATTGTTCTGTCCCATTTTTTCTTTCTTCTGAAAACATTCTCATAGTAAGTAGTGGAACTATAAATGTTAATATAGTTGATACTGAGCCAAACATATATGAAAATTCTGTACTCATATATGCAAATATGTCTAAGTAGAAAAATACACTACACATTAATAGGAATATGCCTATATATACATATCCTATTGGAGATAGAAAATATGATTTAAATTCTTTTTTTATAATTGCCCACATTATTTTTTACCTCCCTTTTTTGATTTATTTTTCTCTTTTTCTGCCTTTGCTTTTTCCTTATCAGCTTTTGCTTTCTTTTTATCTTCTTCCCATTTTTTATTAAATTCTTCTTTTTCTTTTTGTTTTTCCTTTTTTATTTCTTCTTTTCTTTCTTCATTGCTCATTTTGCTTAACTTTTCTTCTCTTTTTGCTTTTTCTTTTTCTTCAGCTTTTATTTTTTCTTTTATTTCTTTTTCTTTGTTATTAATTAATTTTAAGAATGCTTCTTCTAATGTTGCTTCTGTTTTCTTTAATTCTAGTATGTTTATATCATTTTTTGGTAATTCATTGAATATAGATTTTCTTAAATCTACTCCTTCTTCTGCTACTAAAATATATTGTTTTGTTCCATCTTTGTTTTCTTTTATTAATCTTATATCTTTTATTTCTTTTATATTTTTTGTAACTTTGTTTATTTTGTTTTCTTTATCTTCTACAGTTACATATATACTGTTTTCTTCTTTAAATTCTTCTTCTAAGTTTTTTGGAGTATCTACTGCTAATATTTTTCCTTTATTAATGATTATAACTTTTTCACATATTTGACTAACTTCAGATAATATATGTGAACTTAATATTACTGTATGTGATTTTCCTAATTTTTTAATTAGTTCTCTTATTTCAGTTATTTGTTTTGGATCTAATCCTACAGTTGGCTCATCTAATATTAATAATTCTGGATCTCCTATCAATGCGCCTGCTAAACTTACTCTTTGTTTATATCCTCTTGATAGATTTCTAATTAGCTTTTTTTGTACATTGGTTAAGCCTACTTCTTCTAATATTCTATCTACTTTTATCTTCTTATCTTGTCTTTTTACTTTTTTTAAATCTGCCATATAATTAACAAATTCTCTTACTGTAAGTTCTTGATATAAAGGTACATTTTCTGGCATGTAACCTATTTGTTTTTTTACTTTGTTTGGTTCTTTTGATATGTCTTTTCCATTAACTATTATTGTTCCTTCAGTAGGTTCTATATAGCCTGTTATCATATTCATAGTTGTACTTTTACCCGCACCATTTGGTCCTAAAAATCCAACTACTTCATTATCTTTTATTTCAAAGCTAATATCATCAACAGCTAAAAAGCTACCATATTTTTTTGTAATATTTTTTACTTGTATCAATGTAGTTTTCCTCCTTTTTCTTCTTTCCCTAAGAATATTTTAATTTATAATATCACTATATTTTTTGTGATGCAATATTTTCACACAAAATTTACAAATTTTGTCTGATTATAATTTTAGAACGGAGTAGTCCTTTGATTTTTATAAAATGTAAAGTGTACAAAAAGAACAAAGCGGACCTCTTCTTATGTCAGACGATTAAAATTATTTTTAGGTCCGCATAATTTGTTCGTGTGCCAAATTTTATATAATAAAATTTGTGTACATTGATTTATATTTAGGAAAGTTCTCCAAACTTTCCTAAA
>CAMSMU010000025.1 GCA_947061115.1 uncultured Clostridium sp.
TAATATGAATGAACTGAAAAGAAACATAGAGTGGTTTACCAGAGTATCAAAAGATTTAGAGATAAATTGTTTCAATAATAAATCAATAGAAGAAGAACTTGTAAGTAAATTTAATCAAACAATAGAAGAAATTAGGAAAAGAGAAAATGAAAGTAAAGAAGATAAACAAGAAAGTAAAGATGAAGAATATGCAAAAGTAAAAGACTATGAAAATACTGTAGAAGAAGTTAAAAGAATGATAGGACAATTATCAGATTTATCAAAGAGCTATGATAGTGAATCAGAAAATGAACTTAAATCTAATTTAAATAAAAAAGTAAATGAGTTAATATACAAAAGTGAATATCATTCATTACAAGAAAAGAGAGAAAGCATATCAGAAGAAAAAGAAACAATATTTCAGAAATTATTTAAGCGTAATGATTTAAAAGATGCAAAATTAAGAAATATAGATGCTAAAATGAGATTATCATTTTATGAAAGACAAGTTAGAAATCCAGAAAATAGTATAGAAAATATGTTACAAGGTATATATGATTGTGCATATAAACATTATGGTGGTAATCTTACTGATGATATGAGAAATACAGTAGAATCGATAGTAGAAAATCTTAGAGTTTCAATGACAGAAGGAGAATTGATAGAACAAGCAAAGGCAAATTCTAATACAGGTACATTATTAGTAGTAAAAAATAAGAAACCAAGTCGTATATTTGGGATATTTAATAAAAAAGAAATTCAAATAATAGAACAAGATACCATACAGGTGCAGAATAAAGAAACTATTGCGAGAAGACATGCATCAGATAAAAATGTATTTGAAGAAGGATCAAAATTACATAGAAAATATTTTGAAATACAAAATACTTTAAGCAATATTAGAAAACAAATACGTATAGAAAATAACGATATGGATGTTAGGCAAGAAGATAAAGAATATGACAGTTAGATAATTTACAAATTTATACTAATTGGTCATATATTTAAAACTTTAATTATAAAATTTTTACTTAATTTATGCATTAATTCCAAAAAATATATATATATTTATTAAGTAGATTAATTGACATTATATTCTTTTAAATATATACTAAAATAGAAGTAAGTAGACAATAAATATAGATAATATATTGTAAAAAGGAGGCAATAAATGAAAGATTTAATAGAAATAAGGTGGCATGGTAGAGGAGGACAAGGAGCAAAGACAGCTTCTCTACTATTAGCAGATGCAGCATTCAATACAGGTAAATATATTCAAGGATTTCCTGAATATGGACCAGAAAGAATGGGTGCTCCAATGACAGCATATAACAGAATAAGTACTAATCCAATTAGAGTACATAGTAATGTTTATGAGCCAGATTATGTTATAGTAGTTGATGATACTTTATTATCATCAGTAGATGTAACTTCAGGACTTAAAGAAGAAGGAGCGATTATTATTAATACAACTAAAGATATAGAAGAAATAAAGCCTTTATTAAAAGGATATAAAGGAAGTGTATATACAATAGATGCAAGAAAAATTTCTGAAGATGCATTAGGAAAATATTTTCCTAATACACCAATGCTTGCAGCAGCTGTAAAAGTTACAGAAATAATGTCTGATGAAGAATTTATAAAAGATATGGAAGGATCTTTTAAACACAAATTTAGCAAAAAGCCAGAAGTAATTGAAGGAAATATGAAAGCAATACAAATAGCAATTAAAGAAGTTAAGAAAATACAATAATAATTAATAGAAAGGAAAAGTGGTTATTATGAAAATAGATAAAGAAACTCCATGGCAAGATTTGACACCAGGAGGAACAATATATGATGCAGGAAATTCAAAAGAATTTAAAACTGGTGATTGGAGAAGTATGAAACCAATATGGGATAGTGAAAAATGTAAACAATGTGGATTATGTTTTCCAGTATGTCCAGATGATAGTATACCAGTAAATAAAGAACAAAAAAGAGGAAATTTTAACTATGATTTTTGTAAAGGATGTGGTGTATGTGCAAAAGTATGTCCATTTGGAGCAATAGTTATGGAAGAGGAGGGAAAATAATATGAGTATAAGAGAAAGACTAAGTGGAAACGAAGCTACAGCATATGCGATGAGACAAATAAATCCAGATGTAGTTGCAGCATTTCCAATAACACCTTCAACAGAAATACCACAATATTTTTCTACATATGTCGATAATGGATTAGTAGATACAGAATTTGTTGCAGTAGAAAGTGAACATAGTGCAATGAGTGCTTGCATTGGAGCAGAATCAGCTGGAGCAAGAGCTATGACAGCAACATCAGCAAATGGATTAGAATATATGTGGGAAATGGTACAAATTGCATCAAGCTCAAGATTACCAATAGTTATGGCATTAGTAGATAGAGCAATTTCAGGACCACTTAATATTCATAGTGATCATTCAGATGCTATGTGTGTTAGAGATAGTGGATGGGTAATGCTATTTTCAGAAACGAATCAAGAAGCATATGATAATATGCTAATGGCACATAGAATAGCAGAACATAAAGATGTAACATTACCACTTATGGTATGTCAAGATGGATTTATAACATCACATTCTATAGAGAGTATAGAGTTATTAGAAGATAGTGAAGTTAAAAAGTTTGTAGGAACATATAATCCAGAACATTATTTATTAGATAGAAATAATCCAATAGCGATAGGGCCAATGGATTTACAACCATATCTATTTGAACATAAAATGCAACAATGGGAAGCAATGAAAAATGCTAAAAAAGTTATATTAGATGTTTCAAAAGAATTTGAAAAACTCACTGGAAGAAAATATGAACTATTTGAAGAATACGAAATGGAAGATGCAGAGTATGTTATAGTTTGTATGAACTCAACAGCTGGAACTGTAAAAAATGTAATAGATAGATTAAGAAAAGATGGAATAAAAGCAGGTCTTATAAAAATAAGAGTATTTAGACCATTCCCTGGAGAAGAAATAGCTAAAGCTTTATCAAATGCAAAATCAATAGCAGTTTTAGATAAAGTACCTCTATTAAATTTAACAGGAGGACCTTTATATGAAGATATTACATCATCTATGTATGCACAAAATATACATGTACCAATAATCAATTATTCATATGGTGTTGGTGGTAGAGATGTAACAGAAATGCAAATTGATACAGTATTTGAAGATTTACAAAATTTAAAAGATATGTCAAATCCATATAGATTTTTAGGACTAAAAAGTAAATAGAAAGGAAGTAAAACTATGTATAATGTTAAAGAAATAGTAGCAAATAAACCATCTAGATTTTCAGCAGGACATAGAATGTGTGCAGGATGTGGCGCTCCTCCAGTAGCAAGAATGATATTAAGAGCTGTTCACGAGGATGATCACGTAGTAGTATCAAATGCAACAGGATGTATGGAAGTGTCAACATGTATATATCCATATACATCATGGACAGACTCATATATTCATACAGCATTTGAATGTGCAGCAGCAACAGGATCAGGAGTAGAAGCGGCATATAAATCATTAAAAAGACAAGGAAAGTTACCAAAAGATGAAAATACAAAATTTATATGTTTTGGAGGCGATGGGGGAACTTATGATATAGGACTTCAAGCATTATCTGGAGCAATGGAAAGAGGACATGATTTAACATATGTATGTTATGATAATGGTGCATATATGAATACTGGTATACAACGTTCTTCAGCAACACCTAAATTTGCAGATACAACAACCTCACCAGCAGGTACAGTAATACCAGGTAAAATGCAATCAAGAAAAGATTTAACAGAAATAATGGTAGAACACCATATTCCATATGTAGCACAAACAGCAGCATATATGAATTTTAAAGATTTATATGAAAAAGCTGAAAAAGCTATATACACACCAGGAGCTAAGTTTTTAAATGTACTTGCTCCATGTCCAAGAGGATGGGGATATCAGACAGAAGATCTAATGAAAATAAATAAATTAGCAGTAGATACATGTTATTGGCCAATTTATGAGGTAGAAAATGGAGTATATCATATAAGTTATAAACCAGCTAAAAAATTACCAATAGAAGAATTTTTAAAACCACAAAAAAGATTTAAACATATGTTTAAACCTGGAAATGAGTGGATGATAGAAGAATTTCAAAAAGAAGTTGATAAAAGATGGAATGAATTATTAAGAAAAGAAGAAATGACAAATAAAGAAAGTTAAGAAGGAAAAATAAATGAAAAACGCGAGAACACTTGATACTGTATATATATATATATATATATCGTAAGGTTTAATAAAATAAAATTCATAAACATAGAAAAAACTATGTCTTATTAGAGAAATCTAAAAGGCATAGTTTTTTGTACGTTCAACCAAAGGGGACAGTCATTATTGGTTGAGAAAAATATAGGAGGATAAAAAATTTTGAAAAAACAGAAATCAATTAAGAAAATAAAAGGTATTTGTAGGGGAGACTATCAGTCGCCCGCAGGAATAACATTAATGGTATTAGTTGTAACAATAATAGTACTATTAATATTGTCAGGAGTAGCAATAAATTTAGCAATAAAAGATGGAAGTATATTAGGGGAAGCAAAAGAAGCAGTAAACAATTGGAAAAACATAACAGATAAAGAAGAAGAAGAACTATTAAAATTAGCAAATAAAATGAAAGAACTGAAAAATGCAACTAATAGTGGAGATTCAGAGAACAATGGAGGAGAAGATAATAAAACGGAAAATACGATATCAGTATCAGAAGCAAAAAGCACAATAAATTCAAGTAATATACAAAGTTATATAGGAAAAGAAGTAGAATATAATTCAACAAAGGGAGGAACATGGAGAGTATTTTACTATGATGAAGAAGGATACTTCGGGAAGGCAAAAACAGTATATTTAAAGAGAGATTATGATTCAATAAATGTTGCAGGATTATCGAAATACAAAATTTATAATTCATCAGATAATGGAGCAATAATGAAAAAAATGAATCCAAAATGGGCAAGTTCAAGTTATAGCACAATAGATTTAGAAAATGAATATTGTGTATCGTGGCTATGTGATCCAGAAATATGGAAAGAATATAAAACAAACAATTCAAGTTATGCAATAGGGAGTCCTAGTGTGGAGATGTATATGAAGGCATTTAACCAATGGAAAGACAATAATACAAATTCAACAACCTTAATAAATAAAATAGATGGAGCAAACGGATACTCAGTAGGAGTAGATGGAAAATACACGAACTCAGGAGACTATACAGGCAGAAATACAATAGAATCTGGACCAAACAATATATTCATGACTAGTGATAAATCATGGTGGTTAGCTTCTCCTTCGAAAACTCTCGTAGACCGTATACTTGCAGTGTCTGGTGGTAGTGCTGGCATATATAGCATATATGATACCAACACAAATGGTGTTTGTCCAATAGTTCCACTTGATCAATAATAATAAAAATAAAATATCTACTTATTTTACAAGTAGATATTTATTTTTTCATAACAAATTAATTTTTAGAAACATAAAATAATTGAATAAAAAAATATTTACTTTAAAATTTTTGTATGCTATAATGCAAAATAGATATAATATTAAATATAATAATAAAACAAATGATTAATTATGGGGGAATTATGAATCAGATATTATCAATGCAATCAGATGAAAATGATTATAATAATGTTAATAATTTAAATAGTAAAAAAGGACGAAACAAAGCGTCAAATAATAAGGCAAGTACAAAGTCAATTGTCAAAGCTTTCTCTATATTTATAATTTTATTTGGTATTATATTAATAGCAGACTCAAGTTATAGCATTATAAGTTCAAAGCCTAAATTGAAAGATAATCCTAATATTTCTATGAAAACAATAGGATTAGAAGCAATAATAAAAGTAAATACAGATAAACCAATAAGGCAGCTTTCATATAGATGGGGTCAAGAAGATGGAAAAATAGTACAAAGTAATGGAACAGTTGAAGTAGAAGTAACAGTAGAAATACCAGATGGTAATAATATATTAAATATCACTATAATAGATTACTATGGTAATAAAACAGATTACCAAAAACAGTATATAAATGATAGAAATGACAAAGAAAAACCAAAAATAGAACTTACAGTTATAGGAAATACTTTAAATATTACAGCAAAAGATGAAACAGAATTAGCGTATTTAACATATAAATGGAATGATGAAGAAGCTACAAGAGTAGACAGAAAACAAGACAGTGAAGATAAAACTATTTTACAAGCAAAGGTAGAAGTTAGAAAAGGACAAAATACTCTTACTATAGTAGCAGTAGATAAAGAGGGAAATAAAGAAACAAAAACTCAAACTATTAAAGGAGCTAATAAACCTACATTTACAGTAACAACAGAAGGAAATAGCTTAGTAATAAGTGCAAAAGATGATGAAGGAATTGCTAAACTAGAAGTAACTTTGGATGGGGTAACTACTGATACAGGAGATACACCAATCAATCAAAAAGATATTGTAGCTAGACAAGAAATAACATCAGGTACTCATACAATAACAATAGTAGTAACAAATATGAGTGGACTTAAAGAAGAAAAATCATTTACAGCACAGCTATAATCCATATTTATGGAAAGGATAAAATCATATGAAAAAAATATATATTTTGGATGAAGAAAAAGAACTCTTAAATTCATTAAAAGGTATTATGAAAAAAGAAAAAAATATAGATATAAAAAGATATGATTCAGATGGATTAGAAGATGCTCTTATAAATGTACCAGATATATTTGTAATTAACGAAGATAATTTAACTATAGATATAAAGAAAATATTTAAAATAATCAAAAACAATGAAGACAATTCAATTACTCCAATAATAGTAATATCTTCAAATGATAATGAAGAACACATTATAGAAATATTAAAAAATGATGTAGAAATATATTTACAGTCATCTGTTAGTAGTGAAGTATTATATTATAGTATTATGAATATAATAAAGCTATTGAACAGGAATAGAATGGTAAGTCCACTTACAGGTTTACCAGGAAATGTTCAAATACAAGCTGAAATGAATAAAAGATTATCTAAAGGCAGGAAATATGCAATGATGTATATAGATTTAGATAATTTTAAAGCATATAATGATACATATGGATTTTCTAACGGTGATGAAGTAATTAAACTAACAGCAAGAATAGTCAGCAAATATGTATTAGAGAAAGATGATAAAGATCAAAATTTTGTAGGACATATTGGTGGAGATGATTTTGTAGCAATTGTAGAGAATGGAGAATATGAAGAAATATGTCAAAATATAATTGCAGAATTTGATAAATCAATAGAGAAATATCTATCAGATGAAGATGTAAAAAGAGGATATATAGAGGTAGAAAATAGAAAAGGAATAATGGAAGAATTTCCACTAACATCAATAAGTGTTGGAGTAGTAGAAGTAACAAAAGAAAAATTTAAAAATACCTTAGAAATAGGAGAAGCAGGAGCAGCAGTAAAACATTTAGCAAAAACGATATTCGGTAGTACTTATGTAATAGACAGGAGAGAGAATAGAGATGTTGCATTCGATAAACCAAATAAAAAGAATGTATTAATAGGGAAAAAGTAATATACTTAGTACAATTATTGTTTTTAAGGTAGAAAAAGTAATATAATAGCACAAAATGTAGTATACTTTTTTAATTTAGTTTACTAATTTTGACAAAAAATTCAAAGGACAAGTATTAAAATAATTATAATTAATAATTAAAAAAGTAGAGGTGTTAAAAATGTTACAAAATGTTTCAAAAGAAGTAGACTATGAAGAAAAAGAAGAAAATATAAAAAATAAAGAATTAATATCTAATATTAAAAAAATTTTTACAAAGCAGAATATTGCAGTATATATATTAACAATGTTAATTTCAATGGTTGGATTTGGAGAAGATGCAATTATATCTCCATTTGGTATTGCTTTGTGTGCAGCTAGTATTAGTAATGGAATTCCTTTAGCTATGGTTTATTTATCTAGTTTAATAGGAACAAGTATAAAGTTTGGAATAAATGGATTACTAATATATATAGTTGCTTCATTAATTGTGTTACTATCAGTTATTATAACAAAACCTGCCAAAAATATAGAATCTAATGAAAAATTAAGAATAGGGGGGCGTTTAGCTTTCTCTGTTTTTGCTATTCAATTAATATATATGTTATTTACTAATTTTTACTTTTATGACCTTTTATCTTCAATAATGATTAGTATTGGTAGTTATATATTTTATAAAATATTTGTTAACTCTATACCAGTAATAGGTGAATATGGTATAAAAAAGGCATTTTCAGTAGAAGAGGTTATAGGAGCAAGTTTATTAATTGCAATTGCAGTATCAGCATTAGGTAACTTTAATATTTATTCATTTTCAATAAGAAATATAATATGCATATTTATTGTATTATACTTAGGATGGAGAAATGGAATATTAATAGGTGCAACCAGTGGAATTACAATAGGGGTTGTTCTTAGCATAATAGGAGGAAATGATCAAATACTAATAGCAGCATATGCTATTTCCGGAATGATTGCAGGTTTGCTTAACAAATTTGGTAAAATAGGTGTAATAATAGGATTTGTTTTAGGAAATATAGCTGTTACATATGCATCAAATGGAGGAGTAGCTGATATAATAATGTTTCAAGAGATATTAATTGCTGCAATTGGATTGTTATTTGTCCCTAAAGTTACAAAAATAAGAATAGAAGATATATTACCAAATACAAAATTATTACCAGAAGCGGGTAGAAATTTAGAAGAAAGTAGAGAAACATTAACAAAATTAAATAGCATATCGAAAACGATATCAGATATGGCAAATAATTATAAAGAAGAAGAAACATATGAGGAAAATTTAAGTATGTTTGAAGATGAACTTTTAGATAACCTAGAAGGGCTTGAAGGAAACAATTTATATGACGATATATACAATAATGAAAATAATATAATTCAAGATATATTAACTTACTTATTAGAAAATGGAATAATTACAGAAAATGGAATTGTAAGTATATTTGCAAAGCATAATATATACTTAGCAAATTCGGAAGATATAGAAATTAAGACAAGAGAAATAGAAGAAATTAGAGATATAGTAAAAGCAATAAATACTGCATATAGAATTAGTAAAAATAGTTTTATATGGCAAAGAAAATTGAATGAAAGCCATAAAAATGTATCAGAACAACTTAAGAATGTATCAAATGCAATAAGTAATATAGCAAATGATATTAAAGAAAACTCTGGACAATTTGAAATAGAAAAAACACAAATAAGAGTTTTATTAGCAGAAAAAGGAATAGAGATTAAAGACATATCAATAAAAAGAGAAAATACAAATAAATATATTATAAATGTGTATACAAATATATGTGATGATATATCTGGAAAGAAATGTCCAATAAAGCAGATTGGAAAAATAATATCTAAAGTATTAGATGAAAAATTAATAGTACAATATCAGGAATGTGGAGTAAGGACAAGTAAAGATGATTGTAAATATACATATATTTCAGAAGATAAATATATATTGCAAGTTGGAATAGCAAAAACTAAAAAAGATGATTCAATAGTATCAGGAGATAGTATATCACAAATTAGATTGGGAGATGGAAAATGTTTACTTGCAATCAGTGATGGAATGGGGTCAGGAGCTGATGCTAGAAAAAATAGTAAAATTGCGATAAGTATGTTAGAAAGACTTTTAAGTTCGGGATTTGAAGAAGAAACATCAATAAATCTTATTAATTCTGCTATTATGAATGCAAATAAAGAAGAGATGTATGCAACATTAGATATTGAAATATTAGATTTATATGCTGGAAAAATGAAAATTTTGAAAAATGGGGCATGCCCAACATACATAAAAAGAAATAGAAATGTTGTATTATTAAAATCTAATGCATTACCTACAGGAATTATAAATAATGTTAACATAGATACATATGATAAAGATTTAGAAGAAGAAGATATTATTGTAATTTGTAGTGATGGAATTATTGAATCAAATAAAGAATATGCAAATAAAGAGTTATGGATAAAACACTTATTAGAAGAAGTACAAACAGACAGTCCTGAAAGAATAGCGAATATTATTTTACATGAAGCAATAGATAATGATTTCGGCATGGCAAAAGATGATATGAGTGTAATTGTACTTAAAGTAAATAAAAAAAGAATATAGAGGTTATTAGGAACTATATAGAAAATAATATATAAGAACTATGTTTTTAGGTAAAGCTAAAACATAGTTTTTTATTGCAATCTATTGAAAAAAAAGTATAAAACTGATATATTATATGTAAATTAAAACTTGGAGGTAAATATGTCAAGATATGCAAGAAGATACGATAAAGAGAAAAAGCTAAATTGGAAAAAAGTTTTTGCAGTTTTAATAGTATTAGCAGTAATTATAATGTGTGTATCATTAATATTTAAATTTGCGAAAAAAGATGGAAAAACAGAATCAAAAGTAGTAGCAAATTCATATATATCTGTGTATACAGATGGAAAATGGGGAGTAATAAATTCAAAAGGTGAAACTATTATAAAACCTATATATGATGACATGGTTATAGTACCAGATCCAACTAAAAATGTATTTATATGTCAAACAAATGTTAATTTAGAAAATGGAACTTATGATTCAAAAGCAATAAATGAAAAATCAGATGAATTGTTTACTTCATATGAAAAAGTAGAAGTTCTTCAAAATATAGATAGTAGCAAAATTGTATCATATGATGTAAATGCCTTAAGAGTTCTTAAAGATGGGAAATATGGATTAATAAATTTTTTAGGTAGAGAATTATTAAGCTGTGAATACGATTCAATAAATTCTTTAGAAGGAGTTAAGAATAGCTTAATTACAGTAAAAGATGGAAAATATGGTTTAGTAGATAACAGTGGAAATATTATTATAGAAAATATATATACTGAAATAAAACCATTAACAGATAAATATGAAGATGGATATATAGTAAAAGACGAAAATGGAAAATATGGATTAATAAATTATAATAAAAAACAGTTATTAAAATGCGAATATGATGAAATACAAAATGTATATGGAAGTGGACTATATGTTGTAAAAAGCAACGGAATAGTAAAACTTTTAAATTCAGATGGGGATACTAAATTAGAAAATAAATTTAATAAAGTTACAAGTATAGATAATAGTAATTTAATTATAAGAAGTTCTTCTAAATACGGAATTATGACACATGGAGGAGAAACAAAAGTAGAATCAAACTATGATTATTTATCATATATTTCAGATGGAAATTATATAGCAAAAAAAGATGGAAAATATGGTGTAATCAATTTATCAAATGAAACAAAAGTGGAATTTACATATACAAATATGACATATATGAAAGATGAAAATTTTATTGAAGCAGAAAGAGAAGACGGACTTACTGATTTAATGGATACAGATTTCAATATAAAAGTTACAGGAATTGTATCAGAAATAAATACTAATAAAGGATATGTTAAAGTTAGAGTAAATGGTGAATATAAATATTATAATTTTAAGCTAGAAAATAAAACTGCAAAAGAAATATTCACAATAAATACATTATTTATGGATAAAAAGGATGGAAAATATGGTTTTGTAGACAAAAATGGAATAGTGATAGTAGATTATATATATGATGATGCAACAGAGCAAAATGATTATGGATATGCAGCGGTTAAAAGTAATGGAAAATGGGGTGCTATAGATCAATCAGGAAAATTAGCTATAAATCCATCATATAGTTTATCTCAAAATACTATCATTAGTTTCTTAGGAAAATGGCACTTGGCACCAGACTTAAATTCTAATTATTATACAGATGAAAATGAATAATATAGAGGAGAAAAACAAATGATATATAAAATAAAACCAATGATTATTAATAGTAATAATATACATGACCTTTATAAAGAACTTTTAGATGAAAAATATAAAATAAAAATGTTCGATAAAAATAAAGATAAAGAAATATATAGTTATTTTTTACCAGTAGTTCGTGATTATGTTTTTTGGACGTTTAATTTAAAAGAAGATAAAAATTTTAAAGAAATGAACAATGAAATGAAATCAGCTATTTGTAATAATTATTCATGTACTATATTTGAAAAAAGGGATAGTAAAATAGTTTGTTTTAGTACAGGGGTAATATTTATATTAAATGATGAAAACAAAAAAATTAATAGTAAATATATTAAAGATATAGAAAAAGTAAATATACCTAATGATAAGATATATGAATTATCATCAGAGGACGAAAAAGAATTATATAATTATATTATTAATTTGTATAAGTTTATTACTTTGAGGAAATTAGAAAAAGACATAGATAACAAAGATCTATTTAATAAAAATAGAAAAGCATTTGTTAAATTTGTTGAAGAAATATATACTAAGGAAATAACAGAAAATGCTGATGGTATTAAACTTCAAAGGAAATGGGAAAAAGAATTAGAACTAGACAAATTATATATTTCAGTGGAAAATAAATTTGATTTATTGTATAGAAATAGTAGGTTAGACAACAAAGATAATATAACAAGAATCATTATTATATTATTAGTTGTATCTATTATAATCGGAATAATAAATTTAGGTAACTGGATATATTAAAGGAGAAATTTAAAAATGAATGTAATGTGCCGGTACTGATATAATAGAAGTAGACAGGATTAGAAAAATGATCGAAGATTTAGGGGATAAGTTTTTAGATAGAGTATATACAAAAAAAGAAATTGAATATTGTGAAAACTCTAAAGAAATGAAGTATCAGCACTATGCAGCTAGATTTGCTGCAAAAGAAGCTATATTTAAGGCTATATCAGATTTAATTAATAATAAGTTTTCTATAAGCTGGAAGGATATAGAAATATTAAATGATAATAAAGGAAGACCATATGCTAATATATCTATTTCAAGTATTAACAAAATAGAAATTGATATAAGTTTATCACATATAAAAGAATATGCAATAGCAGTGGCAGTCGTAAAAATATAAAGTATTTGAAAGGAACAAGTGCTAAATGGAATTATTTGATTCACATGCACATTATGATGATAATAAGTTTGATATTGATAGAGAAGAAATTATAGAAGAAATATATAGATCAGGTATAACTAAAGTTGTTTGTGCAGGATATAGCTTACAATCAACTATTAATAACTTAGAACTTTCAAAAAAATATCCATTTATATATTTAACAGCAGGAATATCACCTAATGATTTAAGAGAAGAATGGGAAGAAGATATTAATAAAATAGATGAAATAATATACAAAAATTTGAGTCTAAATAAAATTTTATCAGTAGGAGAAATAGGATTAGATTATCATTACGATATAGATAAAAAAATTCAATATCAAGCATTCTTAAAACAAATAGATATTGCTAATAAATACGATCTACCAATTGTTATACATACAAGAGAAGCGGTAATGGATACAATTAACATATTAAAGAAAAAAAAAGTAAACAAAAAAGGTATATTTCATTGTTGTCCTCTAAATAGAGAATTAGTAAAAGAGGCACTAAAAATGGAATTTTATATTTCTATGGCTGGACCAATAACATTTAAAAATTCAAAAAATGCTAATGAAATAATTGAGATGGTACCATTAGATAAAATATTAATAGAAACAGATAGTCCATATTTAGCTCCAGATCCAGTAAGAGGTACAAGAAATGATTCTAGAAATTTAAAATATATAGTAAAAAAGATAGCAGATATAAAAAATAAATCAATAGAAGAAATAGCACAAATAACTTATGATAATGCTAAAAAAATATATGGAATATAGTATATGATATAAAATAAAAAGGCAATTACTAATTGCCTTTTATTGGTTTTTTTAATATTCTTCACTATTACCAAAGTCTACTTTTACAGACTTTCTAACTTCCTCACTATCAACATTAAATAATGTAGAAGGTTTAAAACCTAAGATACCAGCAACTAAATTATTTGGAAATAATTCCAATTTTGTATTGTACTTAGTAACAGTATCATTGTAAAATTGTCTAGAGTAAGCAATTTTATTTTCAGTAGTAGAAAGTTCATCTTGTAAAGAATTAAAAGATTGATTAGCTTTTAATTCTGGATAATTTTCAGCTACAGCCATAATAGTTTTTAATGTATTAGATAATTCATTTTCTAAATCAACTTTTTCTTCGATTGTTTTTGCCTCAGACCATGAAGAGCGTAATTCTGTAACTTTTGTAAGAGTGTCCTTTTCATGCGCCATATAACCTTTAACAGTTTCAACTAAATTAGGAATTAAGTCAAATCTTCTTTGTAGTTGTACATCTATTTGTCCCCAAGCATTTTGTACACGTTGTCTTAATGTTACTAAATTGTTATAAATAAATATAATAAAAATAACAATAAAAACAACAATTGCTAGAATAATCCAACCTATCATAATATCCTCCTTATTCATATAATATATTATATAATATAGCACAATATAAACCAATAATCAATAATTATAAAATATTTTAATAAGACTTATTTTTAAAGGTTTATAAACAAAAAATTATGTTAATATATCTTACAATTAGCTTGTTTGAGCTAATGCCTCAAAGTGGCTTAAATTTGACAAAAACAAGAAAAAATGCTATAATATTAAGTGTGTTACTTAAAGGAGGTTTTATGAGAAAACGAATAAGTAAACAAAACAAGCAGGAGAAGGCAAGTATATCACTCAAAAAGATTTTTATAATAACTTTAATAGTATTAGTATTAACTGGTATGATGGGTGTTATGGCAACCAATCAAAAGCTTACATCTGTTAAAATATTACTTTCTAGTGGTCATGAAATGAATATTATGACTACAAGTACAAAAATATCAGATATTTTAGCAGAAAACCATGTAATTGTTTTAGAAGGAGAAACTGTAATTCCAGATATAAATGAAGAATTATCAGATAATAGAACAATTACAATTACAAAAGGAACAAAAAAAACTGATGATGATTATATGTCAGCAGAGGAAATACTAGCAAGTTATACACAAATTATAGAAAAAATAATAACAGAAGATGTTGAAATACCATTTGAAACAGTTACAAAAGATATTTCAAATGGGGGATCATCTACTCAAGATAGAGTAGTACAAACGGGATCTAATGGACTAAAAAAAGTAACTTATAGAATAAGATACCAAAATGGAAATGAAATAGAAAAAACAGAGATTTCATCTGAAACTATAAAAGAACCAGTAGACAAAATAGTAGAAGTTAGAACAAAACAAGTAACATCAAGAAGTGCAGCATCATCAAGTTCACAATTAGAAATAATATGGGCTATAGTAAGACAAGAGGGCGGTTCTAGTTATGAAAGTGCACTAGCAGTTGCATCTTCAGCAATGAATCGTACTAGAAGTTCTAGATGGGCAAGCAAAGGTTCTACAATGTATGATCAGCTAACTGCTCCAGGACAATATTGTTACTCATTAGATAATCATTGGGTAAAATATTTAGGAGGTAATGTTCCAGGATATGTAAAACAAGCAGTAAGTGATGCAATGGATGGAAAAACAAATCATCCTTATACTTCATTCAGAGGAGGATATGTATCTGGAGGAGTAAATATAGGTGGAAATTACTACTTTGGAAATTAATATATAAAGTGAGAGATAAAAATAAATTATACCCCAAAATGTTTAGCATTTTGAGGGTATTTTTTTACTAATAAAAAACACTTGTCGAATTCTAGAACAATTTGACGAACGATTTTTGTTGATTTTAGTATACTTTTGTAATATAATCATATATATTTATTCATATAACTAATTTCGATAATTAAAAA
>CAMSMU010000026.1 GCA_947061115.1 uncultured Clostridium sp.
CCTACAACCACAAGAAACTATTCCTCTTAGATTTTTCTAAAAAGACATAGTTTCTTTATGTTTACATAATTGTATTTTGTTAAACTTTCCAATATATATATATATACACACAGCCTCAACTATTTTAGCGTTTTTCATTTGTTTTTTCCTTCTTTTTAATTTTTATTATTGTATCATATGCTTATATTTTTTTCTATAGTTTTATTTTGAAGTCCTTATTTTGCTTTTACAAAACTATATTTGGGATAAATCCTCCGTCCCTAAATACCATATTCTCTGTCCCCATGTTCATCTTTCTAATATAATTGTTACTGGTCCATTATTTTTTAATGATATTTCCATATGCTCACCAAATATACCTTTTTCTACATGTATTTGTTCATTACACTTATTGCAAAAGTATTCATATAATTCATTTGCCTTTTCTGGTTTTTCTGCATTTGTAAATGATGGTCTATTTCCATTTGAAGTATCTGCATACAATGTAAATTGAGATATTAATAATAATTCTCCCTGTACATCTTTTATATTTAAATTCATTTTTCCATTTTCATCTTCAAATATTCTAAGGTTTATTAGTTTTTTTACTAAATAGTCTGCCTGTTCTTTAGTGTCGTTTTCCTTTATCCCTACTAGTACCATATATCCTTTTTCTATTTTTCCAACTGTTTCATTATTTACATCTACACTTGCATTATCTACTCTTTGAACTACTAATTTCATAATCTCTCCTATTTTATTTTTTGTCTTACATATTCATAAATCATTACTCCAGCTGCCACTGATGCATTTAAACTTTCTGTTTTTCCTAACATTGGTATTTTTACTTTATAGTCCGAATTATTTTCTATTTCTTCATTTACGCCATTAGCTTCATTCCCTATTACTACTACTTTTTTATTATAGTCTACTTCATATATACTTTTTTTAGCTTTTAATGATGTTGTAATTATTTCAAATTTATTCTGTTTTAATTCATTTAATGTGTCTAATAAATTTTCTACTTCTATTACATTTACTCTAAATATAGATCCCATGGTCGACCTCACTACTTTTGAACTATATGCATCTACTGTGTTTTTTGATACTATTAATTGTTTTATATTTGCAGAGTCTAATGTTCTTATTATCGTTCCCATATTTCCTGGATCTTGCAAATCATCTAATATAACTATATAGTCTGCATTAAAATCTATATTTTTATTATTGTCTTTTCTAATAACTGATAATACTCCTTGAGGAGATACTACATCCGTTAAAGTATTAAATATTTTCTCTGTTACTTCTATATTTTTATATTTTTTAATATCTATATCTATTTTTGTTCCTTCTTTTACAATTATTAGTTCTATATTCTCTTTTTCTACTATAGCTTCTTTTAGTATTTTTATGCCTTCTATAACAAATCTATTTTTTCTATACTTTTTTTCTTTTAATTTTCTTACTTCTTTTATTATTTCATTATCCTTACTTGTTATTAACATAGATATCCTTTCTTATATAGATTCAATAAATTCTTTTATTTCTTTTATAACGTTTTTGTCTATTTTTAATGTTATATATGGCTTTTCTCCTGATGAAAATTTTATTTTTTGTCTATATTTTTGAATCATTTTATTTATACTTTCTTCAGTAATATCTTTAAAATATATAATCATTCCATTAGGTTTTTGTTGTAATTTTACTATATTAGCTTTCTTGCACATATTTTTAATTCTTGCTATTTCTATTAAATTATTTACTTCTTCTGGCATTTCTCCATATCTATCTATTATTTCATCTATTATATTTTGTATATCTTCTTCATTTTTCGCATTAGCTATATCTTGATATATTTCTATCTTTTGACTGGAGTTTTCTATATATTCTTCTGGTATATATGATGAAATGTTTATATCTATTGTTACTTCGTGTTCTTCTTCTACTTTTTCACCCTTCATTTCTTTTACAACTTCATTTAAAAGCTTACTATACATATCATAACCAATTTGCTCGATGTGCCCATGTTGTATTTCTCCAAATATGCTTCCTGCTCCTCTTATTTGCAAGTCTCTTGTTGCTATTTTAAAACCAGATCCGAATTCGGTAAATTCTTTTATAGCTTTTAGTCTTTGTACTCCATCTTCTGAAATCATTTTATCTCTTTTGTATGTTATATATGCATATGCTTGTCTATCACTTCTGCCAACTCTTCCTCTTATTTGATATAGTTGTGCTAAGCCGAATTTATCTGCATTTTCTACTATAATTGTGTTTGCATTTGGAATATCTATACCAGATTCTAATATTGTTGTACATACTAATACATTTGTCTTTTTTTCTATAAAATCCTGCATTATATCTTCTATTTCTCTTCCTGACATTCTTCCATGTGCATATGAAATTTTTGCTTCTGGTACTAATTTTTGTAGCATATTTGCTTTAGATGATATACTGTCAACTATATTATATATGTAAAATATTTGCCCCCCTCTTTCTAGTTCTTTTGTAATTGCTTCTTTTATTACTTCTTCGTCATACTCTAATACATATGTCTGAATTGGTTTTCTATTTTGTGGTGGCTCATATATAACTGACATATCTCTTATTCCTACAATTGACATTTGAAGTGTTCTAGGTATTGGCGTTGCTGTCATTGTTAATACATCTATTGTATTTTTGTATTGTTTTATTTTTTCCTTAGCTTTTACTCCAAATCTATGTTCTTCATCTATAATAAGTAGTCCTAAATCTTTAAATTGTATATCATCACTTAAAATCCTATGTGTTCCTATTACTATGTCTACTTCTCCAGTTTTTAGTTTTCTTACTATTTCTGTTTGTTCCTTTTTAGTTTTGAATCTATTTAATAGTTCTACTGTAATTGGATATTCTTTCATTCTCTCTTTAAATTCTTGATATTGTTGATTTGCTAAAATAGTAGTTGGTGTTAAATATGCTACTTGTTTTCCATCTACAACTGCCTTAAATGCTGCTCTTATTGCTACTTCTGTTTTTCCATATCCAACATCCCCACAAAGCAGTCTATCCATTGGTTTTATATTTTCCATATCTTTTTTTACTTCTTCTATACATCTTAGTTGATCATCTGTTTCTTTATATGGAAAGCTCTCTTCAAATTGAATTTGAAAATCCCCATCTTTTGTAAAAGCAAATCCTTTTGCATTTTCTCTTCTTGCATATAATTCTATTAGTTCTTTTGCAACTGCTCTTAAATTTCCTTTTACTTTAGCTTTAGTTTTTTCCCATTCTTTTGTACCTAATTTATTTAGTTGTAATGATCCTTCTGAACCTATATATTTTCGTACATTATCTAAATCTTCTGTTGGGACATACAGTACATCTCCATCCTTATATTTTAATTGTATGTAGTCTTTTGTTATTCCATCAACTTTTATTGTATTTATTCCTGTAAATATTCCTATACCATGATTTTTATGTACTATATAGTCCCCTACTTTTAAGTCTGCAAATACGATTTTTTCTCCACTTTTAAATGTATCTGATACTTTTTTATATTTCTTTGTTTTATGAAAAAATTCATCACTACTAATAACAAGTAACTTTGTATCTGTATCTTCAAATCCATTGCTTAAAGCACCAGTTGATATAATTGCTTCTCCTGGCTTTAAAATAATGTTATCCAAAGAATCTGTTACTATTAAGTTTTGATTAACAGCTTTCTTTATTTTATTGGCATTTTCTTTATCTCCTGCTAAAATTATAATTCTCTTTTTATTCTTTATAGCTTCAGATACACCTATCTCAAGATTTTTTATATCCCCTTTAAACAAGTTAACTTCTTTTGTATTAAAGTCATTTTTTAGAGTATCTTGTTCTTTTAGGTTTACTACGTTTTTTATATCTAGTTTAAAATTATTTATATTTTCTAATATTTCTGGTACAAATTTTTCTTTTCCTATTAATGATTTTATTAAGTTGTTGTTTTCATTTTGTATAGATAATATTCTTTGATTTACCTTTTCTGGTTCGTCCATAAATATTTGGTAATCTTCTATATAATTTAATATGTTATTTTGAATAGTATAGAATTCATTAAAATATTTATCTATTTTACTTGTATAATCGCCTTCTTTAATTATTTCTAAATCTTCTAATAAATAATTGTTTTTAAATTTTTCTATTCTATTACATACATTTTCTGCTGAATCTTGCAATATATCTTCAATTGCAGGATAGATTTCCACATTTTTTAACATATCTGTGGATCTTTGTGATGAAATTTTGAATTTTCTTATTGAATCTATGTCATCTCCCCATAATTCAATTCTGATTCCTTCATTTTCTTTAATTCCTATATCTATAATGTCTCCACGTATACTAAATTCTCCTCTATTTTCTATTAAGTCAACTCTCTTATATCCCATATTTATTAACGTTTGCTTTAATTCTGTATGTGATTTCGAATCTCCTACATTTAATTTTAGTATATTTTGATATAATGTTTCTTTACTAATCATTTGTTGCATTACTGCTTCTATTGTTGTTACTATAACA
The DNA here is from genome assembly GCA_947061115.1 of uncultured Clostridium sp. Lineage (GTDB taxonomy): Bacteria > Bacillota > Clostridia > TANB77 > CAG-508 > CAG-793. The sequence goes on from CAMSMU010000026.1 coordinate 4,519, forward strand.
TTTACTTTTTTTTGATATATTTTATTTAATATGTCTATTCTTTCATATTTTATTTCATTACTTTCTGCTATATAATCATATGTTCCGATTTCTTTCTTTGGAAAATGGTATACTTTATCTAAGAAAAAATTTAAGTTTTTAAACATTTGCTTTGCCTGTATTTCATTATATGTAAGTATACAAATTGGTTTTCTTTTTTCTTCATATGTTGCAGATATAAGCTGAGATTTTGCCACGAAAGCAAGACCCGATATATTTATCGGGTAAGTTTTTTTATTTATATATTCTTTAAATTTTTTGCTAGAGCATAAATCTCTTAATATACAGTTCATAGTTTTCCCTCTATAGAGCTTGGCTTTGCATATATGCTTCTATTGCCTTTGATATTTGGTCTGGGCAAGATGTTGGTTTGTATCCACATTTTATGCCTTGTAGTTTTTCTTTTACTTCATTTATTGGCATACCTTTTACTAAAGCTGCTATGCCTTGTAAATTTCCGTTGCATCCACCAATTACTTTTAAATTTTTTACTATTCCTTGGTCTATTTCAAGAATTATTTCACTTGAGCATACTCCTGTGGGCCTATATCTATATTCCATAATATTGTATTTCCCTTCATATTATACTTTATACATTTTAACAAAATTATTAGCAAAAATCAAGATAAAGCTCCAAATTGCTTGTCATATTTATTTCGATATTTGAATATATTTTTATATGAAAAGTTTTAAATGTTATTATTTTTCTATAAAGAGAAATATTCTTTCAATTTTATTTGTATTATTTATATTTTGTTTAGTAATATTTTCTAATAGTAATTTACAAGCTACTAAATCTGGTTTAAATTTATGGGCTAATTCTGTTGTCCCATCCCTTTTTCCTTTTTTAGTTGCTACTGAACTTTTAAGTTACACTAATATTGTGAATTTTATTGGAAGAAAGCTTGATAAATTTATGAAGCCTATTTTCAATATGCCTGGTATTAGTAGTTATTCTTTTATTTTAGGTATGATTAGTGGTTATCCTATTGGTGCAAAGAGTGTTTGTCAAATATATAGTGATGGTTTATGTACTAAAAAAGAAGCTGAAATATTGCTTGCATATACTAATAACTCTGGCCCTCTTTTTATTATTGGGACTGTTGGTATTTCTATGTTTGGTAATAGTACTATTGGGCTTATACTTTTAATAACTCATATTTTAGCTTCTATATCTGTTGGTATTATATTTGGTAAGGGAATTAAAAATAAAAGAGACTATATATCTCATAATATAAAACACAATAATAGTAAATCAGTATCCTTTTCTAGTTTAGGTGAAGTTTTATCTAATAGCATTATTAGTAGTATAAAAACAATTTTAATGATTGGCGGATTTGTAGTTATATTTTCAGTTATTGTTTCAATTCTTAAACAATCTGGTATACTATATTTTATATCTAATATTTTTGGAGAAAGTAATTTCATACCTGGATTTATTACTGGAATAATTGAACTTACTAATGGGCTAAATGCAATTTCAAATATCCATATTAAAGCAATATCTGTTAATATATTATTTTGTGCATTTTTACTTGGTTTTGGAGGACTTTCTATTATGCTACAAATTTTAAGTGTAGTTTCTAAAGAAAAACTTTCTATAAAACCTTATATATTTGGTAAATTACTTCAAGCAATACTTGCTACTTTATATACTTTCATACTTATTAGTTTACCTATATTTAATTTTAATTTGTAAAGAACAATAGTGGACTGATTAATATTTACAAAATAAGAATATATAGAGTTCAGTCCATGTTTAATTGTTCGTGTACCAAATTTTATATAATAAAATTTGTGTGCATTGATTTATTATAGGAAAGTTTGAAGAACTTTCCTATAATATAATAAAGACGTATATTAATAATATACGTCTTATCTAATTTTACATATATTCTTTTAATTTTTTGCTTCTGCTTGGATGTCTTAATTTTCGTAATGCTTTTGCTTCTATTTGTCTAATTCTTTCTCTTGTTACTTTAAACTCTCTACCTACTTCTTCAAGAGTTCTAGCTTTACCATCATCTAGACCAAATCTTAGTCTAAGTACCTTTGCTTCTCTAGGTGTTAATGTTGACATTACCTCTTCTAGTTGTTCTTTAAGCATTGTATATGATGCTGAATCTTGAGGTGAAGGTGAATCTTCATCTTGTATGAAATCTCCTAAATGGCTATCATCTTCTTCTCCAATTGGTGTTTCTAATGATACTGGATCTTGTGCTATTTTTTGTATTTCAAGTACTCTTTCAACTGATACTTCCATTTCTTTTGCTATTTCTTCTGGTGTTGGTTCTCTACCATTTTGTTGTAATAGTTGTCTTGATGTACGAATTAATTTATTTATTGTTTCTACCATATGAACTGGTATTCTTATTGTTCTTGCCTGATCTGCTATTGCTCTTGTAATAGCTTGTCTAATCCACCATGTTGCATAAGTACTGAACTTGTATCCTTTTGTATAATCAAACTTTTCTACTGCTTTTATTAGTCCCATGTTTCCTTCTTGTATTAAGTCTAAAAATAACATTCCTCTACCTACATATTTTTTAGCAATACTTACAACTAATCTTAAATTTGACTCTGCTAATTTTTGTTTTGCAGTTTCGTCTCCTTCAAGTATTTTTTTTGCAAGATCTAATTCTTGTTCATATTTTAGAAGTGGTATCTTTCCTATTTCTCTAAGATACATTCTTACAGGATCGTCTATATTTATTCCTTCTAGATTGTCTACATTTATATCCTCTACTTCTATATCTTCTACTTCTTCTAAATCTTCTGCATCTGGTTCTATGTCTTCAGCATCATCTTTTAAAACATTTACTCCCATACTTTCAAAGGCATTGAATACTTGATCTATTTGATCTGCATTTGCGTCTCCTAATTGCATAGCAAGCTCTCCATATGTTATTTTTCCTTTTTTCTTAACTTCACTTATTATTTTTTCAACTTCTGGATTTGATGATTTTTCTTGCTTCGCTTTTCTTTCTTTTTCTTTATCTTCTTCTTTTTTGTGTGCTATTCTTGCACTATCTATTAAGTTAATAGCAATTTTTACATCTTTATTTTTGTTCTGTTTCTTCTTGTCCATAATAGTCCTCCTATTTCATTTTTGCTAAGTTAATTATAATCTCATTTAACTCTTTTCCTAATTGTGATGACTCTTCTTTAGATATATTAGGTTCATTTAACTTGTTTATTATGTAATTTTTTCTATTTATTAATTTTTCTTTTTTGTATGCATCCTCTATATCTTTTATTCCTTTGTCTATATCTGTAAGTTCAAAATCAAATGTAATGATTCCACTAATATAATTAATAATGTCATGGTCTTCAAACCAATTCAATACATTTTCAATATTTTCATTGTTTGATAATTTTTCAAATAGCTTTTGTATTATAGATCTATTTTTTTCGGATTTTATACTATCTAAATCTATTACATTTTTTATTTTTTCTAAACTTTCGTTTGTATGGTTTATTAAAAGATATATTACTATTTGCTCTCTTTTATCTGAAAACTTATTTATTTGTTCTTCCTTTGGTTTTATAATTTTTACTTTTGATTCTAAAATATTAGTACTATTTGATTTATTTGAATACAATTTTTTATTTACTTCAGCATATATAGCTTCTTTACTGATTCCATAGCTTTTAGATATTTTGTCTATATATACTTCTCTTTCCATACTGTTATCTACTTGTGTAATAACTTTTGCAATTGAATTTAAAAATTTAATTTTATCATTTACATTGTTTAAGTCTAGTTCTTTTTTTAAATTTTTGATTTTATATTCTAATACAGATATTGCATTATCCATATATTTTTTAAATTTTTCTGGACCATATTTTACTACAAACTCGTCTGGATCTTTTGCATCACTTATTTGTAGTATTCTTATATCGCATCCCATATTTTGTAGTATTTCCATACCCCTAATTATAGCAGCTTGTCCTGCTCCATCTGCATCATATCCTAATATAACTTGTTCTGTAGATTTTCTTAGCAATCTGCCTTGAGCATCTGTTAAAGCTGTTCCTAATGACGCTACTACATTTGTAATCCCTCTTTGAAATAATGATATTGCATCCATGTATCCTTCTACAATTAGTAATCTTTTCATTACACCTGGATTATTCTTTTTTGCAACATTTAATCCAAATAAATTTCTACCCTTACTATATGCTATATTTTCTGGTGAATTAATATATTTAGGTTTACTATCATCTAACACTCTTCCTCCAAATGCTATAACTTTGTTTCTTACATCTTGAATTGGAAACATTAGTCTATCTCTATACCTATCTATATATGTTCCATTTTTATTTTTATTGACTAAACCTGAAGCAAGAATTTCTTCTTCTTCAAAGCCTTCACTTTTTAATGCTTTATATAATTCATCAAATTTACCTGAAAATCCTATCATAAATGCTTTTAATGTATTATTATCTAATTTTCTTTTTTTTATGTATTCTTGCGCAATTTTTGATGTTGGTTTATATAAATTATTATGATAAAATTCAGCTGCAAATTGATTTACTTCTAAAACTTTTGCTTTAAGTTTAGCTCTTTTTTCATCTTCATAATTGCTTATTGTTGGTAATTTAATTCCAGCTTTTTCTGCTAGCATTTGCACACTTTCTACAAAATTTATATTTTCAATTTTCATTATAAAATGAAAAACATTTCCTCCAACTCCACAACCAAAACAATGAAATATTTGTTTATCTGGTGAAACACAAAACGAAGATGATTTTTCATTATGAAATGGACACAATCCAAAATAATTTCTTCCACTTCTTTTAAGAACTACATATTGTGATATTACATCAACTATATCATTACGGCTTCTAACTTCTTCTAATAATTCATCACTATATCTCACTATAAACGACCTTCTTAATTAAACCATACTATAATTATTCGACATTTTTAGGCTAAATCCTTCCTTAAATGTCATTTATTTTGTTTTATGTAAATTTATAAAATAAAAACAAATTTCATATAACATAAAAAAAGATACTAATGTACCTTTTTATTAATATTTTTAGTTATGCATTAGCTGCTCCATCAAATGGAATAAATTTGTTGACAGCATTTTGTTGCAAATCTATTTTTGCTTCTGTTTCTACTCTGTATTCTTTAAATGACATATCTATTTTATTATCTATAAGTTTTTCTATCTCATCTTTTGACGAATGTTCTGCTAAAACCAATTCACTAACTAATATTTGTTTAGCATTTGTAAGCATCTTTTTCTCTCCTGTAGAAAGACTACCTTTTTCCTTCTGTTTAAAACTTAAGTTTCTTACTACATCTGCAACTTCGTATATATCGCCTGTTTTCATTTTGTCTAAATTTTCTCTATATCTTTTATTCCAATTATTAGACATTTCTGTTTCATCTTTTTCTAAAACATTAAGTACACTATTTGCATTTTGTTTGTCTATTACGTTTCTTACTCCCATAGATTCAGCTTTTGCAGTTGGAACCATAATCATTACTTCACCTGGCATTTTTATTATATAATACTGTTGTTTCTCTCCTAATATTTCTTTTTCTTCTATTGAATTAATTGTACCTGCGCCATGCATTGGATATACAATATTGTCTCCTACGTTAAACAATTTGAGTCACTCCTTTCCAACTTTATGTATTTTAGAAGAAATCTACTAAGTATAATTCTCCTTTCTTAACACATTACTATTATACCACATTTAAAAATATAAGTAAAGAATAAATTTGAATTTTTTTATTTCTTTTATTTTCATTTTATAATTTATATTGAAATTCCTATAATTTGCAATATTATGTTTATTATGATATAATTAATATACACTATAATTTTACTTTTAGGAGGAATAGCTAAATGAATCAGCTATTAGAACGCTATGGCGCAACTTTCACAGACTTTATAAAATCTTTTAATCGGTTAAGTGATAAAAAAGATTCCACTTTTCACTGTTTTGTTCTTCCGAACAAGTATAAAGTATCTGTCAGACGCGATGAAGATGGATTTCAGGTACACATTCGCAAGAATGAAAAAGTGGAAATCATCACTTTTGATTCCGATGAAGAGGTCACAAATTGTCTAATGACAGTCATGCAGCGTTAAATGAAACACCGCAGGTTTTCCTGTGGTGTTTTTATAATCAAATTTAATTTTCTAAACAATTTTAGTTTATTAATATAAGAAAATCTTATTCTGAATAAGATGTAAGTTTCCTTGCACAAAATTGCCAAATTGCTACGTCCCTCTTGGCATCTTCGAAAAAAAAAGATGAGGTTAACCTCATCTTTATATTATATTTATGTATAACATAAATTATTTTTTGTTTACTAAATCTTTTAAAGCTTTTCCTGCTTTGAAAACTGGAGCTTTGCTTGCTGGTATTTTGATTTCTTCTTTAGTTTGTGGGTTTCTTCCTTTTCTAGCTGCTCTTTTTCTTACTTCGAAAGAACCAAAGCCTACTAATTGTACTTTGTCTCCTTTAACTAAGCTTTCTGTTACTACATCAACAAATGCGTTTAAAGAAGCTTCAGCATTCTTTTTTGTGTCTCCTGTTTTAGCAGCTATGGCTGCGATTAAATCAGATTTGTTCATTTTAAATTTACCTCCTATAAAGAACGAATGTGTAGACTTTTGTATGTCTACTATTACTATTATTCTTCAAAAAAAGACAAAATCCTTCTTTTTTTCTATACTTTTTTCTCTGTAATCTTTGTGGCTGTAAGTTTTTGTAATTTTTGTGTCAATTTTCCTTTATTTATATAGGGTTACAGGGTTTTTACTTTTAAATTTATTTTTTGTTTTTTTATCTTTTCCTTTAGTTTTTAACTGTTTTATCTCAATTATTCTTAATAAAATTATTAGAATTGCATATAAAATTATTCCAACTAATAAAGCTATTATTAAATTTAATTTTATATTTACTTTTTCTATACCTATTTTATATATTATTTTAGATACTATTATAAATATAGTAGTTGCTAATGTAGCTTTTAGTAAATTCTTCTTTCTTATTTTTATATTTATTTCTTTTTTTAATGATATATAACAAATAATTGCCATAGAAATATGCGATACCAAACTTGCTATTGCAGCTCCGTTTATTCCCCCTATATATATATTCATTGGTATTAATATTTTATTTAATATTAATCTAACTACAACTCCTGTTGTTATTGATATTATTGGTACTTTATTGTTTCCAATTCCTATTAATACGCCTCTTATAGTTTGTTCAATTGTTACAAATATTATAGATAATGCACTTATTTTTAATATTAAACCTCCTTCTGATGCATTAGGAAATAATAGTTTTAATATATCATTTGGATAAAAAAACAGTATCGCTGTAGTTGGCAATGCTATTAGCATTCCTATTAATAATGCTATATTTATTCTTTGTTCTACTTCATCTAATTTATTCCTTGATTTAGCAGCTGCTATTCCTGGTATTAATGCTGTAGATATTGTTCCACTAAATGACAATGGGAAGTTTATTAATGTGTCTACTTTACCACTTAATATTCCATATTGTACTTTTGCTTTTTCGTAATTTATATTTGTTTGTAGCCCCCTAATGATAGTAGTGGCATCTAAATTTTTTCCTACACTTCCTATAAATGGTGATAATGACATTGGAACTGATACAAATAGTATTTCTTTTATTGTTTTTAGTGATCTTACATGTCTATAATTTACACTTGTAATTATTTCTTTTTTTATTTCTGGTAACTCTTTTCTGTAATAAATGTATAAATATGAAAACTCTACAATATTTCCTATTGTTGTAGCTAAATTTACAAATGAGACTATACCTGCTATATCAGTAAATTTGCTTATCATTGTTGCTATTTCTATTATAAATATTATCGTGCATGTTTTTGTTAATTGATCAAATGTCTGTGCATTAGCAGTTACTCTCATTTTTTCCCTGCCATTAAAATAGCCTTTATATACTGATATAATTGATACTAAAAATATTGATGGAGCTAATGCTATTAGAGATAATTCTACTTCTGGCATACCTATTATTTGATTAGATATAAATTTACTACTACATACTAATGCATAACTTCCTAAAATTCCTACTACAGAAAATAGTGCTAAAGAGATCTTAAATATTTTATATGCACCTTTATGATCACCAATCGAAGTTCTTTGTGCTACTAATCTTGATACTGCTCCTGGTATTCCTATTGATGTTATACTAAGTAATAATGAATACACTTGAAATGCTGCACTGGTTATAGCATTTCCTTCATCTCCATATGTAGGTTTATTAGTAAGATATAATCTATATGCTAATCCTAATATTTTTACTATTACTTGTGAAATCATAAGTAATACTATACTTTGAGCAAATGTTTCTTTCTTTCTTTTCATATTTTAATTTATATGTAGTTATTTTAAAAAAATTACTCCAAAAGCCTTGTATTTTTCTTGATTTTGTAGGATAATATATATATGAATAATATTGCCTTTGAAAGGATTAAAATATGAAGACATTAGATAAATTTTTAAAATGGCTCAAAACAGATAGAAATACATTTTTTACTTATATTTTATCTTTAGGAACCATTTTTATTTTAGTAGATAGAATTGTAGAATTTTTATTAATTCTTTTTACAGGTGTAGCCACTACTTACTGGGGGCCTATTCAATATGCAATAGCACTTTTGTTTCCAATATTTGCATACTTGTTTTCTCCTACCTCTAAGTTTGCAAAAAGTGATCCTGCTAGATTAAAATGGTTTTTTACCTATGCTGGCGTTTTATATACACTTGTTATGATAATGCTTACAGAATGGATTAATAAATTATGCTGGTTAGGTTTATTATCACTTCCAGGCTATACTGTTATTGCAAGTGAATTTTCATATTTAATAAAATCTGCATTATCTTCAATAACACTTTATTTGCCACTTGCAACTATTAGTCCTGTATTTAGATTTTTATATGCTAAAATTAATGATACCAAAGATTACAAAGAATCTATTGCAGAATACTCTGGTATTAGTCTTTCAGATAAAACTGTTGGTGTAGGGCAATATACAAATGAACTATATTTTGGTATAGATAAAATTGATGGATTTGATGTAAAAATCGCAGAATCAAAGAGATTCGATTCATTCCTTGTCTGTGGTATTTCTGGTTCTGGTAAAACATCATTAATATTTGAACCTTGTGCTGCACAAGATATTAGTAAAAAATATTTTTATAGGGAAAGCTCAAAGTCTATGGCCTTTGCTTCTTTAAAAACTGGTCTTGCAACTTTAAATGCTCCTTATGATAATAATTACATAAATGAAAACTTTTCACTTAATATGTTAAAACCAGTTGAATCTAAAATTGGTATTTACAAAAAATATATGAAGAATATGATTTATTCTGATTCTGGTTCAAACATTATTTATCGTGATTTAGGAATGACTTACATGGCACCTGATTTTGAAACAATATCTAAAGTTAAGTCAATTGCTGATAATTTTGGTGTTAAAGTAAATCTAATTGATCCAGATTTTTCTGAATCACTTGGTTTAAACCCTTTTGCTTTTGATGATTCAACACAGACTGCTATCGCTATTTCTACAGTATTAAAAGGATTATACACCGACAAAAATCCAGAAATGGAAGGAGCCTATAGAGAAAACCTAACTAACCAAATTATTGAAAATTTAACTATACTTTTGAAAGTAATGTATCCAAAAATGTATGAAGGAAAATTACCTAATATTGAGGATTTATTTCAGTTATTGAGTGATTTTAAATTAGTTGAAAAAATGTGTAGAATTCTTGAAAATGATCCTGATTTAGCTAAACAATATAATATGCAACTTGTTTATTTTAAAAAGAATTTTTACTCAGATAGTCCAAATAGAGAAGAAATGGAAAAAGCTGTATCTATTCCACTTGCTCAACTTGATACATTGCTTCGTTATCCTGGAGTTAGAACTATTTTATGTAATAGAACTAATAATCTAAATTATGATAATGTATTAAAAAATGGTGAAATTAATTTAGTTTGTACAAGACGCGGAGATTTAGGAGAATCTGCACATAAAGCATTTGGTTTATTCTTCTTATTACTTATGCAATATTCTGTTTTAAGAAGACCTGGAAATGAAAATACTCGTATTCCTCATTTCTTATATATAGATGAATTTCCTGACTTTATATGTCCAGCAACTGAGTCTATATTTACAGTTTATAGAAAATACAGAGTTGGTACTATGGTATCTGCTCAAAGTTTAGATCAATTAAAGAAACATGGTGATAAATTAGGAAATATTATAATTTCTAACTGTGCAAGTAAGATTGTATTTGGTAATAACTCACCTGAGGATAATGAATGGTGGTCTAAAGAAATTGGTGATAAGAGAGAATGGGATTTCTCTAATACTTATAATACAGATAAAGGCGAATATGACGCTAAATATGGTAGTATTAAGTTTAAGTGGAAAACTAAATTCGAACCTGGTAAAATTAAAGCTCTTAAATTTAAAGATTGTATGTATACAATAAGAGCTATGAAAGGAAGAAATATTACTGGTATTGCCCATTTAGATTTTCTTGATTCTAAATACAAAGAAAAACAAAATATTAAAACATATGACTTTACTAAATTTACACATGGTATTTCTGATACAAAAATAAAAAAGTCAAGAAAATTTGATTTAAAAAATGCTCATTTTAAAGATAATGGATTAGAAAATGATCCGATAAAACTTGATACTACAGATAGTACTTACTTTACTAATAATGATGGAGCAATAACATATAATTTAAAAAAGAATAAAAATCAATAAATTATTATAATTTTTAAAGCGAATCTTAGCAAGAGGTTCGCTTTATTTTTTAGCCTAAAGCTCCTTATTGATTTTATCACTAATATATTGAAGCTTTAATTTTAAAATATAGTCATTAAAAAATACTTGAATACCTTATGTAAATGTGCTATAATATAGAATGATAATTCTTGTTTTTCTAGTTACATTAAAACACATAACACTATAATGTGCACTTGCACGAAAAGGAGAAATCATGAAAAATTTTGAAAACAACTCTGGCTACTATCCTGAACAGG
>CAMSMU010000027.1 GCA_947061115.1 uncultured Clostridium sp.
CGGAGACAGATAGGGACAGTCTGTTTCAAGGACCAGTCTGTCCATAGGCATATAGTTTTCAAAATTTAATTGGTACTGTTGATGGTTATTCATTTTTTAATGATTTTTATATTCAAAAAATGAATGAACTGGATTCTAAATATGAATCAATAGTTAATAATAAAGACCTTGCTGTAGTTAACCGTTCTAAACTTAATATCTTCTTTGATTTCGTTAAGAAATTCTTTACTAAATCTGAAAAAGAATATAATGAAAATGAACTTTAAGAAAGATACTATATCTTTCTTTTTTATTTGACTTTATTATGGTTTTATGTTAATATTAAAATACATTACGGCTATGTGCCAGAAAATGGAGGGATTACAAATTGAGTTATTGCATCAACACTGTATCAAAAAGCACCTGCTATGCAGATCAAATTATTACAACAGTATTCATCCCACCCAATAAAGAAAAACGGTATGGGGAATATATATTCCAACTTATACTAGATTTCTGTGGGCAAATCATTGACTCTAATAACTCTCAATCGGTTATAATGGCCTTTTTTCCAGATGCCAATAAACGAAAACAATTTTGTGATTTAGTTGACAATGTTTTAAATGAAAATTCATTAATTGCTATCACAAAATCAGGCAACCAAGAAGGAGAAATACACATTGATTTGCAGGATGCCTTTAAAGAGTTCTATTCTTTTTTGAAAAAAATTAATCCTATTATGGATTCTATTTTTCAGAATGGAAAATTAATTAGTGAAGATGAACTCTTAAAATACTGTGACAAGATAAAATCTGATAAAGATTTAGGTTATACCTCAGAAAATATGAGAGATGCTATGAATAACTTTTTATCTTTCATGGGAAAATACGCATATGGCAATAAGAGCATTGAATTGACAGTTGATTTTTTCGAAGATGGTAAAGAATCCCAAAACAGACCTCCTTAAAAGGAGGCTGTTTTTATATTATGGAAAAATCTATTTTAATTCTTTTATTATTGAATATGCTGCGTTTCTTCCTGAGTTTGCTGCCCATGCAACAGTCGCTTTTTCTCCTGCTATATCTCCTCCTGCATATACATTAGGAATTGATGTTTGCATATTATCATTTATATTTATATATCCCCATTTATTTTTTTCAAATTCTGCTATTAAGTTTTCCTCTGGTTTAGACCCTACCGCCATTACCACATAGTCCATATCTATTTCATAGTTGCTACCTTCTATATTTACAGGAGATAATCTGTCTTCTCCTTCTTTTTTTATTAATTCTGTTTTTATACATTCTATTTTTTCTACTTTTTCATTTCCTAATATTTTGGTTATATTATTTTGAAATAAAAATTCTATTCCATCTAATTTGGCTTCTTCTATTTCTTTTTTATCTGCTGGCATTTGTTCTTCTGCCCTTCTATATATAACATATACTTTGCCTGCACCTAATCTTTTTATGGTTCTTGACGCATCCATAGCCACATTACCACCACCAATTACAGCAACTTTCTTGCCTTTATAATCAGGATGATTTGCTTTTTCTAGTAACTCATTTCCACCATATACTCCTTCTAAGTTTTCTCCTGGTATATTCATGTTAGTAGATATATTTGCACCTATACTTATAAATATAGCATCATATTTTTCTTTTAGTTCAGTAACAGTAAAATCTTTACCTAATTCAGTATTGTACTTTACATTTACTCCTAATTTCAATATTGAATCAATTGTTTTTTTAAGTATATCTTTATTTAATCTAAACCCTGGTATACCATGAGAAAGTATACCTCCCAATGTTTCATACTTTTCATATATTGTTACATCTGCTCCTTCTCTTCTTAAGAAATAAGCACATGTAAGACCTGCTGGTCCACCTCCTACTACTGCTACTTTTTTATTTTTTATATTATCTTTAATTTTTATATTTTCATCCCAATTGTTTGATAGTCCATAATCTGATACAAATGACTCTATTGCTCCTATTTTTATACTTTGACCTTTTATTCCTCTAATACAACTACCCATACATTGTTTATAATGTGGGCAAATCCTGCCACATATACTTCCTAAAATAGTAGAATCTAGTAACTTATTATATGCTTCCTCCATTTTTCTATTTTTCACACATTGTATTACATCTGGTATAGTATTAGAAAGAGGGCAGCCTTTCATACATGGTCTATTTTTACAATTTAAACAATTATCAATATCATTTTGTATTTCTTGGTTCATTTTATTCATATTTATTCCTCCCTATAATGTATAAATCCAGTTGGAAAAGAATTAAATTTTGACTAAGAAAACAAGTTTGAAATTTATGAGGCGTACTTAACTGTACGTTGATTAAATTTCAAATGCAGTTTCACAACGTCAAAATTGCAATTATTTTTCAACTTTTTACTCCCTATTTATCACAATATCTCCTTATACTTATTTGCTACCTGCTTTAGGTCTTTCCAAAATTCTACTTTTTTATTTTCATCTCTAAGAAGTGCAGCTGGATGCCATGTTGGCATATATATAATTTCCTTTTTTTCAATCCAATTGCCTCTAGTTTTAGTTATTCCATACTCATTGCCTAATATATTCTTTAAGGCTGTACTACCTAATAATACTATTATTTTGGGCTTTACTAATATAACTTGATTGCGTAAATAGTTTAGGCAAGCATTTGCTTCATCATCTTCTGGTACCCTATTTTGAGGTGGTCTACATTTTACTATATTAGCTATATATACATTATCTCTATTAATTTCCAATCCTTCAAAAGCCTTGTCCATAAGTTTACCTGCTTTTCCAACAAAAGGTATTCCTTGCATATCTTCATCTGCACCTGGACCTTCTCCAATAAACATTATATCTGCATTTTTATTTCCTGTTCCAAATACAATATTTTTTCTTCCTGAACACAATTTACATTTTTTACAGTCTATGATAGATTTTTCTAACTCTTCCCATGTTTCGTACATATAATTATTCCTTTATTTTACATTATTTCTTTTAATCTTTTTAATACTTCTTGTGAAGTTTCTTCTACAAATTCTTCTATTTCTTCTTTTGTAAAAATCTCCATTTCTTCTTTTCTTGCTTGATTCATATATTCATTCATTTTATTATATATTTTTTCTTTTGGCATACCATAAATATTGCTAAAAAAGCCATTGTAATTTACATTTTTTATAAATTCAATTGATAAATTATAATTATTTACTATCCATTCAAGCATTCTATCATAGTCTCTATATACTGTAATTCTATTATTTCTTATAAGTCCTCTGGTTGTTTTTAAATAAACTATTTCGTTTTCCTTTACCAAATGATTTTTAATAAATTTATTAATCCAAAAATGATCAGTCATAAAATGACTATAAATTCCTAAACTTACACTATCTTTTATTTCATTTCCATATGTATTTAAAAATTCTTCTATGTCTACATTCTTTTTTGTAATACCATTTACTATAGTTTTTCTATAAAAATGTAATTTATCTTTTGTCTTGTAATCTGTCTTATTTTTAATATAATCTGGTAAAATGTTTCCATATAAAAATTGTTCTTCATCTACTGAAATTTTATTTACTATTTCTTTTGCAACACATAAATGTATAAATGATGATGGCATTTTTTATCTCCTTATTTTAAATATGTTTCTACTTTTCCTTTTCCGTTTTCTGATGTTATTTTTAATATTGCTCCATTTGTTATTGCAAGTTGTGGTGGAACATGTCCTATATCTGCACCAATAATAATTGGAATATTTAAATCTTTTAAAACATCTAATATTGCTTCATTAAATGTTATTTCATAATCTTCACGCATTATATATGATCTACCAAATATGATTCCTTTGCAATTATTAAAATAGTTTGCGTGTTTCATTTTCCATAGTATTCTTTCTAATTGAGGTGTATTCATTTCATAGCATTCTAAGAACCATATTATTCCATCTTTTTTATATTTTTCTATATATTTTGTTACTTTATCAAATTCTGTTCCAATTAATGTATCTACGCAGTCCAAACATCCTCCTAATGCTCTGCCCTCAACTACTATCTTTTTGTTTCCTGTTATGTTTTCCCATTTCACTGGAGCTGTTAGATTATATGTTCCATCTTCATTGCTTTCTTTACCATCTTGATATTTTTCAAAAGAATTCTGAATTATTTCTTCTCCTGATTCTATTTTTAAACAATCTATTAAGTTATAATAAATATTCTTCATTCCATATTCTTTTACATTTTCGCAATAAATACTAGGTATATCACAAATTGTATTTAATAAAAAACTTAAGTGAGTAATATCTGAAAATCCTTGTGTCCATTTTGGTTTCATGTTTGATAATTTGTTAAAATCTATATAATCTAGCATTTCCATTAAGAAGTCGCCACCACAAGCATACATTATTAATTTTACTTCTTCATTTTCATAAAGGCTCATAAATTCTTCAGCTCTAATCTTTGCTGATGCACTTCTTCCTTTTATATCTTTTCTTACACTTGCAGTTTCAATTACATTATATCCTAATGCTTTTAAGTTTTCTATTGCTCTATCTAATTTTTCTATTTTTTCTGGTTCTACTATTCCACTTGATGGTGCACAAATTCCAATGGTATCACCTATCTTTAAATTTTCTGGATAACGCATTAGTTTCCTCCTTATTTCCTCAATCCTATAATAGCTGTACATCTTCCTGCTTTTTCTTTATTCATTCTATATGAATGTATTATATCTGAGTTGCAACAAGAACATATATTACTATCAATTATATTTTTATCAATTAATCCTATTTCTTTTAACATTAATTTGTTAATTAACACTGTATCTATATTATATTTATTATTTGGCTTTTTTTCTATTATGTTATTAACTTTGCTAATATTATAAAATTGTTTATGAAATAAATTCATAACATCTTCATCTACTTCAAAATGGCATTTTCTAATTGTTGGCCCTATGCAGCAAATTATATCTTTTGGATTAGAATTATATTTTTCTATCATCGTTTTAACTGCTTTTTGACCTATCTTTTGAACTGTCCCTCTCCATCCAGAATGTATGTTACCAATTACTTTTTTTATTGGATCATACAAAAATAGTGGTGTACAGTCTGCATATGTTAATGAAAATACTATATTAGACTTTGTTGTTAAAAGTCCATCTACATTTGTTAGTTCATCTGGGAAAATTGATATTTCTTTTACTTGTTTTTCTACTATTTTTATACAGTCTGTATGTGTTTGATATGGTCTAATTATATTGTTATAGTCTATATTTAAATCCTTTGCTAATATTTTATAGTTCTCTACAAATTTATCTTTATTTTGAATAAATGTGCTATTACTTCCAATATCAAATCCAAATTTATTTAACGTAAATGCATGTACAATTTCTTTATAATCTAATAGTTTTTTAAATTGTATATATTCTATATTATTTCTTTTAATATGAATAATATTTTCATTGGATAGATCTTTCATATTTGCTCCTAAACTTTTATTTATTTTATATCATTTTATGCTAAAAGTAAAGGGTTTTATGTCTTACGTTTAGCAATAATTATTGTGTATTAATATGTTCTAATACAACCTTTAATTGAATACAATTTACCAACAGAAGTTCTAAGGAGGTTTTTCAGTTGGAAAAGATATATATAGAAAAACGTGCAGTTAATTTAGCACATTATATAATAGATAGTAAAGATACTGTACGAGGAGCTGCTAAAAAATTTGGTATATCTAAAAGTACTGTGCATAAGGATGTTTCTGAAAGGTTACTTGAAATAAGCCCTACTCTAGCTTTAGAAGTAAGAAAAATACTTGATGAAAATAAAGCAGAAAGGCACATAAGAGGAGGTATGGCAACTAAATTAAAATATAGTCACAAAAATATTAATTAATTTTTTATAAACTATTGCATTTTTTTTAATATTGTGATAAATAATACTTAGCGGACTAAATTTATTATATAAATTTAAGATGCATTCCAAAAACCAAATAATTCCGGAGATATTAGAAATAATATCTCTTATTCCATTTTTATTGGTCTCAAGAAAAGTAGGATTTCTCCTACTTTTTCTTTTTTACTGAATATCCAAATGTCCCTATCTTTTTTCCTAATGCATAGTATCCTCCATTAGCATATGCTATAAGTTTGCATTTTGAAATGTCGAAAGCACCTTTTTCATCTATATATTTTTCATCTGCATCTATACATAGTACTTCTGCTACAAACATATGATGACTTCCTAAATCTACTATATCTTTTACTTTACATTCTATTGAAACAGGGCTTTCTTTTATAAGAGGGCATCTTACTACATTTGCTTTTTGCTTTGTTAGCTTCATTTCTTTGAATTTGTCTACTTTCTCTCCTGTTTTTACTCCACACCAGTCTGTTTTATATGCTAAATCTTCAGTAGTTAAGTTTATGACAAATTCTTTACTTTCCTTTATTATATTATATGAATATCTAGTTGGTCTTACAGATATATAAACCATAGCTGGATCTGAATTTAATATTCCTGTCCATGCTATTGTTAAAATATTTGACTTTTCCATATCCCCACAAGTTACCATTGCTGCTGGTATTGGATATTCAAACGTTCCTGGTTTCCACATTACTTTTCCCATAATATCTCCTTTCATTAAGTAATATACATTATTATATTTATGCTTGTTTTATAACTTTTATTTATAAGTTTCATAAACTGATTTTATTTTTGGTAGTAAGTAATGGCTTCCTCCTCTTTCTTTTACATCTTCTATCATACTTACTATTAATAATCCATTTTCATCAAACGAATTAAACCATCCTATTTCTGTTCCATTTTGATCTTGCTGGTTTTCTTTTATCTCTGCTGTACCAGTTTTTCCTGCAATTGTTTTACCTGGTGTTTTTGCCTCTTTACCTGTTCCCTCTTCTACTACCTGAATTAAATCATTTTTTATAATATCTGCTATTTCACTAGATATTACATTTTGCTTATAATATTTAGTTTCTGTATATTCTAAACATGGCATTACTATATTTCCCCCATTTGCAAAGCTTGTATATATCATTGCCATGTGTATTGGATTTACTAGCATTTGATCTTGCCCATATCCACTATTTGCTATACTAGATTCACTGTCCATTAATCCATATGTTGATTTTGAAATATCTTGAACAAATGTTATTTTATCATTAAAACCAAATTTATCTAATCCATCTTGTAATTTCTTTTTTCCTATTTTTAGAGCAGCTTTTGCAAAGTATATATTATCTGAATGTATAAGTGCATTTCTTAAATTAGCCTCGCCAGAATATTTTGTCATTGTTGTAACATACAAGTCTCCCCATGAGTCACTATTTTGCCACTTATCAGTGCTTTCTCCAAAATCGTCATCACTGCTAAAGCTATTATTCATAAGTCCAATTGCTCCTACAACTGGTTTTAATGAAGATCCTGGTGTATATGTTGATAAATAACGATTATACATAGGTTTGTTTTCATCATTTTGCATATTATTCCATTCTTCATCTGTTAATCCTAAAGCTACGTTATTTGCATCATATGAAGGTGTACTCACTAAAGCTAATAACTCCCCTGTGTTATAATTCATTGCAATAGATACACCTCTATCCTCTTTGAATTTATTATACAATTCTTTTTGAATTTCTATATCTATTGTTGTCTGGATATCTTCTCCATCTTTTACATCTCTTTTTATTAGTGTTTTTACTTTATTTCCAGACTCATCTATTATATATATTTCCTCACCATCAGTACCTTTAAGTCTATCATTATATGCATACTCTAATCCTGTTTTTCCTTCTTTTTCTTGTACATATCCTGTTAAAATTGATGCCGCTTCTTTATATGGATATACTCTTTCAGTAATATCTGTTATAAGTACCCCTTTTATTTTTAATAATTCATTTTTTGTTTCCTGATTATTTTTAGATATCTTTCTTAATGGTACGAATGTATCCTCTTTAACATATGATTCATTTAATGACTTTTGTATGGTTTCTTTTGTTATTCCTAATAATCTTGATAATTTATCTAAATCTGTACTTTCATCTACTTTCCCTGCTACTAATCCAACATAATATATTTCTCCATCTTTTGCAAGTGCTACTTTGTTTCTATCGTAAATTGCACCTCTTGTACTTTTAAGTGATGTTACCCTTACTTTGTATTCGTCTTTTAATTCTGAAAATATTACTGATGAATTCCATAAAATTTTATATTCTTCTCCATCTTTTTTTACCTTTACTGTATTTACGAAATTTGCACTTCCTGCAATTGTTTTCATAGAATTATTGTATGTAATATTAACTATATCTTGATTATTCTCTTCATTAAAATTTGTAATTACTGTGGCATTTATATCAGAGGCTTCCATTCCTTCATAAATGTTTTTTACTCTAGTTATAAAATCCTCTTTAGATAAGTCTGTAATAACATAGTTATACATGCCTTCATAATCTTTATCATTTAAACACTTAAAATAATTTTTTAAGCACATTGATGGTTCAGTTTTATTTATATATACAATTAATGCTGTACCTGCAATTAAAACAGATATAATAATAAAGATAATAAGCTTTTTCTTCACTTTTAATAATTCCTCCTATTTAGTTTTTTTAATCCAAATGTTAAAAAATATATTATTCCAGATATTATTACTATCATAGGTCCTGTTGGTATATTTGTGTAATAAGAAATTACTAAACCTAATATGCCAGAAAACAAAGCAAATATTATTGCAATTAAATGATAAGTTCTCATATTCGTAGCTATATTTCTACTTGATGCTACTGGTAATATTATTAAAGAATTTATTAATAATATTCCTATCCACCTTATTGATATCATTACCATTATAGCTATTAATATAGCAAAAGTATTTTCCATTAAACTTGTATTTATTCCTTTACTATTAGAAAGAGTTTTGTTTAAACTTACTGCATTTATTTTATTAAACATATAATACCAGAATATAAATGTTAATATAAATGCAAATAATAAATAAATTATTTCTTTTTCTGATATACTTAAAATATCTCCTACTAAATAGCTAGAATATTTATTGAAGTTTCCACTTTTAGATAATATTGCAAGCCCTATTGCTATTGCAATTGATGAAAATACACTTATTATTGTATCTGCTCCATATGTCGTTTTGTTTTTTATAATATTTAATAAAATTGCAAATACCACAGCAAATAATATCATAGCAATGTTCATATTAGTCATTCCTAAAAGCATTCCTATCGCTATTCCAGTAAGTGCTGAGTGTCCTAATGCATCTGAGAAAAATGCCATTTTTTTGTTTACTATCATTGTTCCAATAATTGCAAAAATTGGAGAAACCAATATTATTGCTAAAAAAGCATTTTTCATAAATGTGTATTTCATAAAATCAAATGGTAATATTACTTCTAACAAATTATAAATTACTTCCATTACATTTCTCCAAATCTTTCTATAAATTCTTTACTTTTATATACATCTTCAGCTGTACCTTGTTTTATTACTTCTTTGTCTAATAACACTACTCTATCTGCGAATTTTTTAACTAAATCTAAATCATGTGATACTAATATTATTGACATATCATACTCTTTTTTTAATTTATGTAGTATTTCGTAAAAGTCTTTAGTTCCATTTCTATCTACTCCTGAAACTGGTTCGTCTAATATTAATAAATTAGGAACTGGTGTAGTTGCAATAGCTAATAGTACTCTTTGTAGTTCTCCTCCTGAAAGATTTCCTACTCTTTTATCTATCAGTTGCTCTGCACCAAACATTTTCAAGTTTTCTTTAATTTTTTTGTATATTTTTTTATCCTTCATTAACCATACAGGTTTATTAGATATATATGATGCAAACATGTCATAGACAGTTGTAGGCATATCTCTTTCTATATTCAAATTTTGTGGTACATATCCTATCTTTATTTTTTTCTTTTTATTTTCTTTCATATCTATAAAATCTATTTTTCCAGTATGTTCAATTTCCTTTAGTATGGATTTAAGTAAAGTAGATTTTCCTGCCCCATTTCTACCAATAAGCATAACAAGTTCACCACAATGTACTTCTAAATTGATATCTTGCAGTATTGTTTCTTTACCAATTTCTACAGATAGATTCTCTATTTTTACACAGTGAAGACCACAACTCTTCATTTTAATTTATTCCTTTCATTCCTAATAATATATTTAAATTATCCTTCATAGTATTTATATATGAATCTAATGAATTATCTCCAGACATGCCATCTTTTAGTTTATATATATTAGCACCGGTTTCACTTTTTATAGTATTTGCATTTTGTTCATTATCTTCTTCTGATATTATAATACTGTCTATTGATTCTTTTTTCATTTTATCTATAATTTCTTTCATCTTTTCAGCTGATAAAGTAGATTGTTCATGATCAGATTCTATTAATGTTTCATCTAATTCTATAAACTGTAATAAATATGAAAATGATTCATTCAGCGAGATTACTTTTTTATTTTTAATTTTACTTAAACTACTATATTCTTTTTTCAAATCTTCCAGTTTCAATACATATTTTAAACAATTTTGTTCATATTTTTCTGCATTTTTATTATCTAGTTGTTTTAAATTTAATGTTATTTCCTTTACTTGCAATATATAACTGTCTATGCTTGTCCAAAAATGAGCATTGATTTCATCATCATCTGATATAATATTAGTTATGTTTTTACTAGAATCTATTACTTTAATATCTGAATAAGACTCTAATATCTTATCTGTAAATTCTTCTATTCCATGACCATTTTCTATGAATATATCTGCATTTTCAAATTTTTTTAAATCCGATGTTGTAAGAGTGTAATCATGTATGCAACCTGTGTGCATTTCAGCCATGTTGCTAACTTCTATGTCCTGGATTCCATCTGTTATATTTAAAGTCATAATATATATAGGATAAAACGATGTTACTATTTTTATATTATCATTTATTTTTTTATCTATTTTTCTTAAATTTCCTACTATAATTACAATAATTATAATAAAAATTACCATTAAAGCTATAATAATATTTCTTTTTTTCATAATTTTCCTCTAATATTTTAAAGTTTTACTATTTATTCTATACAAAATAAATCAGCTAAATTTTAATTTATTTTGTATAAAATAAGAAATTAGTTTTTTCATATAATAGGAATGTTCTTCGATTTTCCTATTATATAAATAAAGTTAGAACCCTATATATTTGTGTTCTAACTTTATTGTTTTATTAGTCTTGACTATATGGTAGCATAGCAATATGTCTACATCTATTTACTATTGTAGTTATATCTCTTTGATGTTTTGCACATGCTCCAGTTGTTCTTCTTGGAAGAATTTTTCCTCTTTCATTAATGAATTTTTTTAGTTGTTCTGGATTTTTATAATCTAGAATTAAATTTCTATCGCTGCAAAGAGGACAAGCTTTTTTTCTAACTTTTCTTACTTTGAAGTCGTCATCATAATCTTTATTATTTCTTCTATTTCTATTATTTTTCTTGTCTGCCATTATATTTTACCCTCCTAATTAAAATGGTAGGTCATCTCCTGAAGATATTTCAAAATCTGATGTATCTCCACTTGATGCTTGATTATCTGCACCAAATGTATCATCAATGTTTGCTGAAGAATCTCTTTTACTATCTGCGAAATATGTTTCTTCTGCAATAACTTCTGTTACATATCTTTTTTGACCTTGCTGGTCTTCCCAAGTTCTTGTTTGAATTCTACCTATTACACCAACTTGTTGACCTTTTTTAAAATATTTGCTACAAAACTCTCCTGTTTTGCCCCAAGCTACTATATTTATAAAATCAGCAGTTTGAGTATCTCCTTCTCTAGTAAATCTTCTATTTACTGCTAGAGAAAATGAAGCTACTAATGTATTACTTGTTTGTGTGTATCTTACTTCTGGATCTCTTGTTAATCTTCCCATTAATATTACTTTATTCATTTTTACCACCTTTCGGCCCCACTTTTATGGATTATTCCTCAACTTTTACTACTATAAACTTAATAACTTCATCAGTTATTCTGTAATTTCTCTCTAATTCTGCAATTAGAGTTGGTTCTGCTTCAAAATAGATAACAGCATAAATTCCTTCTTTATTCTTTTTTACTTCATATGCTAATTTCTTTTTACCTAAGTTATCTACTTTTTCTACTTTACCATGTTTATTAATCAAATCTGAAAATTTATCAGTTAAAGCTTTAACTTTATCTTCATCTACAGATGGACTAATAATGATAACACTCTCGTATTTATTCATTACTTTCACCTCCTTATGGATTATAGCCTACTATAAAAAGTAAGCAAGGATTTTGAAAAGATATGGTAATCTTTTCAAGCATTACTATTCTATCACAGTTTTTAGCCAATTGCAAGTAAATTTACGTATTTTAAGAATAACCCTTAATTTTATTTTTTAATTCCAGTTTTTCTAATAGTGACGTGGATTTTGCCAATATGGATGCCAATAAGGACGTAGTCTTTTGGCAATATTTTGGTTTTGTTAGAAAATTCTACTCATATCAGCTTAACGATTATGCGTTAAACGTCGCTCATATTAGAAATTTTTATTTGTTATACTGATTTTGTAAATAATTATAATTCGGAGGGATAGTATGACTTTATTAGAAGCAACAAGAAAAAGAATATATGAACTTTGCAAATTAAGAAATATGAATATAAATCAATTATCTATATCTTCTGGAATTAATCCATCAACAGTAAGAAGTATACTAAAAGTTATTAAAAAAGCTCCATCTTCTCAAACTATTTATTATATATGTATTGGTCTAAATATATCTATAAAAGATTTTTATAATAGTAGTTTATTTGATGAATTAGATGATGATTAATTTAAAACTATTAATAAAAATGTGAATTTCAACACCACTTCTATCACATTTCTATTGGTAATACTTTAAAACAAATTACAATTAAATATTAAAAGTTTATATAATATTGAAAAGAAGTACCCTAATGGAAGGTACTTCTAAGCCTTTTGTATATGACAAAATGACCGTTATTAACTCTGTACTCTACAACAATGGTGCAATTTTTAAACCAAGTTCATACATTTTTCCAGATATTTCTTCATACGACTTTCTACTAAGATTTCTTATTTTAGTCCATCCTTCAGAAGACATCTCTGTAATTTGCCTAACATTTCTTATTCGAGCACCTTTTAAAACATTGTATGTCCTAACTGTAAACTCAAGTAATAGCCCACTTTTTGAAATAGAAGCGGTTGTAAGAATAGCAAGAATTTTTTTAATGGAATTGAAAATTAATTTTAATGGAGTTTTAATGGAGTAAACTAAAATATTCTATGATAATTTATGATATTTTAAGATAGGCAAAAAAATAAATACTACCTCCCAAAGATAGTATTTACAACACTTTGAAATAAATTAAGATATTGTATGATAATCTACAATATCTTAAAAAAATTATAAAGTTTGGTGCCGTTGACGTAGTTATCTACAACTTTTTCGGCTCTCATAACGATTGATACAAATATCAATCAAACTATATATAGATTATCAAATTATGGTAAAAAGTTCAAGTACTTTATAAAAAAATTATTTAATAGACAATAAAGAGGTTAAAACAACAATCATGTCATTTTTAACCTCTTTATCTTTGAAAGCACTAATTTACTTGACTGAATAACCCTCTCTTTAATAGTTAATGATAGCATTAAGCATAGCAAAATAGGTCATTTTATCCGATTCTTCTTTAGAAGTCTCGTCTGCATCATGTTTGTGAAAGAGTTCAACATTAAACATTCCTTGCAAAAAAGCCAATTTTTCGCCAATGCTATTAAAACCATAGTTTTCATTGATTACTTTGTCTGCCACATCGACATTTGGTGCAAGCTCAATCAAGGTTTTGACAACTTCTCTGTCCACTTTCATTTGTTTTTCCTCCTTAAAATAATTATTTTTTTAGAATTTTCTACATTGCTATTCTTATTATAGTTCGTATAACTACGAATATTTACTTTAATATGATAGCATATTTTACATAAAAATTCAACTAAAATCGCATATTTACTATTCTTTGTGTTTTATACTATTAAATAAATACAATGCAATCTTATTTCTATCAGTTTGTTCCATTTCCATAAGTTTTGCCATAGTAAAATTTATAATAAAATATTTGCTTTGTCCAAAATTTATTAGAGTAGTGCAATATTTCTCATCAATTTTTCTTAAATGTGTATCAAATTTATTATACATTTCTCTTTTGTCATAATCTAAAGTAAACCATTGGCTATCATTTATACATATCGCAAGTCTTAACTTGTCTTTTATATTCATATCTTTAATTATATTTATTACGTTTTTAACTTTATCTTCTTCCATAACTTTTTTTCTCCTTTTAAAATCTAGTATCATTATTTTTCTTTTTATCTTTGTTCTTCTTGTTTTCATCTGGTATAGTTACTCTTCTAGCAATATTATTTGCAATTTCATTATCGTTGTTATCAAATATGCCACTCTTATATAAGTCATCACTAACAATCTTGTAGTTATTATCTTTATCATAGCAAATTCTCTTGTGAAAATGGTTCATAATGCTATGCCAAAAGCCTTTGAATTTCTGCAATTCTTGTTTTATCTTTTCTTTTTCAGTTTGTAACTTGTTAATAATCTTATCTTTAGCAGATAATTCCTCTTTCAAACTACCAATTTCATTATCTTTTAGTTCTATTTCATATTTAAGTGAACGGTTTTCTTTTTCTATTTCAAAAGCAGAATGTTCGAAATCTTTAATTGCCATATTTAAGTCATTTACACTTCTTACTGTCTGGGTTATATCTTTTACATCTTCTGCATAATTTTTGATTTTCTGGACATCCTCGTTTGAAATAACCATATTATTTTTATTCATCAAAGTAGGTTTTAAATTGTCTAATATTGTATTTATATCATTACTGGTATTATCAAGTTTTTTAGTTTGATTATTAGCTTTTTCAAGTTTTTGTTCTTTCTTAGTTAGCTGTTTCTTAATTTCTCTGTAATTACCCATTTCATTAACATTGATGTCTTGATTTCTGCCTTTTTGCTTTTGTTTTAACCTAGTATTAACTTCATAAAACTTGTTATATGACTTAATACAAGCATTACGCATTTTATCTTGTATTTCAGTAAGTGTTGTTTTGGTAAACAATTTACTTTTTCCTACTTGTTTTTTCATTCCTCTATTGCAATTTGTAGTTACTGGAACACCTATAATATGCATATGGGGAGATGTTTCATCAAAATGTATTGTTGCATTTGCTATTTTAAAGTCTGGAATAATTTTATTTAAGTCTTTTATCTGTTCATTATAAACATCAACCATTTTAAATCTATATCTTTCGCTTTTATCGTTCCAAAAGTCCATATCTCCAAGTTCTATTATAATTTCACAAGCAATATCATTTTGAGATTCACATACTTTTTTGAAGTAATCTCCGATTTTTCTATCTTCACGAGTTTGCTTATTGTTATATTCAATTCTAGCTTGTTCAAATTCTTCTAAATATACTTGCTTTACATCATTTACAATATCA
>CAMSMU010000028.1 GCA_947061115.1 uncultured Clostridium sp.
TAATTGCACCAGGACCTAATATAAGTATTAATATATACACTATAAGCATTACATTTCCTAATATTATACTTTTTCTTTTTCCTAAAAAATCAGTAATAGCTACTGCTGGTATTTGCATTAATATTCTAAATAATAAATAGAATCCATTTATTATCAAAATTTCTGTGGCTGTTATATTTTTTGTTATTGTATAAAAAAGAAATTCTATAGAATAAAAAAATAATAAATCCCATGAAAACATTTTATATATTGGATAAAGTTTTGCATTTTTTCTTCTTATTGCTTTTATATTTGCTATATCTTCCATACATAAATTTTCTCCTTTTGTGTTATATAATTCTTCTGTTTTTAATATTTTCCCTCAGTTAATTCATTATTTTGTTAATTAAGTCAATAACTTCATCTAAACTCTCATAATCTAGAAATTCTATTTTTTCATTACCTCTAAGGAATCCAGATACATTTGCTTTCTTTTCATAAATTGCATAAATCTTTTTTCCCAAATTCTCTGCATAAGAAATTTCATATCCAACTCCCAAAGATGCTATTGTTATATCTGCAAAAACTATATCACATTCTTCTATCCATTTAATATCTCTTTCATATATTTCTTTAAAAGACAAATTTTCACCTTTAACAGACAGATTAGGATCTGCAACATGTTTAGTTAAAACTTGTCCACCATATTTTTCAAATTGTCTGACCATTTTTTGATAATCATAAACTTTTTCTCGTCCTGCTCTTATTGCTCCCGCAAAATAAATTTTCATACTATCTCCTTCTATCTCCTTTTTATCATAATTAAGCATTATTAAGTGGTTTCATTGTTGGGAATAATAATATGTCTCTTATTGAAGCTGAATCTGTAAGAAGCATTATTAATCTGTCTAATCCTATTCCTAATCCTCCTGTTGGTGGTAAACCTATTTCTAGTGCGTTTACAAAATCTTCATCCATCATTCCAGCTTCTTCATCTCCGTTTGCTCTTGCTTCTGCTTGTTTCTTTAGTCTTTCATATTGATCTATTGGATCATTTAATTCTGAATAAGCATTTGCATACTCTCTTCCTCCAATAAACAATTCAAATCTCTCTGTTAATTCTGGATTTGATTTCTTTCTTTTTGTAAGTGGTGATACTTCAACTGGATAGTCTATAATAAATGTTGGCTCTATAAGTGTTTCTTCTACAAAAGCTTCAAAAAATTCGTTTATTATATGTCCTCTTGTTTTTTTGCCATCCTGTAATTCAACATTCTTTTCATTAGCTAATTTTATAGCTTCCTCGTCTGTTTTTATTTCATTAAAATCTATTCCTGTTTTATCTTTTATACTATCTATCATTGAAATTCTTTTCCATGGTGCAGATAAATCTATATCTGTTCCTTGATAGTTAATTTTTAAAGTATTATTTACTTTCATGCATAATTTTGTAACAATTTCCTCTGTGATATCCATCATATCATTATAGTCTTCATATGCAGAATATAATTCCATATTTGTAAATTCTGGATTATGTTTTATATCCATACCTTCATTTCTAAAGTTTTTACATACTTCATATACTTTATCAAATCCGCCTACTATTAATCTTTTTAAATTTAACTCTGGTGCAACTCTTAAGTACATATCTATATCTAATGTATTATGATGTGTAGCAAATGGTCTTGCTGCATCACCAGTAATAAGGTTATTTAATATTGGTGTTTCTACTTCTAAATACCCTTTTTCATCTAATATATTTCTTAATTCTTTGATTATTAAGCTTCTTTTAATAAAAGTATCTTTAACTTCTGGGTTTACTATTAAGTCAACATACCTTTGTCTATATCTTAAATCTGTATCTTTCAAACCATGGAATTTTTCTGGTAATGGTTTTAATGATTTTGTAAGTAATGTAACTTCTTTAGCATGTATAGATATTTCCCCTGTTCTTGTTTTAAATACAAATCCTGTTATTCCTATAATATCTCCTATATCATCTTCTTTAAATTGTTTATAACTTTCTTCTCCTAAATCGTTTATACTTACATAAGATTGCATTTTTCCATTACCATCTTGTATATGGCAAAATGATGCTTTTCCCATTATTCTTTTTCCTATTATTCTACCTGCTATAGTTACATCTTTTCCTTCTAATTCATCATAATTATCTATAACTTCTTTAGATGTATGTGTCCTATTGAATTTAGTAATTTCAAATGGATCTTTTCCTTCTTCTCTTAATTTTTCTAACTTTTCTCTTCTTACTTGCATTAAATGATCCATGTCTAATTCTTGGTTATTCTCTTCCATCGTTTTCCTCCCTATATCTTGCTTTTTAATATTTATCATTATACTCTATATTCCACTTTTTGTAAACTAAAATATATAAAAAACAGAATTAAAATCTTTTAATTATAAAAAATTTCAATTCTGCCTAATCACTTTATATAATTTTTCATAGAAATTGCCAAATTGCTACGTCCCTAATGGCATAAAAATTATCTTAGTTCATCATATTCATTGTATCTTCAGCTGACATACCTTCTAAATCATAATAACTGTCTGGTATATCTCCTGAAATTATTGCTTCTGATAGTACTACTTCTACTGTTGCAACTTCATCTACATCTTTAAATGGAGTAAGTACACTTACATTGCAATTAATATCTATACATACTTTATGCAATGTTTGATTAATTCCTGTTTCCTCGAATTCTGACCTTATTTTTGAAGTAACATCTCCTATTGTGCACATTACTATTTCTACATTTGGACCTCTTCCTGATAATATTTTACTTCCAGTAAATGTTCCTAATTTAATATAGAACTTACTTGTATTTGAATTATTAAGTTTTTCTTGAACCTCTAATCCTATTTGTGAATTTAATTTATTTATTGTTACTGAATTCATTTTTATTAATCTAATTCTATCATCTTCATCTTTTTCTATTGTACATAAATCATCATATGTTAAATTTTGCATCGCCTTATTACATGCTTCATTTGAATATTTTGTTGCTGTACTTCTAGCTATTACTCTACATTGTCTTTCGAGTATTGGTGTAATTGCTTCTATAATTTTTATAGCTGTAGACCATGCTATAAAAATTATTATAAATATTATAATTATTATTTTTTTATATCTAACTATTTTATTACTATTTACACCGAATAACTTTGGTAACCTTGGTCTAGAATAAATTTTATCCATTAACTCCTGCATATTTCATTATAAACAATTGCATTCCTGGAATTATTGAATCTGATGTTAAATCATTACATTTTTTTATACTATCTATTGTACTTCTAAATTGCTTTGCAATTTTCCACAATGTATCATCTTTTTTAGTAAAATATATTACCATATTATAATCGTTTTCTATTTCTTCATTACTTTCTTTTACATTACAAATTTCGTTTATATCTATTTGTGATGAAGAATTCACCATAAATCCTATATCTATTTTTATATCAACTTCTCCACCTGGAAGTATTGTAAAGTCTTGAAGTAATATATTAGTATTTACATTTACATTACTATCTAGTTCTAATCCTTTACATGTCATTTTATAATCTAGAGGCAAACTTATATCTCTAGTTATTACTTCCATATTATTCATAGAATGCATGAATGTTATATTTACATTTCCTGTAATTTGCATTTCATCATTTAATATCCTTATATTTTCTATATTAGTGTTTACATCTGCATCATAAATTTTTTCATCTCCTATATTTAACATTTGTTTTTCTCTTATACTACAAGTATCATAATAGTTATTTTTATTTTTCATTGCTCTTATTTGTTTTTCTTCAAATATCAAATTTCTACTTGGACTATATAAATCCTGTATTATATTTATTTCTTTATTTTCATATACTGATGCAGTGATTTCAATTTCAATTTCTACATATATTGAATGTTCATCTGCGCCATTTGGTTTTATTACCATATTTCTTATTTCATATTGAGCATCACAATTATTATCTTCTGAAACATTTTGCATATCTATAAATCCCATGATCGGTATAACTGCTGAAACTGTATTTATTCTTCCATCATCTGTTAAATACATTATTTTAAATCTACTATCTGCTTTAGCTAAAATTTTATTATAACTAATCTTTGTATCTTGATTTATAATTTCGGTATTTACCTTTAATATTTCTGCTAAATTGTCTACATTATCTATTGATATTGTTTCTTTTGCCTGTGTTTTTGTTTTTTCTGTTCCTAATAATGAATTAACTACTATAGTTTGAGACATTTTTTGTAGATCTGTAATATCTGATATTCCTGTTACAAATTCTTCACTTTTATTAGTAAATAATTTTATGTCAAAATCTAATATCGCCTTTAAATTTATTTTTCTCTCATTAACCATTTTTGCTTCTACATTTCTTAAATTTGTTACTACTTCTGGAATCATATCACTTTGCGCATTTTCTATATTTATAATTTGTGAAAAATCTAAAACATAATTAATAGATCTGACTTCTCTTCTACCTTCTTCCTCTGCAATATACATTGTATATGTATTTATAGCCCCATCAATTCTTATTTTTCCATCCATTATCTCTTTTTTATAAATATTTACTATTCCACTAGATGTTACTATATTAAATATATCTGGTTTCACATCTGGTACAATACAATCACCTTCACAAATTGCTGTGTCCAATTTTTGAGCAACAACCTGATTTATAGATAAACTGTTTTTCTCTAACTCCATTTATTTTTTTACCTCCTTAATACCATTTATTAATATATATGCTTTGCAAGGTAAAAAAGACCACTTTTTATAAAAATTATTAAGCTAAATATTATATTTGCAAATTATTAATTGTGTTATATAATGTATATATACAAATAAGGAGGAAATTTTATGTATAATGCACAATCTAATCCTAATGCAAAGTCTAAAACAACATCTGGATTACTTGCATTATTTTTAGGTTTTTTAGGTATTCATAATTTTTATTTAGGTCATACAATCAAAGCGCTTACACAATTATTAATATCTGTATTATCAGGTTTTAAATTGTCATGGCTAACTGCTATTTGGGGTTTAATTGAAGGAATTATGATATTTACTGGTAAGATTACTACTGATGCTAATGGAAATATTTTGAAAAATTAAATAACTTTACTATAAAAAACAAAGCGGACCTATTTTTATGTCAGGCGATTAAAATTATTTTTTAAGTCCGCATAATTTGTTCGCATTCCAAATTTTATATAATAAAATTTGTGTACATTGATTTATATTTAGGAAAGTTCTTCGATTTTTTCTATAACATAAAAAAAGACCCCCCTGGTCTTTTTATTTTATAGTGTAGATTTTATTTTTTTTGGTATCTTTACTGCTGGTGGAATTAGTGGGCTATAGTTTTCTCCATCGAAAACATCTACTTCCACAGTTCTTGTTAATACATCTTTATATTGATAAGATACACTTCTTTCGTTTTCTTCATACTTAACTATAAATATGTTTGTGTATGCTTTTTCTATAGTAGCTTGTTTTTCAAACGACTTACTTCTTCCTAAAGATCCTTTTACTATTATCTTTTGTCCGTATTTTATCTCTTATGTCTGATTCTAAATTTGTAATATCGTTTTGGTAAATCATTTTATCACCTACTTCTTTCAATATGCTTAAATCTTATCATTTTAGGCATAAAAAGTCAAAAAATAAAATGGATGCAAATTGTTATTTTGATCCATTTTATAATGGTTTTAGAGTAATATTACAATTATATTACAATTCATTTTTTCGACATTTTTTGTAGTTTTAATAATTATGAAAACTATTATTGTTAACTACTTTAAATAAATTTCTGGATTTATATTACTTCCATCTTTTAATAGTTCAAAATGTAAATGGTTATCTTCTGCTACTTCAAATACTGCGCTATTTCCAACTGTTCCAATAGTTTGACCCTGTTTTACATTTTCTCCTTCTTTTACAAATTCTGATGTAAGTAAACTTGAATAACTACTTACATATCCATTACTATGTTCTATTGTTATAGTTAAACCATATCTAGGATCATTTTTTATAGATTTTACTGTTCCATCTGCTACAGCTTTTACTATACTAGCTTTATTTGCTTTTATATCTATACCTGTATGTGTTATCCATTCTTCTAAAGTTTCTGAATATATTAAACTATCTTTTGCAAATTCTTTTATTACTTCCCCTTCTACTGGAAATACAAATTGTGATTGTAGCTCTGTTTCTTCATTTACCTCATTTGTTTCTTGTGCCTCATTTTCTTTATTTTCATTTTCTTCAGGATTATTTTCCACTTCATTAGAATTAGTTTCTATAACATTATTTACATTTTCATTACTTTCTATACTAGCTATTAAGTTTTCTATTGCTGTGTTTGTTTCTTTCATTTGATTAACTGTCCTACTTAATTCTGAACTTGCTTGTTCTACTGGCAAATTATTTTCTGTTCCTACTATAGTATTATAATTTACATCTGCCACTATTTCTTCTTGGCCCATTGATATCACAATTGCCACACATAGCAGAATAATTGCTATTAAAAATCCTACTAACTTCCCCCATTTTATTTTTTCTTCCTCTTTATCTGCTCTTTTTTCTCTTCTCATATATATCCTCCTTGAAAATAACTTATTTCTTAAATTATTTCCTTATTTTAGGAAAATATACATTAAATTATTATATATTTTTTACATATCTATTATTTCTACTCCTGTATAAAAATGTTTTATAATTTCTTCGTAATTACTTCCTGATTTTGCCATGCTATCTGCACCTGTTTGACTCATTCCTACTCCATGACCATATCCTTTCACAGCAAATTTTATATTATCTCCTTCAATATTTACCTCAAAATTTGCAGATTTTAAACCTAATATAGTTCTTACTTCTACTCCTGATAAGTTTAAATTACCAATTTTAATTGTTTTTATTCTTCCTCCTTCTGTATATTCTAAAACTTTTATGCTATCCTGGTTATTGTAATCTATTGAAAAATCACTATGTTTTTCTAATATTTTATTTTTTAGTTCTTCTTTTGTTAATATTATTTCTGAACTATATTGTGAATATGCATCTTCCCCTGATGTTTCTACTGATTGCAAATATGGATAATTACTACCTCCCCATACATTTACAGGTATTTCTGTAACTCCTCCACTATTTGAGTGAAAAAAAGCATCTATCACTTCTCCATTATATGTAATTATTTTTCCAGCAGTATTATTAACAGCAAGTTGTATTTTTTTCCAGTTTTCTTCTCTTTCATTTTCTTCCCATCTAGCCATTCTATCTTCTTTTGATATCCATGCCTGACAACATTTTGAATCATCACATATATGTGCTTCTCCATGCTTGCCATCACTATGCACAATAGTATATATAGTATATGTTCTTGCTACTAAACTTTGAGCATTTAATGCTTCTTGATGGAAACTAGCTGGCATTTCTGCTGAAACTACGCCTAACAAATATTCATCTAATGGCAATTCTTCTATTTCATTTGTTTTTTCATGAAGTAGTTTTATTGTGTCATATTGTTTATAATTATAATCTTTTAAAGTAATTTCCTGATTTTCACTTTCTATATTCTCTTTTATATCTTCTTTTGCAAAATTACTTTTAGTAAATATTACTGGAATTGCAAATATAACAAATATAAATATGAAAAATATAATTAATATTTTATTCACTATGCCTCCTTTAGTTCTTGATGCAGAGTATTTAAAACTTGTTTTTCTATTCTAGATACTTGAACTTGACTAATGCCCATTGTTCTAGCTACATCCTTTTGTGTTTGACACTTATAATATCTTAAAAAAATAACCTCTTTTTCTCTGTCTTTAAGTTTTTTTATACAATCTTTTAAATCCAGTCTATTTACTGTCTTCTCTTCTTCATTTTCATTTGATTTTATTTTATCTATTAAACATAATCCGTCTTCATCTTCTTTATCATCTATAGATTCAATTACATTATTTGAATCTATAGATATTGCTACCTCTTCTTTAGATACTTTTAAAATTCTTGCTATTTCTTCTATAGTAATTTTTTTATCATTTTTTTCATATTCTTCTTTTATTTTATTTACTTTGATTGCTAGTTCTTTTGTCTGTCTTGATACTTTTATCATTCCATCATCTCTAAAAAATCTCTTAATCTCACCAATTATGTATGGAACAGCAAAAGTAGACAAAGTTACATTATATGAAAAATCAAATTTCTGTATTGCTTTTATGAGTCCTATTGCTCCTATCTGGTAAATGTCATCTGTTTCATATCCTCTTCCATTAAATCTTTTTACTATACTCCATATAAGTCCATTATTTTGTTTTACTAGGTCATCTAATACTACTCTATTTCCAGCTTGGGCTTCTTTTATTTGTTTTTTTAGAGTTTCATCCATAACCTTTAAATTTTATTCCTTTCTCATTTGTTTTATGCTCCTTCTTCATTTAATTCTTTATCTATTTTCATTATTCTTTTCCTCATAATTATTTTTGTACCTAATCCTAATGTTGATTCTATTTTTACTTCATCCATAAAACTTTCCATTATAGTAAATCCCATTCCTGATCTTTCTAAATTTGGTTTTGATGTATACAGTGGCTTTCTTGCTTCTTCTATATTGCTTATTCCTTTTCCATTATCTGATATTTCTATTTCTACAGTGTCTTTAAATATTCGTGCATACACTTTTACAATACCTTCTTCGTCCTCATATCCATGAATTATGCTATTAGTAACTGCTTCAGATACAGCAGTTTTTATATCTGATAATTCGTCTATAGTAGGATCTAATTGTGATACAAAAGCTGCTACTGTAATCCTTGCGAATGCTTCATTATTAGTTTTACTTTTAAATTCAAGTTTCATTTCATTATCATATAACCCCTTCATTTTTCCCCTCCTCTATTATATTAATTATTCTTGATACACCACTCATATCAAATATTTTTTTCACTGATTTGTTTGTATTTATAATTTCTAAATCTCCATCAAGCATTTTTGCCATTTTATATCTTCCTAATACCATTCCTATTCCAGCACTATCCATAAAAGATATGTTACTAAAATCAAATATAACTTTTCTTGGAATATATCTTTCAATTTCATTATCCATCTTCCTCCTTATTTTTTCTACTGTGTGTTGATCCACTTCTTCAGTTAATTTAAATGTTAATAGTTTGTCCTCTTTATTAAATTCAGTTACCACATTTACCTCCTTTGTTTATTATTAATATGAGTTATATTATATAAAATTCGAAAAACTTTCCTATAATACAAATAAAGAACTATAATATATCTACTGATATATTATAGTTCTTTTTACCATCTATTTCCATAGTAAGTTTTGTCGAATATTGACAAGTTTTCGACAAATTATTGTGCACTTAATTGTACTAATAAAGTCTTGTATTGTGCTGAAACTGATGGGCTATCAAATTTAACTTGTGAATTTTCTACTTTCCAGTGATTTTTATTTTCAGTTAAAAAGTTTAATATTTTTAATTCATTATCATATAAGCTATTCATTAAGCTTTTTGTTGCATCTATTTCAGTATAAACGCTTTCATAAACTTGTGCTAAATTAGAGCCTGCAAAGAAGTAGCTTTTATATAAGTTTATATAATAATCACTTAAATTTTTATCTTCGATTTTTGACATTATAGCTTGTTCATTTAATAAGTTTACAAGAGTATCTGTTAAATCATTAAACTCTTTTTTAGAATTTTGTATATATTCTTTTGATTTTGTGAATTCTGGTCCATCTTCTTCACAATTTTGTACGCTTAACATATCTTGTATTTTTTCATCTGCAATTATATCCATAAATTTATTTTGGGAATCTAAAAATTGTTTATGATATTCTTTAATTGCTGATTCTACTACTGCGTAATCACCAGTTGTTTTTATTTCATCTGATATATTTCCTTCAAATACATTTTTTATTTCTTTATCTAGTTTGATTTTATTAGATATTTTGCTACCAGAAAGTGCTACTACTATAGTTACAATTATTGCTATAGCAACTATTACTGAAATTATTATCATAGATGTTTTTTTGTTTTTCTTTTCTTCTTTTTTATGTTCATTTTTTGATTGTGATATTTGCTTTTGTGCTTTTTCTTCAATAGTTACCTTTCCTATAGGTTTTGATTCTGATTTTTTAGAAGTAGATTTTGTTTTGCCTACCACTTTATAGCTTGAATCTTTTACCTCTTTTTCATTTTCCTTTGTGTTTTCTTTTTTAGTTGTAGATTTTTTTACTTCTTTTTCTGCCATTTTTATTACTTCCTTTCTCTATTTTATATTTCACAAATTTTTTCTTTAGTTTAAGCTTTCTAATCTTTTTATTGTAGTTACAAGCATTTCTTCATATTTTTTCTTTTTTTCTTTTTCTTCTTCGATTTTTTCTTTTGGTGCTTTTGATATAAAGCCTTGATTAGATAACATCTTATTTGATCTTTCTACTTCACTTTCTAGTCTTTTCTTTTCTTCTTCTAAACGCTTTTTCTCTTGCTCTATATTAACTAAATCTTCAAATGGTATATATACTTCCATTTTGTCTGATAATAATGCAATTGCATTTTTAGGTATTTCATCCTTATTTTCCTGAATAACTATATCGTTTGCAAAACCTAATTTTTTAATATATTCACTTGATTCTTCTATTTCATTTTTATATGTTTTAGTTACAAATATTAGATTTGATTTTTTAGATGGGTGAACATTCATATTTGCTCTTACATTTCTTATTTCAATTATTATGTTTTTTAAACTTTCTATAAAATCTTTACTATCATCATATATAACCCTTGTTTTTGTTTTTGGCCAATGTGATATCATTAAATCTTTATCATCATAATTTACTAATTTAGAATAAATTTCTGATGTTATAAATGGCATAAATGGATGTAATAATTTTAAAATATCTCCAAAAACATAGTTTAGTACAAAACTTACTTGTATTTTTTCTTCCTTTATTTCACTATATAGTCTTAATTTTACCATTTCTATATACCAATCGCAAAATTCATTCCATATAAAGTTATATATTTTATCTAGTGCTATTCCTAAATCGTAATTCTTTATGTTTTCTGTAACTTCTTTAATTAAATTGTCTAGTTTGTGCAGAATCCATCTATCTTCAATTTTTAGTTTTTCTGATTTATACATTCCAGTTTCTTTATCTTTTATTTCACTTGAAAATGTCTTTATTTCCTCATCTTTTGCTAAATTACTGGTTATAAATTTTGCAGCATTCCAAATTTTATTTGCAAAATTAGAAGCTTGTTCCAATTTTTCTGGCATATATCTTACGTCATTACCCATTGTTGTTCCAGAAATTACAGAAAATCTAAGTGCATCTGCACTATATTCATCTATTACATCTATTGGATCTACTCCATTGCCTAATGTTTTAGACATTTTTCTTCCTTGACTATCTCTTACTATTCCATGTATCAATACATCTTTAAATGGTGGCATATCTGTAAATTCTAGTCCTTGAGTCATCATTCTAGATATCCAAAATGTTATAATATCAAATCCTGTTACTAATACATTTGTTGGATAAAATTCTTTATAATCTTCACTTTCTATATTAGGCCAACCCAAAGTAGAAAATGGCCATAATGCTGAGCTGAACCATGTGTCTAGTGTATCTGGATCTTGAGTTAGATGGTTGTTTCCACATTTTTTGCACTCATTTGGCATTGTTTTAGCTACATGCATTTCATTACATTTATCACAATAATATACAGGTATTCTGTGTCCCCACCATAATTGACGTGATATACACCAATCTTGTATATTATCTAACCAATTAAAATATTGCTTTTCATATCTTTTGGGTACAAATTTCATTTCACCATTTCTAACAGAATCTGCTGCTCTTTTTGCTAAGTCTTTCATTTTCACAAACCATTGTACTGATATTTTAGGCTCTATTGTATTTTTACATCTTTCGCATTTCGCTACATTATGAGTATAATCTTCTACTTTTATTAATGCACCTATTTCTTTTAATTTTTCTACAATCAATTTACGTGCATCTAATAGTTCCATTCCTGCATATTCTGGAACCAAATTACCCATTTTAAAGTTTTCATCAAATACTTCTATAATTTCTAAATTGTGTCTTAGTCCTGCTTGATAATCATTTATGTCATGTGCAGGTGTAATTTTAACACAACCTGTTCCAAAATCCTTTTCAACAAATTCATCTGCTATAATTGGTATTTCTTTATTCATTATTGGAAGAATACATGTTTTTCCAATTAAATCTTTATATCTCTCATCTTCTGGATGAACTGCTACTGCTGTATCTCCAAGCATTGTTTCAGGTCTTGTTGTAGCTACTGTTATATACTTTTCTTCATCTTTTATTTTATATTTTATATGCCACAAATGAGATGGTTCCTCATGATATTCTACTTCTGCATCAGATATTGATGTATTACAACTTGTACACCAATTAACCATTCTTTTTCCTTTATATATTAAACCTTTTTCATATAATCTTATAAACTGTTCTAAAACACTATTTGACATATCATCATCTAGTGTAAATCTATTTTTTTCCCAATCACATGAACAACCCAATTTTCTTTGTTGCTTTTGTATTGTTCCACCATATTCTTTTGTCCAGTTCCATGCTTCTTCTATAAATTTTTCTCTACCTATATCTTCTTTTTTTATACCTTGTTTTTTTAATTTCTCTACTACTTTCATTTCTGTTGAAATAGATGCATGATCTGTTCCTGGAAGCCAAAGTGTTCTATATCCTTGCATTCTTTTAAATCTTATTAATATATCTTGAATGGTATCATCTAATGCATGTCCCATATGAAGTTTACCTGTTACATTTGGTGGTGGCATCATTATTGTAAAAGGCTCTTTATTTTTATCATCATCTGGTTTAAAATATCCATTATCTTCCCATTTTTTATATAACTGTTCTTCAAATTCTTTTGGGTTGTATTTTTCTTTTATTTCCTTCATGTTTTATATTTTCCTTTCTAAAGCCATTTGTCTTTTCGTAATCTAATTTATTAATATGCATAACATAACAGCACATATTATTCCTATTATGAATCCAAATATCTTAAGCATATTTATTTGTTTATTTTTCATACTAGAACTAAAGTATCTTTCGCCTATTCTTCTTGCATCATAAATTACAGTAACACATATTGCAATTATTATAAGTAATATAATCTTTATCATACTATTCACACCTTTAATTAAAAAATTCTACAGAAAATTTGCATTCAAACTCTTCTCCTGGATCTAGAACTATCATATCTGTTTTTTTAACAAATATATTAGAACTATTTACTCTGTCTGCTGTTGATTGCCATGGTTCTAAGCATATAAATGGTGCTCCTGGTTTAGACCAAATTCCTAAATATGGCCAACCTTCGAAATTCATTGTTAATACAGTTTTCCTTGTTCTAATATTTTTTAAACTTATGCATTTATTTTGAATTCCTTTTATTATTAGTGCATCATTTTCAAAAGTAGTGTCATCTAATTCTATAATTTTATTTTTTATAAGTTTATTTTTGGCATATTCTGTTCCAACTAATCCATCTACTAAGTATAAGAAATGTGATTTTTCTTCTTCTTCTTTAAATTCTAAATAATAATTACCTCTTCTAAAGTCATCTGGATCTATTTTGAATGCTGGATGTCCTCCTATACCAAAAGGCATATTAGTTGCCCCTCTATTTATTACTTTATATATAAATATTAGCTTATTTTCTTCTTGTCTATATGTATTATACAATTCAAAATCAAAAGGATATCTTGCTTTTGTATATTTATTACTTTTTAAAATATATGAATGAAAATTGTCTAATTTGGTAACTGGCTCAAATTCCATATCTCTTGCAAATCCGTGTTGCGGAATTTCAAATGTTCTTCCATTTATTATTGTTTGGTTTCTTTTCAATTTTCCCACAACAGGAAAAAGCACTGGTGCATGATTTTTCCAATATATTTTGCCTTTTTCATCTCTACTATTTTCTCCTTGGTGTATCTTTTCTATACCATCTAGCTTAAAACTTAATAGTTCTCCGCCAAAACTGGTAGTAGTCATGTTAGCATCCATATTTTTCTCCTTTTTTACTAATAAAATTCTTTTAATTTTGCTTAGTAAAATGATACTTATATAATATTATTTTATAGCCTAAAAGTCAATATTTTTAAGGAAAATATAAAAAATCTTATCAAAATGAATATATCATTTTGCCAAGAGGGACGTAGCATTTTGGCACTTTTTATTTTGTGTCGAAATTCTACGTCCCTCTTGACAAATTACATATATAAAGTAACTCTCATTCCAAGATATTCATCATGATAACTTGTATAGTAGCGATGACGGCTTGCTGCTGGAGCGACTAAAGCATTATGA
Organism: uncultured Clostridium sp.; assembly: GCA_947061115.1. GTDB lineage: Bacteria > Bacillota > Clostridia > TANB77 > CAG-508 > CAG-793. The sequence continues at coordinate 14,416 of CAMSMU010000028.1, forward strand.
AAATAGGATCCCCCTCTAAATGCACTAGGCGATTCAATGCTGGAAGCATTTTCTGTTGTCCATTCATATGCATTTCCACCCATAACATATATATTTTTTATGCTATAATATCCAGTATTTTTTAGTCCTCCTGAATAGTTTTCTCCTTCACTATTTACTACATATGTTCCTCCTATAAATTGAAGTGCTGTATTCCATGCATAACTACTACATAATTTACTTTTTCCTGTATAAATTTTTTCTGCTATAGTAGCTGCTTCATCTCTTGTTATCCAATTATATAAATTTAATCCTGATTTAATTTTCGCTGTATTCGTTATATTACCACTACTATCTGAAGTTCTTAAAGTATCACATCCTACTTCATATCTTCCTATATAATATCCTCCATATTTTTCTATACTTTGACCTTCTTTTTCCGGAATTTCCTCATGAAAATAATATGATGTATTATCTGCTCTTTGTATCTTATAACTTCCATCTGCATCTTTCTCGCTTAACTTTATTTGTCTGTATTCCCACCCATCTCTTACATAAGCATATCTATCATATTTTAATGTATTATTTGATCCATCTAATGTACATGGTATCCATACAAATTGGTTTCCAATTGTATTACTATTATTTGCTGATACATCTTCTATTACTATTCCTTCTTCTATTGTTTGATTAGGATTTATCACTTTAAATCCTGCTGGAATAGTAATCTTATTTCCATTTCTATCCTGAACTAATGTATTTTCTGTTTCTTGTCCTGTTATTTTATCTATTGATATTTCTTTATTTTCTTCATCTTTATCTAATCCAGTATTATTCAATATTTCATAATAAGTATTTGTAAAATTTTTTATTTTCTCTTGTTCATCTAATTCTGCATTTTTCCATATATCTACAGAATTTTTTGCTATACTAAAAATTCCATTATCTCCAATTGTTAAATTTATTGCTATTCCTGCTAATATTAATAGTACTATTATCGTTACAACTAATGCTATTAGTGTTATTCCTTTAGGCGACTA
>CAMSMU010000029.1 GCA_947061115.1 uncultured Clostridium sp.
TATCAAGTGCAGCATATGTGAATCAAGCAATAAATGCAACAGTAACACATACAGACAATGAGACAGGAGTTAAAACAGCTAGTTGTAAATGGGTATATAACACAAATGCAAATGAAATAGGAGACGATGAAAGCCAATATACAGGAGGAACATTTAGTAGTAACACACAACAAATATCAATAAAAGCAACATCAGCAGGAGAATGGTATTTACACATATTAACAGTAGATAGTGTAGGAAATAAGAAAGAAACTATATCAGGAAAAGTAACAATTTCAGCACTTCCAACATCTGCATCAAATCCAAATATATTTAATTATACAGGAGGAATTCAAACTTATACAGTTCCAGTGACAGGAGTATATAAATTAGAAGCATATGGTGCTCAAGGAGGATATTATAATTCATCTTATCAAGGAGGATATGGAGGATATTCAATGGGATATAAAAAGTTAGTAGAAGGAGCTGTTTTGTATATTTGTGTTGGAGGACAAGGAACGTATACTCCATCATCTTCATCAGGTATAACAGTATCTGGTGGATACAATGGAGGAGGGACAGCTGGCAATAATGGATATTCAGATATAAGGCATGCTGGATCTGGCGGAGGAGCAACACATATAGGAACTCGTAATGGAACATTAAAACAATATGGAAATACTTCTGGGTTATATATAGTGGCTGGAGGCCGGAGGAGGATCTTATTATCATATAGGCACAGGTGGAGTTATTTATGCAGGAAGAGGAGGAAATGGTGGAGGAATTAATGGAAATGCAGGTGATCACTATTCGGATTCATACCAGTCACGGACAAGGTGGAACTCAATCTGGACCAGGCTCATCAATAAAATTTGTAGGAGGATTTGGCTATGGAGGAAATGGCGATACATCTAATACAATGCAAAGTGGCGGCGGCGGAGGTTTCTACGGAGGTGGCGGAGGTTATTGGAGTGCAGGCCGGAGGAGGAGGCTCAGGTTATATTGGAGGAGTACCATCATTCAAACATACAAATGGAACAACATATTCACCTTCTACAACAGCAGGACAAAGATCAGGTAATGGATTTGCTAAAATAACATTTATAACATTCTAAATATTAATATAAAATATGATGTACTTTATAAAATACATCATATTTTTATATTACAAAAAACTTTAGTTTTGTTGTAATATACCTTGACTTATATAGAATTTTTAATGTATAGTATTTAGAGAAAAATGTAAGGGAGGTATTATGAAGCATTTAATTGATATTAAAGAATTATCAGTAGAAGAAATAGATGAACTAATATGCACAGCAGAAGATATAATGAAAAATAAAGAAAAATATTCAAAAAAGTGTGAAGGAAAAAAGTTAGCAACTCTATTTTATGAACCAAGTACAAGAACAAGACTAAGTTTTGAGGCAGCTATGATGGAATTAGGCGGCAATGTATTAGGATTTTCAGAAGCATCTTCAAGTTCTGTATCTAAAGGAGAAACTGTAGCAGACACAATAAGAGTAGTTGGAGGATATGCAGATATTATAGCAATGAGACATCCAAAGGAAGGAGCACCATTAGTTGCAACAATGCATGCAGAAGTTCCAATAATAAATGCAGGAGATGGAGGTCACAACCATCCAACACAAACTTTAACAGATCTTTGCACAATTCAAATTGAAAAACACAGATTATCTAATTTAACAATAGGTATATGTGGAGATTTAAAATTCGGTAGAACAGTTCATTCATTAATAACAGCTATGTCAAGATATAAAGGTATTAAATTCATTCTTATATCTCCAGAAGAATTAGCAATTCCAGATTATATAAAAACAGATATATTAGAGAAAAACAATATAGAATATATAGAAACAAATGATATTGAAGAATATATAGGCGACTTAGATATATTGTACATGACAAGAGTACAAAAAGAAAGATTTTTCAATGAAGAAGATTATATAAGACTTAAGGATTATTATATATTAAACAAAGAAAAACTAGAAAAAGCTAAGGAAGATTTATGTATAATGCATCCATTACCAAGAGTAAATGAAATATCAACAGATGTTGATGAAGATAAAAGAGCATGTTACTTTAAGCAAGCTAAATATGGAAAATATATAAGAATGGCTCTTATTATGAAATTACTGGAGGTGAAATAATGAATATAGATAGCATAAGAAATGGTTATGTTATAGACCATATACAACCAGGCAAAAGTTTAGAAATATATAATTATTTAAAATTAGGAGATTTAGATACATCAGTTGCAATAATAAAAAATGCAAAAAGTAAAAAGAGTAAGAAAAAGGATATAATTAAAATAGATGAACATACAGACATTAATTTAGATATATTAGGATATTTAGATCCTAATATAACTATAAATGTTATAAAAGATGATGTAATAGTAAAAAAATATCACCCTGAATTACCTGAGAAGTTAGAAAACATAATAAAATGTAAAAATCCTAGATGTATAACATCAATAGAAAGAGATTTACCACATATATGTGAACTTACAGATAAAGAGAGTGCAACATATAGATGCAAATATTGTGAAGAAAAAGTGGAAAAAGGAGAATAAATATGAAAACTTTGTTAAAAAATGGAACAGTATTAGATTATGCAAGTAGTACAAATGAAAAATTAGATATATTAATTGAAGATGATAAAATAGTAAAAATAGAAAAAGATATTAAAGAAATAGCAGATAAAACAATAGATTGTACAAATTTATATATAATGCCTGGTATGATAGATATGCATTGCCATTTAAGAGAACCAGGATTTGAACATAAAGAAACAATAGAAACAGGCTCAAAAAGTGCAGTAAAAGGTGGATTTACAACAATATGTCCAATGCCTAATACAAAACCAACTCCAGATAATGAAGAAACATTAAAGCTAATAATACAAAGAGGTAAAGAAGTAAATCTTTGTAATGTATATCCATTTGCTAGTGTAACAAAAGGAGAAAAAGGAGAAGAATTAGTTAATTTCAAAGAACTACTTGATGCAGGAGCTATTGGATTTTCGGATGATGGAATGCCAGTAGAAAATGCAAAAATGATAAGAGATGCAATGATAGAAGTAAATAAAATGGGAAGCTTTGTATCAGAACACTGTGAAGAAAAATCAGTATCAGCAGGAGCTATAAATGAAGGAGAAGTTGCAGAAAAACTTAATGTTGCAGGTGTTCTTCCAGAAGCGGAAGAAATAATGGCTGCTAGAGATATAGTTATTGCAGAAACAAATAACTTACATACACATATATGCCATATAAGTACAAAGACATCTGTAAATATGATTAGAGATGCTAAAAAAAGAGGAGTAAAAGTTACATGTGAAACTTGCCCACATTATTATTTCTTCACACAAGATGAAGTTTTAGAAAGTGGAACAAATGCAAAAATGAATCCACCTCTAAGAACTAAAGAAGATAGAGAAGCAATAATAAAAGGTCTGCAAGATGGAACAATTGATAGTATAATAACAGATCATGCACCACATGCAGAAGAGGAAAAAGCAAATGAATTAAGCAAAGCACCAAATGGAATAATAGGTTTTGAAACAGCACTTGCAGCAACAATTACAGCACTAGTAGATAAACAAAAAATATCATATTTAGATATGGTAAGATTAATGTCATATGGACCAGCAAAAGTGTTAAACATAGATAGAGGAGAAATAAAAGAGGGAGCAGTTGCAGATATTACAATATTTAATCCAGAAATAGAATATGTATATACAAAGGAAATGATAGTATCAAAATCAAAAAATACACCATTTATAGGTAAAAAATTAAAAGGTCAAGTAGAATATACAATAGTTGGCGGAAGAGTAGTATACCAAAAATCATAATATACAGGAATATTGAATAAATGCCAGGAGAGGATATAAAAAGGAGGTAAATTATGAGCAATATATTTCTATGGTATCCAAAATGTACAACCTGTCAAAAAGCAAAGAAATGGTTAGAGGAAAACAAAATTAATTTTGAAGAAAGAAATATTGTAGAAACTAGACCAAATAAAGAAGAATTAGAAAAATGGATAAATAAAAGTAAATATGAAATAAAAAAGTTTTTTAATACTAGTGGATTAAAATATAAAGAATTAAACTTAAAAGAAAAATTACCTCAAATGTCTGATTCTGAAAAAATAGAGTTACTATCAACTGATGGTATGCTTGTAAAAAGACCAATATTTATATCAGATGATAATGTATTTGTAGGTTTTAAAGAAAATGAGTGGAAAGAAATGATTAAATAAATTAAAAGCATGTAAAAAGATAGCAAGTACCTAGAATAAAGAGAGGAGAGTTTATAAGATGAAAAATGCAATGGATCAACTGATAAACAAAATTAAAGAACTTGATAACCCAACTGTAATGGGATTAGACCCAAGGTATGAAATGATACCTAAATGTGTAATAAATAAATATTCAAAAGATTTAGAAGGAGTATCAAAAGCAATTCTTGAATATAATAAAGCTTTAATAGATCAAACTTTCGATATAATACCAGCAATAAAACCACAAATAGCATTTTATGAAATGCTTGGAGTAGAAGGAATAAAAGCTTTTGAAGAAACATGCAGATATGCTAACCAAAAAGGAATGATAGTTATAGCAGATATAAAAAGAGGAGATATAGGATCAACAGCAGCAGGCTATTCAAATGCATATTTAGGTAGAACAGTAATTGAAGAGATAGAAAATCCTATATTCGATGTAGATTTCATAACAGTAAATCCATATATGGGAATAGATTGTGTAAAACCATTTATAGAAGATTGTGCAAAATATGACAAAGGGTTATTTATACTAGTTAAAACTTCGAATCCATCTTCAGGAGAATTACAAGATTTGAAATTAGAAAATGGAAAAGAAGTATATAGAGAGGTAGCAGAGTTAGTAGAAAAATGGGGAGAAAATCTAAGAGGAGAATATGGATATAGTAGTATAGCAGCAGTAGTAGGTGCAACATATCCAGAGCAACTAAAACAAATAAGGGATATAGCACCACATACATACTTTTTGATACCAGGATATGGGGCACAAGGAGGAAGTGCAAAAGACATTGCTTTAGGATTTAAAGATGGCATAGGCGGTATAGTAAATGCTTCAAGAAGCTTAATGTGTGCATATAAGCAAGAAAAATGGAACGAGCAAGAAGAAAACTATGCATTAGCAACAAGAGAAGAAGCAATAAGAATGAAAGAAGAACTAAATAGATATATTAAGGAGGGAATATAAATGGCAAAACAAGTATTAGCAGAAATAATAAATAAAGAAGAAATAATAAAAGGCATATACAAATTTAGTGTTAAATCAGATGAAATTGTTAAAACATCAAATCCAGGTAATTTTGTAGAAGTAAGAGTATCAGACCAAGTAGAACCTTTTTTAAGAAGACCAATCAGTATTTATAACATGAATAAAGAAAATGGAGTACTTGAATTTATATTTCAAGTAAAAGGAAAGGGAACAGAAATTTTATCAAGAAAACAAATTGGAGATAAAATAGATATAGTAGGGCCATTAGGATATGGTACATTCAAATTCTCTAAATATAATAAAATAGCAATAATAGGTGGTGGAATAGGTATTTTTCCATTATATGAATTAGCAAAACAGGCAAAAGAACAAGGGAAAAACGTGAATTGTTATTTAGGTTTTAGAAATAAAGATCTAGTAATGTTAGAAAAAGAATTTAAATCAGTAACAGATAAATTAAATATATCAACAGATGACGGAACATATGGAAATAACGGATTTGCAATTAATTACTTAAAGGAAGATATGGAAAAAGAAAAATATGAATGTATATTTGCATGTGGACCAACACCAATGCTAAGAGCAGTAAAAGAATATGCAGATAAAAATAATATAGATTGTCAAATTTCATTAGAAGAAAAGATGGGATGCGGATTAGGAGTATGCTTAGGATGTGCAGTTAAGAAATCATCAAGTTCAAATGATGCACCAGAATATTACCATGTATGTAAAGGTGGACCAGTATTTAATTCTAAAGATGTAAATTTTTAATAAAAGGAGAAAAACATGCCTAGTTGGTGTATACATATAGCTATAGCAAGTGAATACATAAAAAAACATAAAAATGAAATAAAAGATAAAGAAGAGTTTTTAAAAGGGACTATAGATCCTGATATATCAGATAATAAATATGAAAGTCACTATGATAATTATAAAGAGAAACATAATGGAATATCCCCATTCTTAAAGAAGGAAAAAGTAGAAAGCGATTATTGGAAGGGATATTTTTTACATTTAGTAGCAGATGACTTATTCTATAATAAAATTTTCAAAAAAGAAACTGAGTATGTAGAAAATAATGATTTAAGTTTTTATCATGATTGGGAATGTTTAAATAAAGATTTAATAAAAACATATAAAATAGAAAAATTATTAACAGACAGAGTAAAGAAGAATTGTGAAATAGTAAATGGAGATCCAGAATATATTGATTTTACTAGAGTAAAGAATTTTATTGATGGAATAAGCGAAGTAGCAATAGAAAAACAAATAGAAGAAATAAATATTAATGGAAATCCAATTATATAATAAGGAGGAAAATATGGATACAAGAGTAAATTTTGCAGGAATTAAAATGAAAAATCCAGTAACTGTAGCATCAGGAACATTTGGATATGGAAGGGAGTATGCAGACTTTTTTGACTTAGGGAAATTAGGTGCAATAATAACAAAAGGAACATCACTAAAGCCAAGAAGCGGAAACAAGCCATCTAGAGTATGTGAAACAGCAAGTGGAATGTTAAACAGTATAGGACTTCAAAATCCAGGAGTAGAATACTTTGCACAAAATGATTTGCCATTCCTTAGAAAATTTGATACAGCAGTTATAGTAAATGCTTGTGGTAGTAGTATAGACGAATATGTAGAGCTTTGTAGAATACTAAATACTCTAGACATTGATGGAGTAGAATTAAATTTATCTTGCCCAAATGTAAAAGCAGGATGTATGGCATTTGGAAATACATATGAAGGTGTAAAACAAGTAACATCAGAAGTAAGAAAAGTATTAGATAAACCACTAATTGTAAAATTAACACCAAATGTAACTGATATAGCATCAATTGCAAAAGCAGTGGAAGATGCAGGAGCAGATGGAGTATCATTAATAAATACTTTATTAGGAATGAAAATAGATATATATAAGAAAAAGCCTGAACTTGCAAATAATACAGGGGGATTATCAGGACCAGCAATAAAACCAGTAGCAATAAGAATGGTATATCAAGTATCACAAGCAGTAAAAATTCCAATAATGGGATTAGGTGGAATTACTTCAGGAGAAGATGCGATAGAATTTATGCTAGCAGGAGCAACAACAATATCAATTGGTTCAGCAAATTTCATAGATCCATATACAAGTATAAAAACAGTAGATGGAATAGAAGAATATATGAGAAAATGCAACATAAATGATATAAAAGATATTATAGGAAAAGTAGAAATGAACTAAAATAAAAGTAGGCTATATAAAAGCCTACTTTTTACGTTATTACTCATTTTGTGGTATTTTATCTTGCATTTTATGATTTTTATAAAATTCTTCATTATCCTTTAAAAAATATTTATAGTATATATATTCATCATCTACATTACCATCATAAGTTAAATCTATATTATACCATATACCATCTAATTTAACCATGTTCCAAATGTGATTTTTACTAACATCTTCATTGCTAACATCTCTAGTAAGAATACAATCAATTCCTAAATTGTCCATAATAAATTTAAATCCATAGGAATATCCTGAACATACAGTTTCTCCAGTATCAAATATAGATATTAAAGATTGAAAGTAAACCAGATTGTCTTCATCATACTTAGTATATACACCTAATCTAATAAGTTCATCGTGAACATATTTGATTTTATCATAGATGCTTTCTAATTTTTTAGCTTCATTTATAATTGCTTCATACTTGGGTTTAATACGTTTTTTAATATCTTTACTTTCTTCTTCACTAAAAGAATATTCAAGTTTAATTTTCTTGCTAGTATTAATATCATTACTAAAGAATCTAGTTGTTACGCTGTAAGAATACATCCAAAACATTTCAGGATGATCTAATAATACAGCAGTATATATTTCTTTAAAGTCATCTAAAGATAAATTACCATCTATATGTACAGAGAAGTCTTTTTTAAATTGTAAAAAAGATTCTTTTAATTCATCATATACTAATTGCCTATCTTCACTTAATGTAGTTTTCCAATATTCATATACATTTTTACCACTATAAACAGGGTAATCAGATTCATTAGATAAAGGACGTATTATATCTTTACTTGCAGGACTTTCAAGAATAAGTCCAAAAATAATAAGACAGGCAACAAAATAGCATATCCAACAAAATATATTAATAATTTTCTTTTTCTTCTTTGTTTTTTCCTTCTTCATTACATATTCACCTATATACTTCCACTAATTTCAATATTTATTGATTCATTTAAATATTCCATGCAGTGAGACTTAAATTTTTTATATCCATAGTCCCCCTTTATAAATAAATCTTTATATTTATGCCATACAACAAATTCAGTCACTCTCATAATTATTTTTCTTATGTTCCTTACTAATTTATTAATAAGTTTACTTCTATTTTTTGAAATTCTATGTAATGTATATGATTGTAATACAACATGTTTTAATTCATCATTTAACATTTGAGTACATATTGTTTTCAAAAGGTTAGAATTTGTAGCATTTGATAATGCTGTATAATAAGATAGCGCTATCATTTCAGCAGTTACAAGAATAATGACTTCACATTCTAGTCCCATGATTTTTCTTAATATTCTAAATACATTGTCAATCCATAACTTATTTACTGATTTTATATTATATATTTCCATATATTTTTTTAATGTTTGAGAATGCCTATTTTCTTCTGTTATGAACCATTTCATAATTTCAGGATAATCTTTGTAATTATTCTTCAATGCAAATCTTTCTACAACTTTAGTTAGATGCTTCCCTTCAGAACCTTCCCCTATTTGAAAAGCCTTTATGGAAGGAGTTATTAAAATTTTTTCTTCATCTGATAATTCTGTACAATTATTAAAATCTAATTTTAATAGATGTGAATTATTATATTTAAAATATTCTATCCAATCAAAATCCTTAAGATTGTCTATTTTAGTTGAATTTAGTTTTACTCTTTCCATTATAAATCTCCTATTTTAAATCTGTATAGTATAAGACTTTTTTATTTAGTGACTTAGCATATTCAATCTCACTTTTTGTACTATTTCCAATGTAGTTATTTACATTTACTACTAATATAGCATCTGATAGTTTAATTTTTTCTTTATGCATATTGTCAATCATCAAAATTTCATTTTCTGTATAAGAATTTTTATTAGTCCTCGTTAAATCATTTGGAGTTATTACACAGTTTCCCTTTAATGTCATTACTTCTGCTATTTCACTTATTTCTTTTTTAAATTTGTAACTCCCACATACAGTTATTACCTTCATTATATACTCCTTTAAATTAAATAAATATTTATTATATTATAGCAAAATATCGAAAAAAGTAAATAAAAATTGCTTAAGCAATAAAAAACATAACTTGGAAGATAAAAACTGTTGGATATTATTAATAAATATATATAAATATTAAAATTATATAATAAAAATTGAAAAGTGTTAAATTTTATGGTATACTAAAAAATATGGGAATAAAATGGATTTGCCATTATTAATAAAAAATTTAATTATAATAAATAATTATAAAGCATGTAATCTAATCATTGCAAATATAATTTAAATAGTATATAGGATTAAAGAGTACAAGGAGAAATTAAATGGAAAATAGTTTAGCAAATAAAAAAATAATTAGTATAATAATATTATTATTATTATTATTAAATACAAAAATATATGCAGTAAACGACAATTACAGTACAACAATAAATGTAAATAACTATAAAGCCAAAAGGGGAGAAGAGGTTGTAATCACAATAGGATTAACTGACATTAAAATTGTAACTGGTGAAAAAGGATTAGGTGCATATGTTGCTAGCATAGAATTTGATTCTTCTGTTTTTGAATATTGTTCAACTGGTAGCACAGATAAATGGGAAGCACCATTCTATAAAGATGGACTAATCACAGGTAACACAAAAGATGGTGAAGTTATAAGTACTACACAATCTATTGGAACAATAACTTTTAAGGTAAAAGACAATGCAAAATTGGGAGATACAACTATAAGTTTAACAAATTTTTCAGCATCAACAGCAGAAACTGATGTAGCTACATCAAATAAGTCTGTAAGAATATCAATATTAGATAAAGAAAATAATAATAATGCTAACAATGGAAATAATAATAGCAATAATAACAATAATAGTAATACTGGAAATAACAATAATAAACCAGGGAATAGTAATAATGGTAACACTGGAAACAATAATAAAAATGATCCTCCTGTAAATAATAATCATGTGAATAATGACAATAATAGTAACAATGGTAATGTAGGAAATAGTAGTAAAAATCCTATAAGCCATACTAATAATAAAGAGAATAGTAATATTAATAACAATGATAGTAGTAATTTAGAAGATGATAATGAAAATAGCAATGATAACAATAGTCTAAATACTATTATTGAAAATAATGAAGAAGATAGTTTAAATATAATAGTAGACAATGAAGTAATTGATATTGGTAAAAAAATAGAAGAGAAACCAATTGAAAATGGAAGAGTAATTGTGATAGTATTAGCAGTAGGGTTCAGCTTAGTAACAGTAATTTCAATTTTCAAATTGGGTATAATAAAAAAGTAGTGTCAATAAGTGCCAATAGGAATAGATAGTTCTTATTGGCAAATTTATAATCCTAATTGAGAACAAGGAGATGGACTTTTTGTTCATTACCAAAATAAAAGATGTTCTCAAAGAATAATAAATCTATTATAAGAACATCTATATTGATGCGAGTGTTCTTATAGAAATTTTTAGGATATGCTTAAAAATCTATAATTACACGACACATAAAAAAGGTGTCTGATGAAATACAATAAATTAAGTTACTATTTAATATTTATTTATATTTTATTGGGTTTTCACTTTCATAGTAATATTTATTATACAACGGATTAAAAGCATTTCTTGGGTAACTAATAATATTTTCTACATCTGCATCAATTGAATCAGCATAACTTACTATATAAGCTTCTGCCATATGTTTATCCATAGTATCCATATGTGTTGCAATTATATGTAATGCTTGATATTTAAGTTTTTCAGAAACTTTTTCTTTATCTAGATATTCTTCTGTTATTTTTTCGCCAATATATACATGATCAACTAATAAGTATGAATAATTAAGATTTGATTTTATTTCATTATTTTCATTCCATTTGTCAAATATTTTTATTTTTCCAATATCATGCAATATTGCACCAAACAATATTAAATCCATATCAACCTGTCCTGCATAATTAAGTCCTATATTATATGCAATTTTAGTAACATTATATATATGGTCTAATAAGCCACCATCAAAACATTGATGAGTTCTATTATATTTATTCATTTCAATACCGTCATGACCAGCTCCCCTACAGAATAATTCTTCTTTATAATCATTTAATATTGATATGCATGCATCTTTTAGACCTTTGTTATTAATTTTTGTTGCATAACTAATTAATCCATTAAATCTTTCTTCTTTTTGCTCTTGTGTTAAATTTTTAAACATTTCAAGACTCCTCTATAATCTTTTTATTTATATTAATTATTGTACTATATCTTTTTAAATTTTACAATAATTTTTCTATGAAACTAAAGTGAACGTGGCAAAACGACAGCGATAGACACTCCACCCCGTAATGTAATACGGGAGTAACTTTATATAGAAAAATCTATTAAATATAGATATATCAGTAAATACAAGAAAAGGTGTAAATGTAAAATACGCACCCAAATTATGATTATCAGCATAAAATAAAAAAATGTTCTTATAAGGCGTTAAATCCTATAAGAACACTTAGACTGGTGCGGCTAGAGGGATTTGAACCCCCAAATCTCAGACTTCGTAGGCCTGCATTCTATCCAGTTAAACTATAGCCGCATATATTACTATTATAAAGTACTTTTGTATAATTTTCAAGATAAAAATTAAAAATCATACAAATTTAAAGAAGTATATTTACAAAATATGGAAATTATGATATATTATACAAAATTTAATTCATAAATTTAATTCTATAAAACTTCCAAAAAGAAAGGAAAAAATGTTATCAATAGTAAAAAGCATGTCCTTAATTGGACTAGAAGGCTACTTGGTATATATTCAGGTAGATATTTCTGCAGGACTACCAGCTTTTAATATAGTTGGTTTGCCAGATATTAGTGTAAAAGAATCAAAAGAAAGGGTAAAAGCTGCAATAAAAAATTCTGGATATGATTTGAAAAGTAGAAAAATAGTAGTAAACTTAGCACCAGCAGATATAAAAAAAGAGGGATCATATTTTGATTTACCAATAGCAATAGGAATATTAAGCTGTAATAATGATATTCAAAATTTAGAAGATACTGTATTCATAGGAGAACTGTCATTGGACGGAAAATTAAATAAGGTAAATGGAATATTACCAATATGCATAGAAGCTAAAAAATTGAATATTAAAAGAATAATACTTCCAAAAGAAAATGCTAATGAAGCAGCTGTAGTAAATGGCATACAAATAATAGGAGTGAATAATTTAAGAGAAGTAATACAGTACTTAAATGGAGAAATAGAAATAAGCCCAACAAATATAAATTTATCTAATGTATTTGATGTAAAAAAAGAATATAATATAGACTTTTCAGAGGTAAAAGGTCAAGAAAATCTAAAGAGAGCATTAGAAATTGCAGCATCAGGAGGGCATAATTGTCTGCTTTTAGGAACCCCTGGATCTGGAAAAACTATGATGACAAGAAGAATACCAACAATTTTACCCAATATGACATTTGAAGAATCATTAGAAACTACCAAAATACATAGTATAGCAGGTAAAATAGAAAAAAACAAATCTATTATTACAACAAGACCATTCAGAGCTCCACATCATACAATTTCTGGAATATCACTAATTGGTGGAGGCAGAATACCAAAACCAGGGGAAATAAGCTTAGCACATAATGGAGTATTATTTTTAGATGAGTTACCAGAGTTCAATAAAAACACATTAGAAGTTTTAAGAGGGCCTTTGGAAGATAAAATAGTAACAATATCAAGAGTAAATGCGAGTTTAACATATCCATGCAATTTTATGCTAGTAGCATCAATGAATCCATGTCCGTGTGGGTATTATGGCTCAAAAGAAAAAGAATGTACATGTAGTCCAATAATGATTTCTAATTATATCGGAAAAATAAGCGGACCACTTTTAGATAGAATAGATATACAAGTAGAAGTAACACCAGTTAAATATGAAAACTTAGAATATAATAACAAAATTGAAACTTCTGAAGAAGTAAAAAAGAGAGTAAATGAGGCAAGAATAATACAACAAAAAAGGTATGAAAAAGAAAACATACACTCAAATTCACAGCTAACACCTAAACTATTAGAAAGATATTGTAAATTAGATGTGCAAAGTAAAAAATTAATGGAATTAACATTTAATAAATTAGGATTATCTGCTAGAGCATATTCGAGAATATTAAAAGTTGCAAGAACAATAGCAGATCTAGATAAAAAATCAGAAATAGAAAAAAAGCATATTGCGGAAGCAATACAGTATAGAAGTTTAGATAAAAAGTATTGGAGAAAATAAATGTATTTAAGTCATATATTAGGAAAACAAGGAGAAAAAGAATCTGAAAGATATTTAAGAAAAAATAATTATGAAATTATTGAAAGAAATTTTAACTCTAAACATGGAGAAATAGATATTATAGCAAAAGAGAAAAATGAAATGGTATTTATAGAAGTGAAAACAAGAGCAAATAAAAAATATGGAAATCCAATTGACGCAATTACTAATATAAAGAAAAATCATTTAATAAACGCAATAGAATATTATTTATATAAAAATAATATGGAGGATGCATTTATAAGAATAGATGCGATAGAAGTTTATAAAAATAAAGAAAAATTTATTATTAAACACACAAAAAATATAATTTAAAACCCCGACTAAGGGGGTGCCTTAGTCGGGTATAAACAGGAATTAAATTAATGCGTATTTGAGCATAAATAATATAGAAACTGCGTACATGATCCAATGTACTTTCTTCCCCCTGCCTGTAAATACGTTGATTATAACGTAAGAGATAAATCCCGCAGCGATTCCGTTAGCAATGCTATATGAAAATACCATGAAGAACATGCATAAGCATGCTGGAATAAATTCACGAAGATCATTAAAGAGCAGATCTTTTACAGATTTCATCATTGAACAGCCAACGATAATAAGTGCAGGTGCAGTTGCAAATGACGGTATCGATAAGAAAATGGGAGAGAAGATGAGAGCAAGTACAAACAGAATACCTGTTGTAAATGCTGTTAATCCTGTTCTTCCTCCTTCCTCAATACCAGATGCACTTTCTACAAACGTTGTAGTAGTAGAAGTACCTAAACATGCACCTACTGATGTGGCGATAGCATCTGCAAGTAAAACTCTGTTCAGCCGTGGAAGGTTTCCATCTTTATCCAACATATCTGCCTTTTTAGCACAGCCAGTAACAGTGCCAACTGTATCAAAAGTATCAATACATAAAAAAGCAAATACAATTGTGGCAAAATCCAACAGATTTATCGAACTCCAACTGAATTTCCAGAACTGCATAAAAGTAGGGCTTA
>CAMSMU010000030.1 GCA_947061115.1 uncultured Clostridium sp.
TTTTTAGCATTTATTGGAGCTAGTAAGTCAGTGTTAAAATTTGAAGAAACTAGGGTTATTAGAGATGTAAGAAATAAAGTAAATAGAATTGTAAATTGTGAAACAGCAAATATAAATAAAGTAATAAAAACATCTATAAAACAAATAGAAGATATTAAACTAATAAAAGAAAAAAATAGATTAAATGACCTAAATAGTGGAGAAATAGAACTTGCAGAACTAAGACTAAATAATCCAGATTTAAGTTTGTCAGAATTAGGGAAAAAACTTAAAAATCCAATAGGAAAATCAGGAGTAAACCATAGAATGAAAAGAATATCCAATCTAGCAGAGGAGATTAGAGAAGAATAATGAAAGAATTAGGAATATATATACATATACCATTTTGCATAAGTAAATGTAACTATTGTGATTTTAATTCATTTTCATGTAGCAAAGATATTCAGGAAAAATATATAAATGCTCTAAAAAAAGAAATAGAATATAAGCTAAGTAATAAAGAAATTATAGTAAAAACAATATATATAGGAGGAGGTACTCCATCTTCTATTGAAGAAAAAAATATAAAAGAAATTATAGAAAAAATAAAAGAAAATGCTAATTTAGAAAAAGATATAGAAATTACTATAGAAGTAAATCCAGGAACAGCAAACTTAAAAAAAATAGAAACATATTATAACTTAGGAATAAACAGATTAAGTATAGGACTTCAAAGTTCTAATGATAATTTACTAAAATTAATAGGAAGAATTCATAATTATTCACAATTTGAAGAAACTGTAAACCTTGCAAGAAAAGTGGGATTCGGAAATATAAATACAGATATAATGTTAGGTCTGCCAAATCAAACAATATATGACGTAGAAAATACTTTAAATAAAATCATAAACTTAAATTTAGAACATATATCAGTATATTCATTAATAGTAGAGCCAGAAACAAAACTAGAAAACATGTTAAATAAAGGAAAAATAAAACTACCAGATGAAGAAATAGAAAGATATATGTATTGGTTTGCAAAAAGAAAATTAGAAGAAAACGAATATATTCACTATGAAATATCAAACTTTTCAAAAATTGATTATAGATCAAAACATAATGTAGATTGTTGGAATCAAAAAGAATATTTAGGCTTTGGATTATCTGCAAGTTCATATGAAAATAGTGTAAGATATAAAAATATAGATGATATAAATATCTATATAGATAATATAAATAGTAATAATCAAAATAAAAATATAATAATAGAAGAAAAGCAGAACGAAATATCACAAATGAAAGAATATATGATATTAGGATTAAGAAAAATAAATGGAATAAATATAAACGAATTTAGAAAAAAGTTTAATACAACTCCATTAGTTCAATTTAATAAAGAACTAACAAAACTATCAAAAGAAGGATTAATAAAAATAAATGTAAATAATATACGATTAAGTAAAAAAGGTTTAGACTTAGCAAATATTGTTTGGGAGGAATTCATATAAAATATGGAAGAAAACTATATAATAATAGCAAATTTAAATGAAGAGAAAAAAAGAGAATATGAAGAAAAATTAAAAAAAGAAGAATATAGTATAATAATTAATAAAGAAAATTACATATATGCAAGAAAAGAGAAAAATAATAACGAAAATTACGAAAAAGAAGTAATAGAATTCTTTTTGCAAGTTTTAAAGAAATATACAAATTATAGAGAACTATATTTAGATATTACTGATGTATTAAATTATGTAATAGAAAATAATGTTCAAAATGTTTCAAAAGAAGGTAAAATCAGATGGATGATAAGGCAATTGATAACAAAAGCAATACTAGATAATGCCAAAGAGGATTAGAAATTTAATACTTTTTGCCAAGGGGGGACGTAGCAATTTGGCAACAAGAGAATAACAAAATTGTCAAAGTGCTACGTCCCTTTTGGCAAATCACTAAAGTAATATGGAAAAAATAAAAAGGATATGATAAAATTACAAAAATAAGAAAAAGGAAAATACAAATGAAAAACGTTAAAACGATTGATACTGTATATATATCGTAAGGTTTAATAAAATAGAATTACGTAAACATAGAAAACTATGTCTTTTTAGAAGAATCTAAAGAGCATAGTTTTTTTGTGTAAAAATATAATTGAATTATTAATATGAAGGAGAATATAAAAAATGAATAAATCTAAAAAATGTACTAAAAATTATCAATTAATATATAAAGCTGGCTACCAATCGCCCAAAGGAATAACATTAGTATCATTATTAGTTACAATAATAGTAATTTTAATATTAGCAGGAATGTCCATAAGTTTAACAATAGGGAATAATGGATTATTTAGCAGAGCAAAAAATGTAGCAGAAAAATATGAATTTGCACAAAAAAATGAAATAAAAGATTTAGAAAATTTTTATAATAAAATAGATAATGAATTAAATCAGGGAAAACAAAAAAGAGAAACAGTAGAGGTAAATCTTACAACTAGCTTAAATCATAGTAAAAATTTTGATGGAGTAATAATAAAATATAGTGTGAGAGTAACAGAAAAAGTAGATCAGTTTTATACATTTGAAATACCAGAAGAAACACAAATATATACTGCAGAATCAGATAACAATAGAAAAATAGATATAATATATAAAGAAAAAGAAATGTTTTTGTATAAAGGGGGTAAAGAAAATACCCAAATTATAGATACATTTAATTATAAAAAAACAAATCATAGTCCAGAATATACAGGCACAGGAAGTTATAGCAAAAATTCTAATAATATTACTGTTTCAGTGAATAATTATGCTACGTCTTTAATGATAACTAATAAGAAAGTGAATGTAGAAGGATATTCAAAATTATTAGTTAAAGCAAATATTACGAAAAATACTGATGAAGTATATGAAAAAAAGGTTTACTAGAGAATATTAATTTTCAATATTTAAATGAATCAAAATTATCCAATAAAAGAAATATTACTACTGGAGAAATAAAAATGGAATTAAGTGTTGGAGATAGAAAAGATGCATATGTAGCAGTAGGATTGGCAAGTGCTTGGAGAGTAGATGCAATTATGGAAATTACAGAAATTAAGTTAATTACTTAATTTTAAATTAATAAATGTTAAAATTAAAACATATTGCAAAAATAAAGGAGAGTAAATATGATTAATAGGAAATGATATAAAAAACAAGAAGAATGGTGTAATAAATAAAAATAATAAAGAGAAAATATATTTACAAAAATCATTAATTGTAGTAAAATTTTAATATAAATTTAAAGGAGGTAATTTAATATGGCAAAATATGAATGCATGGCATGTGGATATATTTATGATGAAGAAAAAGAAGGAGTAAAATTTGAAGACTTACCAGAAGATTGGACTTGTCCTCTTTGCGGAGTTGGAAAAGACATGTTTAAAAAGGTAGAAGAATAATTATAAATTTATATTACATAAAAGAGGATTTTTTAATCCTCTTTTTATGCTTGTCCAGAATATTTTTGTTTTGCTGCATCAATTTTAGTTTGTTCAGCAGTATCTGTTTGATACCAACCTTTTTCAGCCATTAGATTATAAATTTTATTTTGAATATTTAAAGATTCGTTTAAAGCGCATTTGAAAGCT
This sequence comes from uncultured Clostridium sp., assembly GCA_947061115.1. Taxonomy (GTDB): domain Bacteria; phylum Bacillota; class Clostridia; order TANB77; family CAG-508; genus CAG-793. The sequence continues at coordinate 3,605 of CAMSMU010000030.1, forward strand.
TCATGAACTTCAGCTGTAGTTGATTCAATAGTTGCATGAAGATATAAATCACAAACACCTTTAATTACTAATAATTCGTTTTCCATTAAGCTTTGATCTTCCATAACTTTCCTCCTTACAATAAATTTAAAAACTTGTTAAATAACTCTGAATGTTTTTGCTCTAATTCTCCAATATAAGCGGAAAGAGCTGGATCTGTTAGCTTTTCAGATGTTTTCTTACTACATGATTTCATGATTTTTTCATGTCCTAAAGCATCTTCAACATATAAAAGTTCTTTACTAGTCATATTTATCACCACCTAAAAAAAGTATTACCAAAATATATAAATATATACAAATTCTGTAACTTTTTTTCTTATATTTCATTATGATATAAAAGAAAGGAAAAGTATAATGAAATTAGGACTTAGCTTATCTGGTGGAGGAATAAAAGGAATATCACATATTGGTGCAATAAAGGCATTAGAAGAGGAAAATATAAAATTTGACTATATATCAGGGACATCATCTGGTAGTATAGTGGCAACTCTTTATGCTTGTGGATACAAAACAGATGAAATATTATATATTTTTAAAAAATATGTAAATGAAATAAATTATATTGATTTTGAAAATGTAAAAAGATTTTTCAAAAATATATTTACTGGAAAAGGAATAGTAATAGATGGATTAAACAGTGGAATGAAGATTAGAAAAATTGTAAATGAAGTATGTAATGAAAAAGGTGTATATAATATAAATCAAATAAAAATGCCATTAATAATACCAGCAGTAAATATAGTGACAAAAGAATTATATGTATTTTCAAATAATATTGTAGATAGTAATAATGAAATAAAATATATAAATAATATAGATATAGGTACAGCTGTGCAAGCTAGTTGTAGTTATCCAGGAGTATTTACACCATGTAAATATAAAGATGAAATGTTAGTAGATGGTGGAATAGCTGAAAATTTACCATGGAGAGAAACTAAAAAAGCAGGTGCAGATAGAGTATTAAGTATAGTATTTGAAGATAGAAATCCTAAAAAATGTTGTAGTAATATTTTTGAAATATTAAGCAAATCATTTTCAATATTATGTAGTGAACTTGCAAAATATGAATGGGATGGAACAGATTATCTTCTAAAAATAAAAGAACCAAAAACAGGATTATTAGAAAAAAGAAAATTAGATGAATTATATTATGAAGGATACTATCAAACAAAGGAAAAAATAAAAGAAATAAAACAGAAAATATATGACATTTAATAACTTATAGGGCAATTAGAAATAATCTAAATAAATTACAAATGAGAAAATAAAAAATACTAATAGAAAAAATTAATTTAAAGAATGACAAACAGAGATTATGGCATAATATATTAATACTTAAAAAAGTGTAGTGGGCGATTATAAATCGCCCTTCTATTATTCTTATATCAGGAAGATATAAATCACTCCATTAGTCAAAAGTTTACAAAAATATCAAAAAAATGATGACAAATAACAAATTTACTTGTATAATTAAACAAATTATAAATTTAGAAGGGATAAATTATGGAAAGTGAAAATTGTTTAAATGAAGTTACATGCCCATTATCAAAAAGAGCAGAAGCCGTTCAATGGATATTATTAAGTATACTAATATTTTTAGTTCCTATGGTAGTACCACAATTATTAAGTTTAATATTTGGAGTAGATAGTATAATTGCTACAAACTCACAATATGTTGTAGGAACAATAGTAAATACAGTACTTATAACAGTAGGAATTAATGTAAAAGGATGGAAACAAATAGCAGGATTAATAACATTACCAAGTATATCAGCTATTGGAAGTACTTTTATTTTTAAAACAGCTAGTATATATTCATCATATATGATACCAGCAATTTGGTTAGGAAATTTTATATTTGTTTACTTATACAGAAAATTAGTAGTTCAAAAGAAATTTAATTACATATTAACATCTATTATAGCGGTATTAGCTAAAGCAAGTATTATATATATTGGATTTAGATTACTTACACTATTAACTATTATACCAAATATGGGAAAAGTATTCCAAATGTTAAATATTTCAATGGGAGTTAATCAAATTATAACAGCAAGTATAGCAGCAGTTATTGGAATGGCAATAACTAAAATTTATTCAAAGAAAAGAGGAAAAGAAAATGAATAAAATAGGTAAAATTTTATGGGGATTACTTTTCGTATTATTAGGAATAGTAATTGGAACAAATGCTTTAGGGCTAACAAATATAAACATATTTTTTAATGGATGGTGGACAATGTTTATTATATTGCCTTGCTTTATTGGAATGTTTGAAGGAGGCGGTAGCAAAGTTGGTAACCTAATAGGGCTTACTATAGGTATAATTTTATTATTAGCATCAAATGGAATATTAGAATTTGATATTATTATAAAATTAATAATACCAATAATATTTGTTTTAATAGGGCTTTCAATGATATTTAATGAGTCAATAAAAAGTGAAATAAGCAAAAAAGTAAAAGAAGGAAAAAAAGAGGGACAAGAAAGTATTATTGCAACATTTTCAGCTCAAAAAGTAGACAAAGATAATGAAGAATTTAAAAGTGCAGAATTAGAAGCAATTTTTGGTAGTGTAATGCTAAATTTGAGAAACGCTAATATAAGCAATGAAGCATATATAAAATCAACTAGTATATTTGGAGGAATTGAAATAATAGTTCCATCAGGTGTAAATGTTAAAGTTAAATCTACTCCTATATTTGGTGGAGTTAGTAATAGGTGTAAAAATCAAAAAGAAAATGAAAAGACAATATATATAGATGCTTTCAGTTTATTTGGAGGTGTTGATATAAAATGACAAGTATACAAAAAGTAATAAAAGTATTAGCAATATGTTTAGCAATTTTTATAATTTTAAATATAGTAAGTGGCATACTATTTTGCTTATCATTTATTGGTGCTATGGGGAAAACATCAAATAACAATACTAAAACATTCATGCAAACTTATGAAGATGTAAATAATATAGAAATAGAGATAGCAAGTGCTAATATGATAATAAAATCAGGTGAAGAGTTTAAAGTTGAAGCATATGATATGACAGATAGTTTTACATCAAAATTAAGAAATGGAAATTTAAAAATCACAGAAACAAAAGTATGGAATTTTGTTAATAATTTATCAGGAACAGTAACAGTATATATTCCAGAGGAGATAGATAAACTAGATATAGACTCAGGAGCAGGAAAGATCGAAATAAATGATATTAGTACAAATTATACAAGAATAGATCAAGGTGCTGGAAAACTTACAATACAAAATTCAAAATTTGGCTCATCACAAATAGATGGAGGAGCAGGAGAAACAATTATCAAATCATCAGAACTATATAACCTAAAACTAGATGCAGGAGTTGGAAGAATAGATTTAGAAGCTAAAATTTTAGGTAATAGCAAAATTGAATGTGGAGTAGGAGAGATGAACATAAATTTATTAGGTTCAGAAGATGATTATAATATTACAGCAGAAAAAGGAATAGGAAGACTTAGAATAAACGGAATAGAAAGATCTACATATGGAACAGGAAACAATAAAATAAAACTAGAAGGCGGAATAGGTTCAATAGAAGTTAGAATTAAAGATGAAAATATAATATAGAGATGCAGAAAGGAACAGAAAATGAAAAATTACTATTTTACATCAGAAAGTGTAACAGAAGGACATCCAGACAAATTAGCAGATTTAATATCAGATAGTATATTAGACGCATATCTAAAACAAGATAGAGATTCAAGAGTAGCAGTAGAAACATTTGTAACAGGAAATTCAGTAACAATTGCAGGACAAGTAACATCAAAAGCAAAAATAGATATAGAATCTATTGTAAGAAGTACAATAAAAGAAATTGGATATGAAAACGAAAAAATAGATATGGATTATAGAACATGTAAAATACAAGTGGAAATAACAAAACAAAGTCCAGATATAGCATTAGGAGTGGATATTGGTGGAGCAGGAGATCAGGGAATCATGTTTGGATATGCATGTGATGAAACAGAAGAATATATGCCATATGCAATATCAATAGCACATAAATTATCTAAAAGACTAACAGAAGTTAGAAAAACAGGAGAGGTACCATATATAAGACCAGATGGCAAAACACAAGTAACAGTAGAGTATGAGAATGATAAGCCAAAAAGAATAGAAACGATATTAATTTCTACTCAGCATACAGAAGATGTGGATAATGATAAACTAAAACAAGAAGTAATAGAAAAGGTTATAAAAAAAGAAGTACCTTCAAATATGATGGATGACAATACAAAAATATATATAAATCCAACAGGAAGATTTATTATAGGAGGACCTTTAAGTGATACAGGTCTAACAGGAAGAAAAATTATTGTAGATACATATGGTGGATATAGCAGACATGGTGGAGGAGCTTTTTCAGGAAAAGATGCAAGTAAAGTAGATAGAAGTGCTGCTTATATATTGCGTCATGTTGCAAAAAATATAGTAGCAAACGGATATGCAAAAAAGTGTGAAATACAAATATCATATAGTATAGGAATAAAAGAACCATTATCTATTTGTATTAATACATTTGGAACATCTGAAAAAACAGAAGATGAATTAGTAGAAATGGTAAGACAAAAATTCGACTTAACACCAGATGGAATAATAAAATATTTAGAACTTAAAGAACCTATATATACAAAAACAACAAACTATGGACACTTTGGAAAAAAAGATTTACCGTGGGAAAAGATAATAAAATTATAATAGAAATATAAAACAAGTTCAAATAGAACTTGTTTTTACATTTTTAGAAAAAATCAAAAAACTTTTCTTGACAATAAAAATTAAAACAACTATAATAGAAAAGATGTGCTTTAGTTAATATATCAATAAAAGGAGGAAAGAATGGAAAAAGAAAATATACTTGAAAATGAAAAAATAACAAAGCTTATTAAGAAATTTTCTATTCCTTGTATTATATCATTATTAGTAAACTCTTTATATAATATTGTAGATCAAATATTTATAGGATGGGGGGTAGGATATTTAGGGAATGGTGCAACAAATGTAGTATTTCCATTAACAATGATTTGCCTAGCTTTTGCATTAATGTTTGGTGATGGTACATCTAGTTATTTGAGCTTAAAATTAGGAGAAAAGAAAAAAGAGGATGCTGCAAGAGGTGTTACAAATGGAATAATAATGTCTAGCATTGTAGCAGTTATTTTTTTAATAATAACATTAGTATTTCTTCCACAAATATTAAATATATTTGGATGTACAGATAATTTAAGACAATATGCTTTAAGCTATGGTAGAATTATAACAATTGGATTACCATTTATGATGATAGGTACTACTTTAAATTCTATTATAAGAGCAGATGGTAGCCCTAATTATGCAATGTTTACAATGGTCTTAGGAGCAGTATTAAATACTATATTAGATCCTATATTTATATTTGTATTTAAAATGGGTGTCGAAGGAGCAGCAATTGCAACAATATTTAGTCAGTTTGTTACATTTATACTTAATACATTTTATATAAAGAAATTTAAATCAGTTAGTATAAATAAAGAGTCAATATTATTAAAATTAAATGTTATAAGAAAAATAATAACATTAGGGATTAGTAGCTTCATTACTCAAATGAGTTTCGTATTTGTAATGGGTGTAGAAAATAATTTATTAGGTAAATATGGAATGGAAACTAAATATGGTTCAGAAATACCAATTACAGTATTCGGAATAGTAATGAAAATTAGTCAGATATTAAATAGTATTATCATAGGTATTGCAGCAGGAACACAACCAATTGTAGGATATAATTATGGTGCAAGAAGATTCGACAGAGTAAAAGAAACATTGAAAATTGTATTGAAATTAAGTCTTGTTATAAGTACAGTAGCATTTATATTATTCCAGACAATACCAGATAAATTAATTTCTATATTTGGAAATGGAAATGAAAATTATATGGAATTTGCATGTTTATCTTTCAGAATATATCTTTTATTATGTATTTGTAATGGTATTCAAATACCATCAGGTATTTTTTTTCAAGCAATTGGAAAAAGTAGTAGAAGTGCAATATTATCATTATCAAGACAGATATTGTTTTTAATACCTACAATGATAATATTAAGTAGTATATTCGGACTTATGGGAGTTCTATATGCAGGACCAGTTGCAGATGGAATAGCATTTATACTCGCAGTAATATTTTTAGCAATAGAAAACAAGCACCTAAAAAATAATGGAGAAAATATAAAAGAGAATGAACAAAATACTATTGTAGAAAACAAATTAGATAAACATATTGTAATAACAGTATCAAGAGAATATGGTTCAGGTGGAAGATATGTAGGAAAACTTGTTGCAGACAAGTTAGGAATAAAACTATATGATAAAGAATTTATTATAAAACTAGCAGAGGAAACAGGATTAGCAGAAGAATATATAAAAGACAATGAGCAAAAAAGAGATATACTAGATGGTTTAAATAATGGATATTATTTTGGAACAAATAATTCAGATGAATTATATATAAAAGAATCAGAATTAATTAAGGAAATTGCTAGTAAAGAATCTTGTGTAATTGTAGGTAGATGTGCAGACTTCATATTAAAAGATAAAAGTAATGTTATAAAAGTATTTGTCTATAGTAACATAAAAGATAAGGTAAAAAGAGCAGTTGAAATTTATGGATTAGATAAAAATAAGGCAGAAAAAGAAATAAAGAGAATTGATAAATTAAGAGCAAATCATTATAAGTATTATACAGAAAAAGAATGGAATAATCATAGTAATTATGATATATGTATAAATAGTGATACATTAGGAGTAGAAAAATCAGCAGAATTAATTTGTACAATGATAAAAGAAAAAGAATTGTCTATTTAGGACAATTCTTTTATATTTAGGAAAGTTCTTCAAAGTTTCCTAGTTAGTAATTTATCTTTTTAGTATGATATATATATTCTCCAGTATCAGAATTAACCAAACATTTTAGTTTTGCTAGATCTTTTTTAAGTAAAGGACCATCACAATATCTGGTATCATTTTTCTTATATTCAATCCATGAAAGATCACCATTAGTAATTTGTATATACCAGTATTTACCGTTATTATAATCAATTAAATTTATATTACAATTAGAAAAATATATGTAGCTGATATTTCTTTTATCCCTTTTATAAAAATCAGTTTTTAAATTCTCAGCCATATTAGCTATATTAAAAGCTTTTAATTCAGATATTGGATATGTGTTAGAATCGTCAAGTATGTCATTAGGAAAAGATTTAAAATCGTAATTATCAAGAAAATCATCATTTTCCTCTTCTTTATCCATAAAAAAATTAAGTATATTTTTAAAAAACATGATTTTACACCTCTCAAATTATATTATAAAATTTAAAAAAAATAATGTCAACAACCAAGGGGGACAGTCATTTATTTGGTTGAAAACCAACCAAGAGGGACAGACAAAATTGGTTGAAAATAAGGGCAGTTTTCGACGTTTTTTAACGTAAATTCAAATTTGCTTTTGGCTGTAACAGGCTTTGCTGTAATAAAAATCTAAATTAGCTATTTTTAAGTGTTAGTAAAAAACTCAACCAAAAAAGACCGTCCCCTTTGGTTGAATTTCAACCAAATCAATGACTGTCCCTAGTGGTTGAAAAACAATTGACAAAAGACCATATGCATAGTAAAATATCTAAATAGAAAAGAGGTTGGTTTTATGGTAGAAAATATGGAAACAATTGTTAATCTTTGTAAAGCAAGAGGATTTATATATTCAGGATCAGAAATATATGGAGGATTAGCTAATACATGGGATTATGGTCCATTAGGAGTAGAACTAAAAAATAACGTAAAAGAAGTATGGAGAAAAAAGTTTATACAAGAACAAAAAGATATAGTAGGTTTAGATGCAGCAATATTGATGAATCCAGAAACATGGGTTGCATCAGGTCATATATCTGGTTTTTCTGATCCATTAATAGATTGTAAAGAATGTAAAACAAGACATAGAGCAGATAAACTTATAGAAGAATGGGCACATGAAAATGGAAAAGATATGATTGCAGATGGTCTTTCAGATGAAGAATTATTACAGTATATTGAACGCAATAATATAGTTTGCCCAAACTGTGGAAAAAGTAATTTTACAGGTATTAGAAAATTTAATTTAATGTTTAAAACATTTCAAGGTGTAACAGAAGATAGTACATCAACAGTATATTTAAGACCAGAAACAGCACAAGGTATATTTGTGGATTTTAAAAATATATTAAGAACTACTAGAAAAAAGATGCCAATGGGAATAGCACAAATAGGTAAAGCTTTTAGAAATGAAATAACACCAGGAAACTTTACATTTAGAACACGTGAATTTGAACAAATGGAATTAGAATTTTTCTGCAAACCAGGAACAGATTTAGAATGGCATGAATATTGGAAAAAGTTTTGCAAAGATTGGCTTTTAAGCTTAGGAATGAAAGAAGAAAATATACGATTAAGAGATCACTCAAAAGAAGAACTTGTATTTTATAGTAATGCAACAACAGATATAGAATTTAATTTTCCATTTGGATGGGGAGAATTATGGGGAATTGCAGATAGGACAGATTATGATTTAAATCAACATATGAAACATTCAAAGCAAGACTTAAGTTATTTAGATCCAGAAACAAACGAGAAGTATGTACCATATGTAATAGAACCATCTTTAGGAGCAGATAGAGTCACATTAGCATTTTTATGCAATAGTTATGAAGTAGAAAATTTACCAGATGGAGATTCAAGAGTTGTATTGCATCTTCATCCAGCTTTAGCACCATACAAAGTAGCAATTTTACCTTTATCTAAAAAATTATCAGATAAAGCAAATGAATTGTTTAATAGATTATCTAAGAAGTTTACTTGTGATTATGATGAAGCAGGATCAATAGGTAAACGTTATAGAAGACAAGACGAAATAGGTACACCATATTGTATTACTGTAGATTTTGATACTTTAGAAGATAATAAAGTAACAATTAGAGATAGAGATACTATGGAACAAATAAGATTATCAATAGATGATATAGAAGAATATATATCAGAAAAAATAGAATTTTAATCAACAAAATTTAAAGTCCTACATATTATTTATGGGAGGACTTTTTATTATGTGTGGAATTGTTGGATTTACAAATTATGATAATAATATTAAACCAGAAGAGGCTAGAAACATATTAAATAACATGAACAATACTTTAAGCAAAAGGGGACCAGATGAAAATGGAGAATACATAAAAGATGATATTTGTATTGCACATAGAAGATTAATTGTTATTGATCCAGAAGGTGGAAAACAACCAATGATATGCAAATATTTAGGAAATACTTATGCTATTACATATAATGGTCAAATATATAATACAAAAGAATTAAGACAAACTTTAGAAAATAGTGGTTTTAAATTTGAAGGACATTCAGATACAGAAGTATTATTAAAATCATTTATTTATTATGGGCATAATGTTGTAAATCATTTAAATGGAATATTTGCGTTTGCAATATGGAATGAGGGAAAAAATGAATTATTTATTGCCAGAGATCATTTTGGTGTTAAACCATTATTTTACTCAGTGAAAAATAATCAATTGATATTTGCTTCAGAAATAAAAGCACTATTTGAATATCCTAATATATATCCTGAAATAGACAAAATGGGAATATCTGAACTATTTGGTATAGGTCCAGCACATACGCCAGGAATAGGAATATTTAAGGGAATAGAAGAGTTAAAACCAGCTAATTATATGGTATTTAATAGAACTGGATTAAGAGTAAAAGAATATTGGAAATTAAAAAGTAAAGTTCATACAGATGATTTTAATACTACTTGCGACACTGTAAAAACTCTACTTACAGATGCAATAGAAATGCAGTTAGTGTCAGATGTGCCACTTTGTACATTTTTATCAGGAGGGCTAGACTCTAGTATAATAACTATGTATGCTTCAAATTATTGCAGAAAAAATAATCTTCCAATGCTAAATACCTATTCTGTGGACTATGTAGACAATGATAAAAACTTTCAAAAAACAGATTTTCAACCAAATTCAGATAGTGAATATATACAATTATTAACACAAAAATTAGGAACAAAACATCATACGATTTATTTAGATACACCAGAATTAGCAGATGGATTAGAAGATGCAATGATTGCTAGAGATTTACCAGGAATGGCAGATGTGGACTCATCACTTTTACTATTTTGTAAAAACGTTAAAAAAGATGCAACAGTATCAATTATGGGAGAATGTGCAGACGAAATCTTTGGAGGCTATCCATGGTTCTTTAGAGAAGATGCATTAACAAGTAAAACTTTTCCATGGTCAATAAATATAAAGCAAAGACAACATTTATTAAATCCAGAAATAGAAAAAAAGATAGATCTAAAACAATATATAGATTTTAGATATAATGAAAGTTTAAATCAAGTAGAATTATTAGATACAGACACAGAAGAAACAAAAGAAAAAAGAAAAATAACATATCTCACAATGAATTGGTTTATGCAAACACTGCTTAGTAGAACAGATAGAATGGGAATGTATAATGGATTAGAGCTTAGAGTTCCTTTTTGTGATTATAGATTAGCAGAATATGTATGGAATATACCATGGGAAACAAAAGCGTTAAATGGAAGAGAAAAAGGATTATTAAGATATATAATGAAAGATGAACTACCACAAGAAATAGTAGAAAGAAAGAAAAGTCCATATCCAAAAACATGGAATCCAACATACCTTGCAAAAGTAAAAGGAATGCTAACAAATATAATGGAAGATGAAAATGCACCAATAACCAATTTATTAAATAAAGATGATATATTAGAAATTATAGAAACAGATGGAAAGTCTTTTACAAGACCATGGTTTGGTCAATTAATGACTGGACCACAACTTATGGCATATCTTTGTCAAGTAAATATGTGGCTTGAGAAGTATAATCCTAAGATTGAAATATAAATAAAAAGAGAATAAAATTTTCTAAGGAAATTTTAATATTTTGCATGGTTTTGCTTTTAAATAATCTTAGAGAACAATAAAAAAGGGTGTGCCTTATGTCAGCACACCCAAAAACGGTTTTAATTATTAAAATTTATCAACAAAAGAAGCAAGAAAAGTGGAACAAGTTCAAGAAATAGA
>CAMSMU010000031.1 GCA_947061115.1 uncultured Clostridium sp.
GGCAAATAACCATCATTATATTGCAGACCGATTTCCGCGATAATGCCATCTTCTAATTACTTCTAAATACTGGACAAGTTTATTATTATTTTAAATTTCTAATAACCAGCTCGCAATCCTATATGCGACTCGTTTTCGCCTGGCATCTGAGGAATTGTAAAATTCCAAAGAAGACATCAATATTCTTGTATTCCTAATTAGAATACACATATTTTATACCATGAATTGTGCTGAAAGTCAAGAAATATTAGCAGACTTTACTGAAAATGCTGGATTTTATTGTAAAAACATAATATTTATGCTATAATTTAATTGTAAATTATAAAATTTTGTATTATTTATGAGAGGAGAATTATTTATGAATAATAATGTAAATGAAAGACAATCAGCTAATTCATTTTTAAATCCAGATGATTACAACAAATATATAACTAAGGTACTTTCGTTATTAAAAGAAGAAATTAATAGTATGGGATTAGAAGATAAATTTGAAGGAATTGATTTAGTCGAAACATTTATACAACCATATTTGCTTGGAAAGATGAATGAGATAGGAATAAACTCATTTTTAAAAAGAGAAATCTCTCAAAAAGAAATTGATGAATATATAGATAAAAATAAATCAGAAGTAATCGATTCTGAAATGATAGAATTATTATCTAGAAAACTATTTGGTGATAAACCTTTAACCTTAGAAGAAGAAAAAAGAGTAGAATACTACAAGACTCATCCTATATATAAGGAAACAATGTCTGAAAGTGAAGCTAAAGAGATTATGCAAAAACAACAAGAAATAGTTTATGAGACTGCATTACATACTTTAGATGATTTAATTAGTACTCAAAGTTGTAGAAGTAGATTTATAATGTTTTATACAAACCCACACGATTTTATTCCGAAAGTTGCTTCAACTAAAGGAATATTAAAAGGAGAACCACTAAATGAAATTTTAGATGATAAAATTTCATATAATTTCCAAGTAAATGAAGAAATGATCACTGCTATAGGTTTAAGTTATCCTGAAATGATAGAGGTCTATAGTCCTATAGAACAATATCCAGAGGGAATGACTTTTAGTGCTTTACTTCGTAAAGAAAAAGAAGATGAATGTGCAAAGAAATTAGAGGAATTATATAGAGATTTTCAACTACAAGGAATAGATGTTTCAGCAGTATTTAAAAGTAAAATGTTAGAATTGGCAAATGAAAATACTAAAGAACCAGAAAAATAACATAAACCAAAGAAAGGTGGATAAATGGTTATAAATAATAGTTTAGTTTTTAAGAATGCATTAAAAGAAGTGGATTATATTATAGGAATGTTTCCATTAGGTATACAAAAAAAAATTCCTGATAGTGTTAAGAAAGATATATTTGAAAATATGAATAATGACTATATCCCAAATATATCTGATATAAATAAACCCTTAGAACAACAAAATATTTTAGAAGAAACAAAATTAATTTTAGCTTCAATTTATAAAGAATATATTGTTTCAGATGAAGAACGAAAAAAATTGATTATGGAAGAAAATCATATAAGGCAATATTTAGAAGAAAAAAAGAAAGAAAAATATAATATAGATAATCTATTTAAAAATATGAATAAACAACAGAAATTGTATAAAAAAGAAAATATCCAAGATATTTCTATAGCAAATAATAATAAAATAAGTTTTGTTAAAAAAATCTATAATAAAGTTATACATTTATTTAAATAAAGTAGAGGACTGAAAAGCTATCTCTGAATTTCAGTCCTTTTGAATTATACAAATATAAGTTCTTTAAATACAATTTCTTCAATAGAATGTTTATAATTATTCATACGCCCTGTCCATTTTAAAGGATCAGTATTTTTTAAGTTTTCATCAATAGCATTTTTCTCTAGCATTTGTTTCATAAGTATTTCAAATCTTTGATTAGCTTGTTTATCAGTTTCTACAAGATGTTTTCTTAAAGTCTTGTTCATAAACATTATTATATATTCTGCCTTTTTGTGATTTTTCAAATACTCTAATCTTAAATGCCCATACTTTCCAATAATATAATCATTCTCATAATTGTCTTTCTCCAAATATAAGTCAGGAACGAAAAAATCTCCCTCTTTGTGATAAGTTATCTCTACCATATTAAAATCCTCCTAAAATTTAATTTCGCTACTTTTAGAACTATAATTTTATATCTACTAAAGCTGTCTATAAATACAAATTTTCATAAAGTGTACTTAATTTAATCTTACTGGGTTAGGATATTTGGAAAGACAAAATCCTCTTGTCAAGGAAGTATGAAAAATGAATGAGATGTTAGCCTATTCTATACATCTTGGAAACGATAAAAATAAAACTAAAAAAGCAAAAGAAATTGCAAAAAATAATCAATCAAATACAACTTCTTTTAGTAATAATTCTATTCAAAATTTGGCACAATTATCAAAAGCAAATAACCATAATTTAAGAAAATATGATAATAAAACAGAACTAATTTCTGCAATTTATGGAACAAATAATTTAATAAATGATGTTCAAAATTTATATTTACAAGAGTTTGAAAATGCAAGAATTGAGTACAACAATAAACAAACAAGAGAAGATAGAAAAATACAAAATTACTTTGAGCATATATCAAAAAATTCTAATAGAGATTTATGTTGTGAACTAATTATTGAGCTTGGAGATATGAACTTTTGGAAAGATAAAACACAGGAATATTGTTATAAAATGGTACAAGTTTATAAAGAACAACTACAAGATTTTGTAACAGCCGTCCCACAATTTAAAATAGCAAATGCAGTAATTCACTTTGATGAAACAAGTCCACATCTTCATATAATTGGTATTCCAATAAAAGAACGGATACAAAAATGGAATGAAAAAACAAGTAGCAAAATCACAAATATTTACAAAAGAATCGCTTACTAGAATACAAGATAAAATGAGAAATTGCTGTATAAAATCATTTAACAAAGTATATGAACAAGATTATCAGCTCAAAACAAAAGAAAAAGGTAGAAATCAAGATATCCCAGTTAGTCAAATGCAAAACTATAATAAAGTAAAAAAGCAATATGAAAAGAACAAAAAATTATTAGAACAAGCAAATAAAAAGACAGATTTAGTAAATAAAAATGGCAATAATATTAAAGAAATAGTATTTAATTTAAAGCCTAACCTAGTAAATAAAAAGAATTATACTATTTCACAAGAACAAGTAACAACTATAAAAGATTATATTTCAAATGTAGAAGATACTACAAAATCAATGAAAAAAGTAAATGATTTAGATGTAATTATAAAGGAATACGAAAAAGATTTAAAAGAACACAATAACGAAGTTAGAGAATTAAACTCTACTATTAGACAGAAAGATGAAGAAATAAGAGATTTAACACAAAATTTAGATATAGCAAAAAATACTATTTCAAAACAACAAAAGGAAATAAATGTATTAAAGCCATTCAAATATTTATGGAATAAACTAATGAAATTTATAAAGAATAAAGTTAGATATTCTAAAAATGAAACTTATAAAAAAGTATATGAAGAACTTAAAAGTGATAATATTTTAAGACAAGAAGATATTGAGTTTATAGATAATAAAAATACTAAAAAAAGAAATTATGAATTATAAAATGGAGGTAAAAAATGATGATATTTAAAAGTAAAAATGAAAAAGTAGTAAATTTAGTAAAGTATTTTGAAACATTAGACTTTGCAGATAAATTAAGATTAAGCATAGATATGCTTGAAAGTTATCATGTAAAAGTAAAAAATGATAAAGTTTTAGAGATTTTAAAGAAATTATTATGTGCAGTTGATGAAAGTTATGATAAAACAAAATTCTTGAATTTGCTCAACTATAAGCATTTACTTATGACTTCAGCACAAGTAATGGAATTAACTGAAAAAGAACAAAATATTTTTGTATTTGAAGTATTATATAATATTTATATTAAACTTGTTTAATTTGACAGATACAAACATTCAGACCGATCATATTTAATCGGTCTGAATGTTGTAGGAGCAGATTACATAGTGCAGTTGACAAAGCTAACATCAAACCAAAAGAGATTTCTGGCTCTTTCTTTGTCATATTTAACGATGTCATCGTACTCCGTTCTCAGTTTCTGATAAAATTCATCAGAAAAATACGGTAATCCAGCCTCATCAAATCCTTCAGATACTACGATTTCTCCAAATGTATAGTCCTTTATTATCATTTCAGCGTACTTAGTTGGAATAGTACCTTTGATTTCAAGTGTGGGCTTTTGATGGTTACAGGGGCTTAAAAAAGCTACTGTACTGTAAGTTGTCTGTTTCATAATGTTGTTCCTCCTAACACCGTATAAAAAATTTTAGAACTACTTATATAATAACATATTTTATGTAATTTTGCAAGATTTTAAAATTTTTCTCTTTTGTGTATACATTTTAGAAATTATATGCTAAAATGTATATACAGTCGATAATCGGAAATGATGCAAGTGTGGGAGTATGTTTTTTCGCAAATAACCACAGCTAAGGCACCAAGATGGAGTTATGCGAACTCCTATATGTTATATAGGTGGTTTTATAATAAATATACCCCTATAAATCGTACAAAAAAGCTTAGTAGAAATACTAGGCTTTTAAATTTATGTTTAATTTATTTTTTAATGATAACTATTTCTATTTTGTGTACTTCTGCAATTTTATACAATGTATCTATATAATATCTGCTTCTACCCGCTTCGTAATCTTGTATTGTTCTTTCAGCTTTACCTATACTTTTACCGAATTTTTTTGTTAATTATGTCCATTCTCTAATAATACGAATAACATCTTTAGGCTCATAATCGCTCAAACATATTAACTGCATTTCCTCCATGTTCTTTTACATATATTATTGATATTCTAGCAGTAAAAATGTATAATTTGAGAGAAAACCACATTGATAACATGTGTAAATATTTTGTCTAATAAAAGGGGAGAATGAAAGATGTTTGAAATGGTAAGACTTGGGCAGAAATGACACCAGAAGAACAAAAAGCCTGCTTGATAATAGTAGGAATAATAGCTTTAGCATTAGTCATTTATGGAATATACTATTTTTTTAAGAGTAAAAAAGTAAATAAAGTTTAAATTGTTTTTTTTGTCGAATATTGTAATATACTTAAAATAGAAAGACATAAAGAGATAAAGGAATAAATACATTAGGAGGAATTAGATATGTTTAAAGCAATCTTATTATTTATTAAGGCTCATACAATAGCCACAATAGTAACTACAACCGTTGTAGTTGGAACAGTTGTAGCAACTCCAATAGTTGTAGAAAACTATAAACTAGATAAAAATGTTAAAGAAAATCTAAATATGCTTGTATCAAGTGATTATAAAGCAACAAGTGATAACACTAAGGAAGAAAATAATGTTATATTAAATAATAATGAACAACCTACCGAGAATATACCTACAAATAATAAACAAGAAGAACTTACTTTTACTGTAAAAAGAATTGAAGCAAATGTAGATGGTGGAACAAGTATAGAATATAAAATAGTTCCTAGTTATGACAAAGATTATTCTCAATGGTCGAAAGCAGAAAAAGAAGCATACTAGAAAGCATTAGAAGAAATTGCTGAAATGGTAAAAGATACTTATAAAAATAGTGTAGAAAAAGAAGAAAAGATTATGGCAGATATAGAAAGAAAATTACAATTAGAGGAAAATTCGTGGTCTAAATATTATAATTTTGGAACTAATAGTATTGCTTACAATTCTTATACTAAAAAATATAAAGGACACATTAGTAAAGGTGGCAAATGGAATGAACAAGGGGTTTATGTAGAAAAAGATGGTCGAGATATTGACATTTCAAGAGAAGAATTTAGAAGCACTGTATATTATGAAATTATACAAAATATTAAAAATGATGAAGATAGCTTACAAAGTGATAAGGACAATTATTTATCGCAATTAAATGAAATATATCATTTATCAGACTAGGTTTATCCTAGTAAAAATAAAAGGAATAATTTAAAATGATAAAATCAATATTATTATTTATAAAAGCACATACAATAGCAACAGCTATTACTACAACAGTTGTAGTATCAACAGTAGTAGCAACCCCAATAATTATAAATCAAGTACACACCTAGCAGATAGGTCAAAAGAAATGTTGGAAAGGGCACACCAACCAAATATCAAAACAATTAGGGCTATGGAAACATAGCTCTTTCTATTGTAAAAATACTAGAAGTTCCTATCTTAAACAGAAAAATAACTAAAATTACAATACTTTAAGTTAAAGCCACTTTTATAATTAAAAAATCAAGTATTTATATAATGGAATTTACTACTAGAGGTAAATTAAAAAACTATTAAAAAAGCTATGAAAGCTTTATAAATTATGATACAATAATCCTATATAAGAAAGGTTGATAAATTATGGAATTATTAGAAGAATATTTAGAATTTGCAAAAGGTATTGCACAATATGCAGGTAAAGTTATGATGAAATATTTTAAGCAAAATAATGGAGCAAGTTATAAAGGAGATAAGACTATTGTAACTTTAGCAGATACAGAAATAAATTCATATTTGATAGAACAAGTCAAGAAAAAATATCCTTCCCATTCAGTAGATGGAGAAGAAGAACAATTTGGGAAAAGTGAATATGTATGGGTATGTGATCCAGTAGATGGAACAGCAATGTATGCTAGACATGTTCCAGTAGCTGTATTTTCTCTTGCTCTAGTTATCAAAGGAGAATCAAAAATTGGAGTGGTTTATGATCCATTTACAGATAGTTTGTATACTGCAATAAAAGGAAATGGTGCATATAAAAATGGAGAAAAAATAACAGTGAATGATTATGAATTAGATAATATGAAAACAGTATGTAATTATGAACTATGGCCAGAAGCAGATTATAATATATCTAAAGTAGTACAGGAATTAGCAAATAAATCATACTTTGTTAATATTGGATGTATAATAAGATCATGTATGTGTGTTGCATCAGGAGATTTTGCACTTGCTATTTTTCCAGGTACTAAACATAAGAATTGCGATATGGCAGCCGTTAAAGTAATTGTTGAAGAAGCAGGTGGAATAGTTACAGATTTATTTGGAAATGAACAAAGATATGATGAGAGTATAAATGGAGCACTTATTAGTAATGGAAAAGTACATAATGAAGTAATAGAAGCAATTAGAAAAAATTTAAATGATAGAAAAAATTAATATAAAGTGAAAAAATTTAGGAAGGTAATAAAATAATGGAATTATGGGAAGTATTAGATGATAAAGGTAACCCAACAGGAGATATAATGCAAAAATATGATCAAAAAGTTTTTGAACAAGGTTTTTATCATTTAGGTGCAGATGTATGGATAATAAATAGTGAAAATAAAATATTAATTCAAAAAAGAGCAAAAGAAAAAAGACTAGAGCCTAATGTGTGGGCTATGACAGGTGGATCAGTTATATTAGGAGAAAACTCAAAAAATACTATTGTTAGAGAGGCAAAAGAAGAATTAAATATTGATATTAATGTTAATGATTTAAAAATAATTACCAAATTTAAAACGGGGAATGTCTGGATAGATACATATATTTTAAAATGTGATTATGATATATCTAAAATGAAATTTCAAGAAGATGAAGTTTCAGATGCAAAATGGGCAACTTGGTCAGAAAT
Source organism: uncultured Clostridium sp. (assembly GCA_947061115.1). Taxonomy (GTDB): domain Bacteria; phylum Bacillota; class Clostridia; order TANB77; family CAG-508; genus CAG-793. The sequence goes on from CAMSMU010000031.1 coordinate 7,680, forward strand.
TAATGAATTAGTAAAAAATAATCAATTTATAAAAAATAGATGGGAATTTGTTAGTGAATTTCTTAAAGAAGAAATAAAATAGTTTGATTTATATAAAATTGTATTACTAATAAAATTATTGAAAAATAAAATCGATTGTGCTAAAATAAAAAAATGAAAGGAGTAGTAAATAAACATGAGAAGATATTATTTAAGATTTGATATTTGGCTATGCCTTTTATTAGGTGTATTAATAAGTTTTATACCAGTTAAAATATTAGAACATACTTTACCACAATCATATGATTCATATGTTGATGAACATAAGGTAGAAGATGGAGAAATTGGTGGTATAGCAGATGAATCTGTATATGAAGCACAGAGCGTAGAAGATTTATTATCTAATGATACATTTACTATAGTTTCACCAGGAATTCAATATCGTAATAGAGGAGCTGGATATCATAATAATCATTATATGTATGCTGTAACACTTCCATCTGGAGAACGTGTAGCAGCTGTTATAAATATGGATTCAGTAAAGAAAAAAGGTGATGACATATATACAGGAGATTCAGTTTTGCCAGTTGGAAAGATAGTATATGAAAATCTTGCAGAAGATGAATACTTTATAAATCAAATTGAATATTCAGAAAAATTAAGTAGAACTGATTTTTATATAGATATGTTGGGAAATGGTGGAAAAGTTAGTCAAGAAGATTATAAAGAATTACCAATAATGATGGCACAAATACTTAGTGTCATAATATCTTTTCCAATATTTCATATGATTGGTTCAAAATTAGGTATATTCCCATATTTTTTTGCACCTAAGAAAAAAGAAGAGTCTAAATGGAAATAAAAGGAGATATAAAAAATGGAAAATGAAAAATTAAAAAAAATAAATATAGGATATCTTTTAGGGTATATTTTTATACCTATTATAGTATGTGCTATATGTTTTACAATAAGTGCATTGTTCTTCCCTAAAGGAAATATGGCAGTAATTTTAATTATGGGACCTAGTATTATTTCTTTTATTTGGTGGAGTTTTGGAGGAAGTTTAATCTATAAGAACAAGCAAAAGGAATTAGAAAAAGAATTAGATGACAATGAATTTGTACGAGAAAATACATTTTATGGTAGAAGTAATATGGTTTGTGTAGATTCTAAAAATGGCAAAATTGCTATACTATTTTTTTGGAATCCATTTAAAAGTTATATTTTTCCAGCAAATCGCATTACAAAAACATGGGTTGATGATGGCCGCAGTGGAGGAGGATTTTTAGAAGGTAGTAGTAGAGTTAGTTTCCTTTTTACAGTAGATGATATAACAATTAGAGTAAACACATTTACATCTAATCAACGTTGGCGTATGGATAGTGAATATATTCTTACAGGTATTTCTAAAGCAGATATGATGGTTGAAGTACTAAATAATGCACGTGGAGAAAATAAGTAATGGGATTATTCAAAAAAATGCAATCTATATTTCATGCTGATTGGTGCAGTATATGCCAATGCCAAATGAAAGAAAAAAAACGTCAATTATATATGTTACCTATGATAGTTGGACATTATGTTTCACATGACGATCCTAATTATTATAAAAAAAATTTAATTAAAGTAAATTGTAAAGCGGACATTCCAACTGGTACCTATGCTTGTGGTGCAATTATTTATGAATGTTCCCAATGTGGAAATAGAATTGTTAAATTATCAATATTCTTACCTGTAAGAGATGAAGAAAAATATGAGGATTCAATTTGTTATAAAAATGGTGAATTAGATGATTTTATCTGGAAATCTTAGAAAATGACAAATTTGACCATTTACATAAAATTTGATATAATAAATGTATAAACGTGCTGGTAGCACAATACACAACAGGAGGAAAATAAAATGAAAGATTTTGAAGTAAAAGATCGGGAGTGGGGGTATACAATTGAATTACCCACAAACGAGGAAAAGTATTATTCAGAAGGGATCAATGCAATAAATCCTGGTGCAATAGTACCGTTCCATTTCCACGAGGATGATGTGGAGAACTACAAGATGCTGACTGAAGGATTAGAAGTTATAGTCCTTTCAAAAGAAAAAGCAGGAGCTAGCCGTGAGCAGATCCTGGAGATTCTGAAGAAAGAAGGCAAAAGAAAAGTAGGAGAGACTGTAACTTGTCCTAAAGGAAGCGGGCATGTCTTGTACAACAGTTCAAACAAAGTGGGACTTTTCTACTTTGAAAAATCGCATTAATGATTGGGAATGCATAGACCGTGGCAATAAATAAAAGCCACGGTCTAATCTTGTGTAAAAATTAACTAAATTTTAAGGAAAAATAAATTGACAAATACTTAAAAATATATAATAATAAAGCAAGAGGAAATAAAAATGAAATTTATAAAGAGATTTTTGATAATTTTATTTGTATTTATAATAATATCTGGTCTTAGTTTAGGAATTTATGGGTATACTTTATATGAAGACAAATTAGAAGAGCAACCATTAGCAGATAAAATAAGTGATATAAGAAATGATTATTATTATATAAGTATAGATGATGTACCAAAGGACTATATAAATGCAATAGTAGCTGTAGAAGATCATAGGTATGAAAATCATGGAGCAATAGATATAGTAGGAATATCAAGAGCAATATTTACAAATATAAAGAATAGAGGACTTCAAGAAGGTGGAAGTACAATAACACAGCAAGTTGCCAAAAATTTATATTTTCTAACAGAAGAAAATGTAGTAAGAAGAAAAATGGCAGAATTATTTATGGCTATTGAACTTGAAAACAAATATAAAAAAGAGGAAATATTAGAAATTTATATAAATACTATTTATTTTGGAGATGGATATTATGGAATAAATCAAGCTTGTAAAGGATATCTAAACAAAATGCCTAATGAGATGAATTTATCTGAATCTACTATGATGGCAGGAATACCAAATGCGCCAAGTGTATATGCACCAACTGTAAATAAAGAATTTTGTAAACAAAGGCAAAATAAAGTGGTATCATCAATGGTAGAGTATGGATATATAACAGAAGAACAAGCAAATTCAATAAATCAAGATTTTATAGATCAAATAAATTAAAAAAGGGAGTAGCTCAAAAACAACTAATCAACAGCAAGAGAAATCTGGTTAGTGACCTTATAGGTGAGCAAGACTTTTAAGAATTTTATTAAAAATAGAATTGTTATAAGTCTTGCTCTTTATATTTAGAAAAGTTTTCCAAACTTTCCTAAATATAAATCAATGTAAACAAATTTTATATAATAAAATTTGGCATGCGAACAAAGACGTGGGGTTCAAAAGAAATATAATAATAAATAAATTTAAGAATCCCACTTTTGTTCTATAGGAAAGTTATTTTATAAAATAGTAAACAAATAAAAAAATATTCATATAAATAATATATAACAAGGAGGATATAATGAACTGGTTTAACAAAAGTATAGAACAAGTTTCAAATGAATTATCAGTAGATATTAATGAAGGATTAAATGAAGTAGAAGTAGAAAAAAGGAAAAAAGAGTATGGACTTAATGAACTTAAGGAAAAGAAAAACAAAAATATATTTGTGAAGTTCATAGAACAATTTAAAGATTTTATGATAATTATTCTTATAATAGCAGCACTAATATCTGGAATTGTTGGATATATGCAAGGAGAAGGCTTTGCTGATTCTATAATTATTTTAATAGTAGTAATAATGAATGCAATTATAGGTGTTATTCAAGAAAATAAAGCAGAAAAATCTTTGGAAGCATTAAAAAAGATGAGTACTTATTCTGCTAAAGTATTTAGAAATGGAAAAACAGAAGTAGTAGCATCAAATGATCTTGTTCCAGGAGATATTGTTATATTAGAAACAGGAGATTATGTACCAGCAGATATAAGAATAATAGAAGCAGTAAATTTAAAAGTACAAGAAGCTTCACTTACAGGAGAGTCAGTACCAGTTTCTAAAGGAATAGATACTATAGAAGATGAAAATATAAGCTTAGGAGATAGAGAAAATATGTTATTTTCTTCTAGCTTAATAACATATGGAAGAGGAAAAGGAATAGTAGTTGAAACTGGAATGAATACAGAAGTAGGAAATATAGCAGGAATGCTAAACGATGTAGAAGAGACACAAACTCCACTTCAAGAAAAATTAAATAAACTTGGTAAAAGTTTAGGTATTATGGCAATTGTTATTTGCATTTTAATATTTATTATAGGATTAGTGTATGGTAAAAATGTAATAGATATGTTTATGACAGCAGTAAGTTTAGCAGTAGCTGCAATACCAGAAGGATTAGCAGCAGTTTCAACAATAGTTTTAGCAATTGGTGTACAGAGAATGGTAAAAAAGAATGCTATTATAAAAAAATTACCAGCTGTAGAAACATTAGGAAGTGCTTCTGTCATTTGCTCAGATAAAACAGGGACTCTTACACAAAATAAAATGCAAATTCAAAAAATATATGCAAACAGTGATGTTATAGATATCAAAAAAGCAAAGGAATTAGAAAGTAATAGTGATGAAATATATAAAACAGTATTAATTGGATTACTTTGTAATGATACAAAAATTAATCCAGACGGAAACCTTACAGGAGATCCAACAGAAGTAGCATTAACAAATTTAGCATTAGATTTATCACATGATGCAAGAGAAGTTCAAAATTATGAAAGAATATATGAGATACCATTTGATTCTGAAAGAAAGCTAATGACAACAGTAAATAAGTATGATGGTAAATATTTAGTATGTACAAAAGGTGGATTAGATGAGTTATTAGCAATATGTAGTAAATATTCCGAAAATGGAGAAATTAAAGAAGATATAAGTAAAAAAGCAAAAGAAATTAATAATGTAAATGAAGAATTGGCAAAAGATGCATTAAGAGTTCTAGCAATGGGATATAAATACTTAGATCATGAACCAACAGAAGAAGATGAATTAGAAAAAGACTTAATATATGTTGGTATGTGTGGAATGATAGATCCGCCAAGGGAAGAAGTAAAATTAGCTGTAGACAAATGTAAAAAAGCAGGAATAAAAACAGTTATGATAACAGGTGATCATAAAATTACAGCTATAGCAATAGCAAAAAGTTTAGGAATACTTAAAAATGAATCAGAAGCTTTGACAGGAAAAGAATTAACAAACATGTCAGATGAAGAATTAGATAAAAATATTAGAAAATATAGTGTATATGCAAGAGTTGCTCCAGAGCATAAAGTAAGAATAGTAAGAGCATGGCAAAAGGCAGGAGAAATAGTTGCAATGACAGGAGATGGTGTAAATGATGCTCCAGCATTAAAACAAGCAGATATAGGCTGTGCTATGGGAGTTGTAGGAACAGATGTTGCAAAAGAAGCGGCAGATGTAATATTAACAGATGATAATTTTGCAACAATAGTTTCATCTGTAGAAGAAGGAAGAAGGATATATGCAAATATTTTAAAAGCAATAGAATTTTTAATATCTAGTAATATAGGAGAAGTAGTTTTATTGTTTGTATGTATGCTAATAACACCACTACTTAGTAAAGTATTTGGAATAGATATAAATTTAATAGAACCATTACTTCCAATGCATATATTATGGATTAATTTAGTAACTGATTCACTTCCAGCTTTAGCATTAGCAGTAGATCCAGCAGAAGAAGATATAATGTCTAAAAAACCAAACAAAGATAAAAAAGTATTTACAAAATCTAGAATTTGGAGAGTTAGCTATCAAGGAATAATGATAGGAATAATAACACTTATAGCATTTATAATTGGTATAGCCACACCAGATGATTTGCTTCCAACAATGGAAGGGCTAACAAATGAACAAATTAAGGTAGAAATAGGTCAAACAATGGCATTTATAACACTTGCATTTGTTGAATTAGTGCATGTATTTAATATTAGAAATGTAAAAAAATCTATATTTAAAACACATCCAATGAAAAATAAAGTATTACTTTTAGCACTTTTTGCATCAGCAATGTTAATGATAGTAATTTTAGCAATACCAGCTTTAAGAACAGTATTTAGTATACCAATACTACCAAAACAAGATATAGTTGAAATGATACTATTAATATTATCTCCAATACTAATAGTAGAATTAATGAAACTATTTAAAATAAATGGAAGTAAAGAAGAATAATAAATGCAAAATAAGCAATAATTTGCAAAAAAATGTTGCTTATTTTGCAGTTTAGTTATAAGATGGTAAAAGCAAAGAAAATTATAATTTTTCTATTTATAAAATAGAGAGGATATAAAAATGTATGATTTAATAGTAAGAAAGAGAAAGCTCAATAAATTTAGAGTTGCTTTAGTAGTATTAGTTGTATTATCTATAATTCTATCTATATTTGCATTCATAAAAATAAACAAAAATAAAAATGTTAATAAATCAGTAGAAGATTATAGCAATTGGGTAGAAAACATAAATGCAGAAAATGAACTAAAAGAAAAAGAAAAATTTAAAACTTTAAATGAAGAAGAAATAAAAAATGTAGATAGTATATATAAACATCAAGAAAATAAAAGAGTTTTTTTAACATTT
>CAMSMU010000032.1 GCA_947061115.1 uncultured Clostridium sp.
TTTATTAAAAATTATCCTGAATATACAGAATAATATCTATTAAACAAATTACAATAAGTGTGGCAGATAATAAAGTTGAAATTATCTGTCATTTATAATATAATCATAATAAATTATAGTAATTTATGTAATTAATAGGAGGTAAAAAGAATGAAAATTGATTTCCATATACATGGGAAATTATCTAGTAAAATCCCTTTTGACAAAGAAGAATTTATCAATAAAATAAATGAAGCTAAAAGTAATGGAATAGATAGTTTTGCATTAACAGAACATTGTCATGCAGATAATTTTATGGAAGAGTATAAATTTTTAGAAGATAATTATAAATATGTTAACGATTATTATGACATAAATGGTTTTAAAGTATTTATAGGAATGGAAGTAACAACTAACGAAGGATTAGATATTCTTATTATTGGAAATAGAGAATATATTGTAGAATTAAAAAAGAAGGTAGAAATTACAAAGATGAAACAAAAATTTATAAGTATACCAGACTTATTTAATATTCTAGATTGTAGTAATTTACTAATAATCATTGCTCATCCATTTAGAAAACATATAAATTTTCCTATAATTGATAAAAATATCATAGAAAAAATTGACGCTATAGAACTTAATGCTAAAGATTTATATAATAATGGTATAAATGAAATGAAAAATAAGGTTAATGAATTAGGAAAATTATTAAAAGTTCCAATTACTGGTGGGAGTGATTCACATCATTTTATTCAAATAAGTAGTATAAAAAATAATTTTAATGTAGAATGTAATACTATTAGAGAGATAAAATCAGAAATTAAAAGTAATAATTTTAGAGTTGAAATATCAGATGATTTAGAAATTAGAGTTAAAAGTTCAAAAATTATAAAAAAACTTATCAAAGAACTATATGGTAAAAATAAAGAAGTTATAACATAAGCGACAAATTACAATTCGTAGGGCAGATTAAATAATTTTATAAAGCAAAAATAAATAGAGAAAAATTTTTGATTTAACCATTGTAATTTTTATTATTTTATGTTACATTAAATATAGTCAAAAAACAAATTTGCAGATATAATGTTTGCAAACTATTGATATAACTATAATTAAGAGTTGAAAATAGATATTTTTTTGTCCTAATTATTTCGTAAACGTGTCTAGTTAGGGCACCAATATAGATGTTTTTATAGGAGATTTATCATTTGCTGTAAGAACATTTTTATTTTATACTATTTATTTTTTTATGAACAAAAAGTCCGCCATTTGTTCATAGTAGGAGATGAACTATGCTAGAAAAAGTAGAAAGTAGAAATTTAGAAAAACTTAAGAATTTATTCAAAGATATTAGATTTTATATGGGAAATAGTGTTTTAAATGGTATGATGGGAGAAGCATATACTGATGATATATCTAATCCAAAGTTCGCAATTCTTATTGTAAAATACTATTGTTTTATTAGTGGTAATATACAAAAAAATGATTTATATGAACTTATTAATACTAGATTAAAGAAATATATTATAATTCCAAGTGACAATTTGAAAAGTATTATAGAGGAAATGTTTGAAGGTAATGTAAATATATTTGAAAGATATTCTATAAAAAAGGATCCATCATTTAATATAAAAAAACTACAAGAATATGAAGACAAAGTATCTAAAGAGTATTGTATACAAGAAATAGATAGTAGTGTAGCTGAAAGAATTAGAAAAGAAAATTTAATTTCTATTACTGACAATTATGAAAAAAATGGAATTGGTTATTATTGTACTTATAATGGTAAGATTATAGGTATTGCATCTTCTAATATAATTTATAAAGATGGCATAGAAGTAAATATAGAAGTAAAAGAAGAACATAGAAGAAAAGGAATAGCGACAGCATTAGCTTCAAAACTAATACTAAAATGCTTAGAAAAAAATAAAAAAATTAGTTGGGATGCTAATAACTTATGGTCTGTAAGTTTAGCAGAAAAATTAGGGTTTAAATATGATTCAACTTATAATGTATATGAACTTATTTAAATACCTTATTGTTCCAGTAATAAAAACAAAGATTAGTCCAACATACTCTTTTTATTACCCTTCAAGATCTTTTTTTTTCGTGTAATAAAACTAATAATATCCTTTGATTTAATCAAAGGATATTATTAGTTCATACTAAAGAAATTAACATTATTTAGCCCTTTTTAATAATTCTCTATCAGCATCGTCTAAGTTCTCTAGAGAATATTTTAACAATGCAATAACAGTTCTATTAAAAGAAAGATTTTTATTATCAGCTAGTTTTTGTACATCATCTATTACATTGTCAGGAAGACGTAAAGTTTTACTAATTCCACTATGATTTTCTGGTATTTTTAATTTGTTCATTTATATCCTCCTCTCTTTATGATGCTATTTTATATGGAAAAATTATCCATGTCTGCACCTAATAAAGACCGCAAATGTAAACTAAAACAAATTAATTATATAGTAAAAAACATACCAAATCTATCAAATAGGAAAGAATATGAAAAATATTGAATTATATTTATTATTATGATATTATTAAAAAAATATATAAAAGGATGAATTAAAAAATGTGGTTTATTTTTGCATTAACAACTTTAATTTTTTGGGGAGTTGCAGATTTATTTTATAAAAAAGGAGCAGACGAAAAAGATAAATATAGTCACTTGAAAACAGCAATGATAGTTGGTATAGTAATGGGATTACATGCTATTTATATGCTAATATTTACAGATATAAACTACAATTTTATTAACATATTAGTATATTTACCAGTTTCTTTAATGTATATATTATCAATGACAATAGGATATTTTGGACTGAAATATTTAGAACTTTCAATTGCATCACCAATACAAAATTCGTCAGGAGCTATAACATGTATACTTTGTCTAATATTTTTAAATCAGGCATTAGATGAAATAAGTCTAATATCTGTTATTATGATAAGTATAGGTATTTTTGCATTAGGAGTTATAGAAAAATCTAAACAAAATGAAGACAAAAGCGAAAATAATTCAAGATATAAAAAAGGTATTATAGCATTTTTTATACCAATTGTATACTGCATAATAGATGCATTAGGAACTTTTTTTGACGCATATTATTTAGATAGCATAGAAACTACTCCACTAGTAAACGTAACAGAGAAAACATTAGAAAATGTAGCAAATACATCATATGAATTAACTTTTTTAATATGTGCTATATTGCTATTTATATTTATTAGAGTTATAAAAAAAGAAAAAATAATTATAAATAAACAAAAAGATATAATAGGAGCAGCGATATTTGAAACATTAGGACAATTTACATATGTATATGCAATGACTAGAAATAGTCTGATTGCAGCACCAATGATATCTGCTTATAGTATAATTTCAATAATATTGTCAAGGATATTCTTAAAAGAAAGATTAGATAAAAAACAGTATTTTATAATAGGCTTAGTAATTGGAGGAATTATATTATTAGGAATGCAAGAATAAATATTGACAAAAAATAATAATTAAGTTATTAGACTTTTATTATAAAGAATAATAAAATAATATACAAATTTTGCTAAAAGCCTTGACTTTTAGTTATATAGAGAATATAATATATTTATCATAAGAAGAGAGCAAAAGAGTGGAAAAGTCCACTCTTTAATTATTGAAAATTAGTGAAAGGTATAATTATGACTGCTTTAGAAAAAAAGATAGAGGATTTAGTAAGACACATAATAGAAGGTTTAGGCTATAATGTTTATGATGTAATATACCAAAAACAAGGAAAAGAAAATCATTTAATAATATTTATAGACAATGAAAAGGGAATAAGTTTAAATGACTGTGAATTGGTAAATAATAGTATTACAGATATATTAGATGAAAAAAACTATATAAAAGAACAATATTATTTAGAAATATCTTCATCTGGCATAGAAAGAACTTTAAGAAAAGAAGAACATTACATAGCAAATATAAATAAAAAAGTACAAGTTAATTTATATAAACCTATAGAAGGCAAAAAAGAAGTAATAGGAAAACTAAAAGAATACAATGAAAAATATTTAATTATAGATGAAATAAAAATAGATAGAGAGAATATATCACTTGCAAAAACTATATATGATTGGGAGGAAAAATAAAAAATGAAAAAAGAAGTAAAAAATGTAAACAAGGGAATTGATACAACAGAGTTAATAATGGCAATGGATGAACTAGAGAAAACAAATGGAATAAAAAAAGACTTTTTATTAGAATCTATAGAATCAGCATTAGTAATAGCATATAAAAAGAATTTCGACTGCAATGATGAAAATGTAAAAGTTATATTAGATAAAGTAGATGGACAAATGCATGTGTATCAAGAAAAAGATGTTGTTGAACAAGTAGAAGATCCAAAAAAAGAAATAGGGTTAGAAGATGCACAAAAAATAGATTCAAATTATAATATAGGAGATAAAGTAGAATTTGAATTAATGCCAAAAGAATTTGGAAGAATAGCAGCACAAACAGCAAGACAAATAATGACTCAAAAAATCAGAGAAGCATCAAGAGATGTTATATTTACAGAATTTGAAGACAAAAAAGGAGAAATTATAACAGGGTTAGTACAAAAAGCTGATGGTGGAACAGTTATAATGGATTTAGGAAAAATTGAAGGAATTATGCCTAAAAAACAACAAATTCCTACTGAAAAATATAGAGTAAACGACAAAGTAAGAGCATGTATAATAAATGTGGAAAAAGGTATTAAAGGTTCAACAAAAATAATACTTTCAAGATCAAGTACAGAATTTGTAAGAAAATTATTTGAAATAGAAATACCAGAAATTTATGAAGGTGTAATAGAACTAAAAAGCATATCAAGAGATCCAGGATCAAGATGTAAAGTAGCAGTACACTCTCCAAACCCTAATATAGATCCAGTAGGATCATGTGTTGGACAAAAAGGAATTCGTATACAAAATATAATAAATGAATTAAATGGAGAAAAAATAGATGTTATAGAATGGAATGAAAATTTATCAATATACATTTCAGCAGCATTACTTCCTGCTAAAGTATTGGCAGTAGATTTACAAGAAAAAGAAGATAAAAAGTTTGCACAAGTAATAGTTCCAGATGATCAATTATTATTAGCAATTGGAAAAGCTGGACAAAATGCAAGATTAGCAGCAAACTTAACAGATTGTAAAATAGATATTAAGAGTGAATCTCAATTTAGAGAAATATTAGAAAATATGAATAATGAAGAAGAAACAGAAGAAATAGAGGAATAATATACTTTTAAAATATATAAAATATTAAGTAAGGATATAAGGGGTGTAATATTGAAAAAACAAATATTAAATATTAGTATGAACAAAATTGCAGGAGGTGAGTTTTAAATGGGAAAAATTAAAGTACATGAATTAGCAAAAGAACTAAATTTAGAAAATAAAGAAATAATGGATATTGCAAATAAAGTTGGAGTATCTATAACGAGTCATCTAAATGCAATTGATAGCAAAGAGGCTGATAAAATAAGAGAAAATGTCAAGAAAAAAGAAAAAAAAGACGAAGTAAAAACAACAGGTCAAGTAATAATTAGAAGAGAAGTTATAATATCAGAAGAAGATGCAGATAAAGAAAAAAGAAAAATGGAAGAGGAAAGAAAAAAGACCTCTGATTTAGGGTTCATACAAAAAAGAAACAAAGATTATAATATAGTATATAGAGAAAAACCTACAAAACCAATGACTGTAAGTGAGCTTTTTGGTATAAAACCTAAAAAGGAAGAAAAGAAAGAAATTGTTAAAGAAGAGAAAAAAGTTCAAGAAACAAAAACTATTGTAGAAAAAACACCAGAAGTAAAAAATGAAAGCGTTAGTGATAATAATTATCAAAGACCACAAAGAGTTAATAATGAAAAAAATAGGCCACAAAACAATAATAGAAATTTTTCAAATAATAATTATAATCACAATAGTGGATATAATAGATCTAATAATAACAACTTCAGAAACAATAATACAAACAATAATTATAGAAATAATAATTCTAATAATAATTTTAGAAATAATAATACAAATAGCAACTATAGAAATAATAATGGAAATAGTAACTTTAAAAAGCCTTTCAACAATCATAATAGCATAAATAAAGATATTAAAGATATTATCTCTCCAGAAATAATGGAAAAAGAAAATCAAAGAGATTACAGCACAAGAATAATAGATAAGCAAAAAGCGAATAGATATAATAATAATGGAGAAGATAAAAAGAAGAAAACAAGAAGAGGAGAATCAGAAGAAGGATTTAATGAAGATAAATTAAGAAATCTAAAACAAGTAGATAGATTGTCTAATATGTTTGAAGACCAAGAAGGTGGAATGTTAGATTATTATGATTTATCTACAACAAGAGGAAAAAGAAATAAAAGAAAACCTAAAAAAGATGAAGAAAGAAATAAACAAAAAATATTTGACTTAAAAGAAATTACTATACCAGGAAACATTACAGTAAAAGACTTAGCGATAGATTTGAAAAAGACAAGTACAGAAGTAATAAAAAAATTAGTTGAATTAGGAATTATGGCTACTATAAATCAAATGTTAGATTTCGATACAGCTTATTTAGTAGCTGATAGTTTTGGAGTAGTTGCAAATAAAAAAGAAGAAATAAAAGACGAAGATATTTTATTTGATGATTCAGAAGATAAAGAAGAAGATCTAAAAACACGTCCACCAGTAGTTGTTGTAATGGGGCATGTTGATCATGGAAAAACCTCTTTATTAGATGCAATTAGAAATACTAATATAATAGAAGGAGAAGCAGGAGGAATAACACAACATATTGGTGCATACAAAGTAAACTTAAATGGAAGAGAAATAACATTTTTAGATACACCAGGACATGAAGCGTTTACAAGTATGAGAGCAAGAGGTGCACAAATTACAGATATTGCAATATTAATAGTTGCAGCAGACGATGGAGTAATGCCACAAACTATAGAAGCGATAAATCATGCAAAATCTGCTGAAATTCCAATAGTTGTTGCAATAAACAAAATAGATCTTCCAGGAGCAAACCCTGAAAAAGTAAAACAAGAACTTATGAAATATGAACTTGTTCCAGAAGAATGGGGTGGAGATACAATATTTGTTCCAATTTCAGCAAAAAATAATATAAATATAGACAATTTATTAGAAATGTTATTATTGGTTGCAGATATGAAGGACCTAAGGGCAAATCCTAATAAGCAAGCTAAAGGTGCTGTAATAGAAGCAAGACTAGATAAAGCACAAGGACCAGTAGCATCTATATTAGTACAAAGAGGAACTTTAAAAGAGGGAGATAGAATAGTAGTTGGAAATGCAATTGGTAAAATAAGAACAATGAAAAATGATAAAGGCAAAAAAGTTAAAAAAGCAGGACCATCTACACCAGTTGAAATTACAGGATTAGACAATGTACCAGAAGCTGGAGATATTTTCTATGAAGTAGAAGATGAAAAAATAGCTAAACACTTAATAGAAAAAAGAAAATTAGACACTCGTGAAAAAACAATAGCTAACAATGATGCAGTTACTTTAGATAATTTATTTGAAAAAATGGAAAGTGAAGACTTAAAACAATTTAATATAATTGTAAAAACTGATGTTCAAGGCACAGCAGAAGCAATGAAAACATCATTAGAAAAATTATCTAATAATGAGATAAAAGTAAAAGTAATACATTCAAATGCTGGTGGTGTAACAGAATCAGATGTACAACTAGCAAAAGCAGCAAATGCAATAATTATAGCATTTAATGTAAGACCAGTAGGAGCAGCAAAACAATTATCAGAAAAAGTTGGAGTAGAAATAAAACAATATTCTATTATATATCAAGCTTTAGAAGATGTTGAAGATGCAATGAAAGGTATGCTTGCACCAGTATATACTGAAAAAACAATTGGAAATACAGAAGTAAGACAAACATTCAAAATATCTAATGTGGGAACAATTGCAGGATGTTTTGTATTAGATGGAAAAATAGAAAGAAATGCAGGTGTAAGAGTAATAAGAGAAGGTGTTGTCATTCATGATGGCAAACTAATATCTCTAAAAAGATTTAAAGATGATGTAAAAGAAGTATCAAAAGGATTTGAATGTGGTATACAAATTGAAGACTACAATGATATAAAAGAGGGAGATATCATTGAAGCGTACATTAAAGAAGAGGTAAAAAGATAATGGCTAAAAATACAAATAGACTTAGTAGAATAAATGAAGAATTAAGAAAAGAACTAAGTCAAGTCATAAACTATGAATTAAAAAATCCAGATGTTACTGGAATGGTAAGCGTAACTAAGGTCAAGATAACACCTGACCTTAAATATGCTAAAGTATATGTAAGTGTTCTAAACTCAAAAAATTTACAAAAAACAATGCAAGGATTAAAAGAAAGTTCACGGTTTTATGAGGAGCAGATTAGCACAAACAGTAAATTTAAGAATAACTCCAGAATTAGTATTTGAGTATGATGATTCAATAGAATATGGGGAGAGAATAGACGCTATACTTAAAGAATTAAAAAAGGAGTAAGTATATTAATATGTCAACTATAGATGAAATTTTAAAAGAAGTAAAAAAAGCAAATGACATTATAATATTAACACACAATAATCCAGATGGAGATGCAATAGGATCAAGTTTAGCAGTATATACTGTATTAAAACAAATGAAAAAAAATGTTCAAATAGTAATACCAGAACTACCAAGACTTTTTAAATTTTTACCATATGCTGATGAAATAAAAAAAGAGGGAGATAAAGACTCTTATGATTTAGCTATTGCATTAGATTGTGCAACAATAAAACTATTAAATGGTTGGAGTAATTATTTTGAAGATGCAAAAAAGAGTATAGTTATAGATCATCATAGTACAAATTCTATGTATGGAGATTTAAACTATGTTGATTTAAGTGCACCAGCATGTAGTCAAGTATTATACTCTATGTTTAGATATGATAATATAGAAATAACACCAGAAATAGGAACATGTTTAATGACAGGAATAATTACAGATACAGGAGGATTTCAGTATTCTGGAGTATCAAAAGAAACATTTGAAATAGCATCCAACCTACTTGCATCAGGAGTAAATATATCCAAAATATATAAAAATGTATTTTCAACACATACAAAAGGAAATTTTGAGCTAAGAAAATTAGCAATGAATAGAATGGAACTTTTAGAAGATGGAAAAGTTTCATTTACATACATAACTTTAGAAGATGAAGAAAAAATAAATACAGAACCTGGAGATCATGAGGGTATAGTAGATGAAGGAAGAAATCTTGAAGGAGTAGAAGTATCTATATTTTTACATGAAAATAAAGATGGATATAGAGTTTCTACAAGATCAAATGAATATGTTAATGTTTCAGATGTATGCCTAATGTTTGGAGGAGGAGGACATACAAGAGCAGCAGGTGCAACAATGCAGGGAACTCCAGAACAAATAAAAGAAAAATTATTAAAAGAAATAAGATTACAATTAAAATAACTACATACTTGATTGTATTGACGATTATCAATTACCAACAATTAAACGTAAGGGCGATGAAGAGTCGCCCTATGTAATAAATTAATTAAAAATAGAGAAAGCAAATGAATGGATTATTAATAATAGATAAAAAAATAGGACAAACATCATTTGATGTAATAAGGGAAATAAGAAAAAAATATAATATAAAAAAAGTAGGACATACAGGTACACTTGACCCAATGGCAACAGGTGTACTTCCTATTTTATTAGGAGAAGCAACAAAATTATCGGACTATTTAATGGAACATGATAAAGAATATGTAGCAGTACTAAAATTAGGAGAAAAAAGAGATACTGGAGACAGTGAAGGAACAGTAGTAGAAAAAAAAAATATTCCTAATTTAACTAAGGAAAAAATAGAAAAAGTATTACAATCATTTATTGGAAATAAAGAACAAATTCCTCCAATGTATTCAGCAATAAAAATAAATGGCGAAAAATTGTATAATCTGGCAAGACAAGGCAAGCAAGTAGAAAGAAAACCAAGAAAAATATCAATATATTCTATAGATTTAATTAATAGTAATAATACAGAAATAGAATTTAAAGTACATTGTTCTAAAGGAACATATATACGAGTACTATGTGAAGATATAGCAAAAGGACTAAGAACATGTGGATATATGAAATCATTACGAAGGACAAGAGTAGGTAAGTTTACTTTAGAAGATGCAGACAAAATTATTAAAACTGAAGAGATATTAAAAGAAGAACAAAAATACAACCTAAAAGAAAATGAATTAGAAAAACTATTAAATGGTGTAAAAATAAATACAAATCTAAGAGATGGATTAGTAAGAATATATAATAACGATAAATTTATAGGAGTAGGAGAAGTAACAAATAAAAATATAAAGAGGAAGATTATATTGTAAAGTAAAGACATAAAAAGACCCCACATGAGCCGTAAAGTGAGAGAAATTTTAAGAGCCTGTTTTCACAGGTGGGTGTCTTGTTGAATGCTAATGGGTTTCTTACTTAAAAGTAAGCATACACGCCACATCCAAAGGCGGACTCCCTTTAATCTATATGTTGGTTCTAAAATTCCAATCTGTACGCGCTACGCAGGGAAATTAAATTTCTAATTAAATTATCTCATATAAATATAAAAAAATCAATAATTTTAAATATAAAAATTAAAAACAATTAATGTAAATAGACAAATTGAAATAATTGTGATATAATAAATATGTAGCAACTATATGTTTTGGTAATATGTTACCAATAAAAAGAAGGGAGCTTTATAATGAGTACAAAAGAATTTAAGAAATTTCGGTGGATAGTATTTTTTTGGAGTATTCTTTCTGTAGCATCTATAATGTTAATAATGTATAATGCATCAGATCATCTTGAAAAGGTATCTGATCCAGAAGAATATTTTAAAGTATCAGTAAACAGTTTTGATGAAACTGCAGTACTCAATGCTAAAAAAGCTGGATGTGTGGAACTTTACATTACAAGTAATCGCAGGATGGAAACACAGGTGACAGTACTTGAAGTTGCCAAGGGAAGGAATGATCTAAATTTGATGATCAAAGATTTTCCAGATAAAGTTGGCAGAATATATATATCAAAGGCATATATATATAAAACTGATTACTGTGCAATAGGAATATGCGGGATAATTGAAATATTAGCACTGATATTAATGTTTATATCAACTACACCATCTACCGATAATAAAAAGAAGCAAGAGGCCTAGTATTAGGCCTCCTTTATATACAAATTTGTATATAAAAGTAAATATTGAAAATATAATTAATCTGTGATATAAATAAAATGGGGGATACAAATGAAGAAAAAAACGTTAATTATAGAAAATACAGATAAGGAAAGAAACAAGAGATTTTTTACTAAATTTATAATAACAATTACCTTACTAATTTTATGTGTAACATCAATAATATATATAATAAAAATATCATTAATAAATAAAGAATTTGCAGAAAGTATAGCAGAAATATCAAAAATAAACTCAAAAAAAGTTTTTAGTATTGATAGAATTTATTTATATAGCAGTGCAGATGCAAAAAGTAAAGAAACAAATAAACCAATTTGGGATTTAGATATATACCAATTTACAGATATAGCGTTATATATTAATAACAGAGACGAAGAAGGTATAACATATGAAAATACAATAAAGGAACTAACAATTGATGATGTAAGATTCAATAATTTAGAATCAGGTAATCCAAAGCTATATTATAAAAATATAAATGACTTTGCTAAATTAGATATAATAGAAGAAAATGAGATAAAAGATAAAACAGAATATAAAATAATTAATTCAGGAAATGTAGACTATTCTAAGCCAGAACTATACAGTAATTGTCAAAATCCAATTATATTAGAATATGTAAATTTTAATATGAAAGAAGAAACAAAAATTTCAGATATTAATAATCCATTGATATATGATGGAAGTTTACTAAAAAAAGGAGGGATACTCCTTAGTAAAATAAAATGTACTCTTTCATTTAAGGTCACAATTATAAATTATTATGATCAAAAATATGTAGCTACAGTATATGTAGATATACCAATAGAAGATACTTTTGGAGAGACAAGTATATATGATGGAAAAATTATAAAGAATATAGAAAATACAAATATAGTGAAATTTGTAAGAGTAGAATAAAGGATAAAAAATATGATAATAAAGCAAGCAATAGATGATGCAAAAGAAAAAATAGAATATATTGACGCAAAAATATTAATGAAACATGTATTAAATGTAGATAATAATTATTTAATTTTGAATTCAGAAAATGAACTTGAAGAAGAAAAACAAAATATATATTTAGAACTAGTAGAAAAAGTATATAAAGGTTTTCCAGTTCAATACATAACTAATAATCAAGAATTTATGAAATTGAAATTTTATGTGGATAAAAATGTTTTGATACCTCAGCAAGATACAGAAATATTAGTACAAAATGCAATAGAATATTTACAAAGAAATAAATCATGTAAAGTTTTAGATCTTTGTACAGGAAGCGGAGCAATTGCAATATCAATAAAAAAGTATGTAAAAGATGCAGAAGTTGTAGGCACAGACATTAGTAAAAAAGCCTTAGAAATAGCAGAAAAAAATGCTAAAGAAAATAAAGTAGATGTAAAATTTATTCATTCAAATATGTTTGAAAATATAACAGGAAAATTCGATTTAATAGTATCAAATCCTCCATACATAAAAACAAACGTAATAAATAAGCTACCACCTGACGTACAAGAGGAGCCACATTTAGCATTAGATGGAGGAAGAGATGGGCTGAAATATTATAAAATAATATATGAAAATATAGAAAAATATTTAAATCCAAATGGAACATTAATGTTAGAAATTGGATATGACCAAAAAAATGAAGTATTAGAAATATTTAAAAATGGAACGTGTTTAAAAGACTATTGTGGTAAGGATAGGGTAATAATATGGAATCGTTTTCAGGAGAAGTAAAAAAAGAACTTAGTAAAATTAATAACTTAGCTAATAAACATATTATAAAATATGAGTTACAAGGATATTTACTTACAAGTTCATCAAATAAATTTGTTACAGAAAGTGAATATAATATTAATAGATTCAGTAAACTTTTAAGTAATACAGGAATAGAAAATTTTAAAATAGAAATGCAAGGAAATAAATTTTGCATTACTACTAAAAAAGAAATTAAAATAGATCAAAATATAAAAGATATAGAAGAGGCAAAAGCACTTGTAAGAGGAAGTTTTATGGGTGCTGGTTCTATTACTAATCCTCAAAATAAATACCATCTAGAAATAGTTTTTGCGAATGTAGAAAATGCTAAAAAGATAAAAGGGATATTAGAACAATTTGAAATATCAAGTAAAATATTAAAGAGAGAAAAGAATTATATAATATATATAAAAGATGGACAAGAAATATCTAATTTTTTAGCATTTATTGGAGCTAGTAAGTCAGTGTTAAAATTTGAAGAAACTAGGG